>JBLRXD010000292.1:0-5617 GCA_047920935.1 Pseudomonadales bacterium | reverse complement strand
GCCGCCGTCACGGCCATTGGCGCGCTGTCTGCGCAGCGGGATCCGCAGCCGGCCCTGGCGGTGGTCGAGGCCTGCGGCAACGGCGATCTGCCGGCCCTGCGGGGGCTGATCGCTGGGCTGCGGGAGATCACCGCGGCTGAGTTTCAGGCCCGGGGGGTCGCCGGGCGGGAGCTGGGAGAGGCTATCCGGCGGGCGCGGGAGGGGCGGATCGCGGCGGCCCAGGGCTGATCGCAAGCGCGATCAGCGGCCGGCGGCGTCGGTCTCCAGCGTCGGCACGAAGCGCGGCTCCCGCCGTGCCTGGGTGGCCTGCTCGAACGCGTAGGCGATCTGCAGCAGCAACGACTCGGCGAACGGCGCGCCGATCCAGGCGACGCCCACCGGCAATCCCGATACGTCACCGGCCGGCACCGTGACGCTGGGGAAGCCGGACATGGCGGCCAGCGTCGAACTCCCCACGGTGAAGCGGTCGCCACCCAGCCAGTCGGTCTTCCAGGCGAAAGCGTTGGTGACGGTGACCAAGGCATCCAGCTGGTGTTCTGCCAGCAGCGCGGCCAGTTCCGCGCGCAGCCGGTGGGGGCCTTCGGCGAGCGCCTGCCGGTAACCGGGCTCGTCGAGATCCCCCATGGCGTCGGCGGCCTCGAGGATCTCCTGGCCGAAATGCGGCATGACCCGATGCGCGTGGGCGCGGTTCCAGGCGATGATTCTGGTCAGGGTGTTGCGGTCGTCCGGCAGACCGGCCGCGGCCAGGTAGTCGTTCAGGCCGCGGCGAAATTCGTAGCGCATCAGCTGGAATTCGGCGGCGGAGCACTCGGGCGCCACAACGTACTCGATGGGGTCCACCAGGGTGGCGCCCAGGGTCGCAAGCTGCTCGATGCTGCGCTGATAGACAGCGTCGACGTTCTCGAACCTTCCGCCCCCGGAATAGCTGCGGTAGACGCCGATGCGCAAGCCGTCGAGCCGCCGCTTCAGAGGGTCTGGCAGCAGCCGCGGCGGCGGATGCGGGTACGCGGACGCCCCGGCATCCTGCGGGTCGTGGCCGATCATCACCTGCAGCAGCAGCGCGGCGTCGCAGACGGTGCGCGCCATGGGGCCGGCGGTGTCCTGGGTGTGGGCGATGGGAATCATGCCGCCGCGGCTGACGGTGCCCACGGTGGGCTTTATGCCGACGATGCCGTTGATGCCGGCGGGGCAGACGATGGAGCCGTCGGTTTCCGTGCCCACGGCCAGCGGCGCCAGCAGCGCGGCCACGGCCACGGCGGAGCCGCTCGACGAGCCGCAGGGGTTGCGGTCGAGCACGTGCGGATTGCGCGTCTGGCCGCCGAGGCTGCTCCAGCCGCTGGTAGAGCGGGTAGAGCGGAAGTTGGCCCACTCGCTCATATTCGATTTGCCGAGAATCACCGCCCCGGCTGCCCGCAGCCGGGTCACCAGATGCGCATCCCGCTGCGCCCGGTGATCGGCCAGGGCCAGACTGCCGGCACTGGTCGCCATGCGGTCGCCGGTGTCGATGTTGGCCTTCAGCACCACCGGAAGGCCGTGCAGCGGCCCGCGCGCGCCGCTGCGGGCGAAGCTGGCGTCGAGGCTTGCGGCGCTGGCTTCGGCATCCGGATTGACCTCGATGACGGCGTTCAGCCGCGGCCCGCCGGCATCGATGGCGGCGATCCGTGCGAGAAAGGCGCGGGTGACGTCCACGGCGCGCAGCGCGCCCGCCTGCAGTTGCTGTTGCAGTTCCACCGCGGTCAGCCGCACCAGGGCGTCGTTGCCATCCTGCATCAGGGTCAGGCGGCGCTGCGCCGGCGTTCGATACTGACGCCGACGCTGTCGGCTTCGGCGATGGCCGCGGGCTTCTCCACCTCGACCCGCACCCGCAGCACCGAAAACTCCTGCAGCAGCAGTTGCGCGATGTGCTCGGCCAGGGTCTCCACCAGTTGAAACTTGCCCTCTCGGGTCAGGGCGGCGACACGGGCGCTGGCGGCGGCATAGTCCAAGGCGTCGTCGATGCGATCTTCACGTGCCGCGTGCCGCACGTCGGCGGTCATGGCGAAGCTGATGCGCACCGGCTGCGGGTTCTCCCGCTCCCAGGGATGGATGCCGAGAATCGCCTCGACGGTGAGCCCACGCACGAAAACGGTGTCCACGTCAGCCTCCTGGCGGCGCCATGTCGGTGAGGGGCCAGCGGGCCCGGGTGTGGATGGCGAGCCCGGTGGACTCTCCGGCAAGCAGCCGGCGGCAACCGGCGTAGGCGATCATGGCGCCGTTGTCGGTGCACAACCGCGGCGCGGCGTAGTACACGGTGGCGTCGAGCTTGCTGGCGAGCCGTTCGCGCAGGCGAACGTTGGCGCTGACGCCGCCGGCCACCACCAGATGCGGCACGCCCGTCTGCTCCACCGCCCGACGGCACTTGATGGTCAGCGTATCGACCACGGCCTCTTCGAACGCCCGGGCGATATCCGCCTTGTCCTGATCCGACAACGGCTGATGGGCAGCCACGGTGTTCAAGGTGAACGTCTTCAGGCCGCTGAAGCTGAAATCCAGCCCTGGCCGATCGGTCATGGGCCGCGGGAAGCGAAAGCGGCCGGGGTCGCCGCCCGCGGCGCAGCGCGCCAGATGCGGCCCCCCGGGGTAGCCGAGACCGAGCATCTTCGCGGCCTTGTCGAACGCTTCGCCGGCGGCATCGTCCAGCGACTCGCCCAGCAGCTGGTAATCCCCCAGGCCCGACACCTGCACCAACTGGGTGTGGCCCCCGGACACCAGCAGGGCGATGAACGGCAGCGGCGGCTCCTGGTCGTCGATCAGCGGGGCGAGCAGATGGGCTTCCATGTGATGGACGGCGATGGCCGGCACCTCGAGGCTCCAGGCCAGGGAGCGCCCGAAGGTGGCGCCCACCAGCAGGGCGCCCATGAGGCCGGGACCGGCGGTGTAAGCGACCCCGTCGATGTCAGCCAGCTGCTTGCCGGCGCGCTGCAGGATCTCTTCGGTGAGAGGGATCAGTTTGCGGATATGATCCCTGGACGCGAGCTCCGGCACCACGCCGCCATAGCGGGCGTGAAGCTCCACCTGGCTGTGCAGCGCATCGGCGAGCAGCCCCTGGTCGGAGTCGTAGAGCGCCACGCCGGTCTCGTCGCAGGAGGTTTCGATTCCTAATACAAGCATGGCGCGCATCTTAACCCGCATCAGGCTTTTGCAAAGCCCTCGGAATGCCATTAGAATTCGCGGCCCGTTGACGATCCTGATGGGATTGGAGGCTGCCTATGCCCAACGTACATTCACACGAGTAGAAGATGCCGAGCGTAAAAGTAAAAGAGAACGAACCCTTTGACGTGGCCCTGCGACGCTTCAAGCGCTCCTGTGAGAAAGCCGGCGTGCTTTCCGAGGTTCGGCGTCGTGAGTTTTACGAGAAGCCGACCTCCGTGCGCAAGCGCAAGGCGGCCGCGGCCGTAAAGCGTCACGCCAAGAAGCTGCAGCGCGAATCGCGCCGGTTCGAAAAGGCTTTCTAAGCAGCCTTTCAACTCGGGAGCTCCGTTCATGTCCGAGCTCAAGCAGCAGATCAGCGCGGCGACCACCGCCGCGATGAAAGCGCGCGACAAAGCGCGAGTGGCAGCCCTGCGCCTCGTCAAGTCAGAAATCCAGCGGGTCGAGGTCGACGACCGCCGCGAGCTCGGCGACGATGACGTCATCGCCATCCTCAACCGCATGCTGAAGCAACGTCAGGATTCCCTGGCGCAGTTCGAGGCTGCCGGCCGGGAAGATCTGGCGGCAACCGAACGTTACGAGATCGGCGTCGTCCGCGAGTTCCTGCCTGAGCCCCTCTCCGACGACGACATCGATCGGCTCATCGACGGCGCGCTGGCCGCCAGCGGCGCCACATCCATGCGCGACATGGGCAAGGTGATGGCCGAGCTGCGGCCGCAACTCCAGGGCCGCGCCGATATGGGCGCCGTCAGCGCCAGAGTCAAGGCCAAGCTCAACGCCTGAACGCTGCCCTGCTAGATCGGCCCGGTCTCTGCTATGTTTACCTGCAAGTATCCTCAGTGATGACAGGTGACCCTGGCGCATGCATTCCGTGATCCCCGTAATCCTTGCCGGCGGCACCGGCAGCCGTCTCTGGCCGTTGTCCCGCGAGCTCTTTCCCAAGCAGTTTCACGCGTTGTTCGGCGATGGTTCGCTGCTGCAGGGTACCCTGCGCCGCGCCGCTAAGGTGGCGAGTGAAGCCCCGGTGATCGTCTGCAACGAAGAGCACCGGTTTCTGGTGGCGGAGCAATGTCGCGAGATCGGCCAGCGCTGGCAGCGCATCATGCTCGAGCCCGCCGGCCGCAATACGGCGCCGGCCATCGCCCTGGCCGCGCTCGAGGTCCGCCGGGTGCACGGCGACGCCACCCTGCTGGTGCTGCCGTCCGACCACCTGATCAGCGATGAAGACGCCTTCGTGCAGGCGGTCGAGCGGGCCGCTGCGGCCGCCGCCGATGGCGCGCTGGTGACCTTCGGCGTGAAGCCCACCAGCGCCGAGACCGGCTACGGCTACATCCGGGCTGCGGGCTCGGTGGTTGGCGATCCGGCCGTGGCGGTGCAGTCGTTCGTCGAGAAGCCGGATCAGCAGACGGCGGCCGATTACCTGGCGGCCGGTGACTATTTCTGGAACAGCGGCATGTTCGTGTTCGGCGCCAAGGCTTACCTCGAAGAGCTCGGCCGCTGGCAGCCCGAGATGCTCAGCAAGGTGCAGGCGGCATTCGATTCGGGCTCGGAGGATCTGGATTTCTTCCGCCCCGGCGCCGCCTTCCTCGAAAGCCCCGCCGAATCGGTCGACTACGCGGTGATGGAGCGCACCAGTCGCGCCATGGTGGTGCCGGTGGCGTTCGGCTGGAGCGACGTCGGCTCGTGGTCGGCCATCTGGGAAGCCTCCGCTCAGGATGGCGACGGCAATCACTTCGTCGGCGACGTGCTCGCGGTGGACAGTCACGGCTCCTACGTGCTCGCCCAGAGTCGGCTGGTTGGCACCATCGGCGTCGACAACTTGGTGGTGATCGAAACCGCCGACGCGGTGCTGGTCGCCCACAAAGACCGGGTTCAGGACGTCAAGACCCTGGTGGATCAACTGAAGCTCTGCGCCCGCGACGAATACCTGCTGCATCGCGAGGTGTTTCGCCCCTGGGGCAGCTACGAAGGCGTGCAACAGGGTGAGCGCTATCAGGTCAAGCGCATCAACGTGAAGCCCGGCGAGCGGTTGTCGCTGCAGATGCACCACCACCGCAGCGAGCACTGGATCGTGGTCTGCGGCACCGCCGAAGTCACCCGCGGCGACGAGGTGTTTACCCTCACCGAAAACGAAAGCACCTACATCCCCCTGGGGGTCACCCATCGGCTGGCCAATCCAGGCAAGCTCATGCTCGAGCTGATCGAGGTTCAGGTCGGCGCGTACCTGGGCGAGGACGACATCGTCCGCTTCGACGACCAGTACGGGCGCTGAGGCGGGCATCGCTCCAAGAGCGAGGGCGCGGCGGCTGTGTGCGGACGGCGCTGGCACAGCGGTTGGGGGTGTTCGCCCGGCAGCGCGCTCGACCAGAAGCCGATCGCGATCAGCAGATCGCTCCCACAGAAGCAGGGTCGCTCCCACAGAAGAGGG
>JBLRXD010000291.1:0-5630 GCA_047920935.1 Pseudomonadales bacterium | reverse complement strand
CGTGTTTCGGCGGCGCTCATGGCCGAAACTGCTCGATGGTTCTGCCGTAAGCACATTCGGCCCGTGCCCACGCAGTAGCCTGCATGCGCCAATCGGGAAATACCACCTGAAGCCTGTTGCGCATTTCGTAATCGCGCCACGCGTCGCGGATCAGCTCCTGACGTTGTTTCCAGCAGGCGCTCTCCATGTTTTGCAGCGTGGCGGAATTACCTGCCCCCAGTGATGACGGCGAACTGGCGCAACCGACCGTGACGGAGACGAGTACTACGAGTACCGGAAGTAAAGCAAACTTCATGTAACCTCTCTCGTATCTTCATCGGACGTCGAGAGGGGGCAAGTGTCGTGCCATGGAGCGGCGTTGCGCCTGCGTCACGTGGCCACAGCAACCAATAGCGTCAAGGGGCTTCCAACAACTGGCGAATGACCGCCCGCTCCTCGTCGGTCACCACGTCATCGGCTGCGGCGACGGCTTCCAGCGCAGTGGCCAGTTCGTTGCGTCCTTCGGGCGTCGCCCGCGTCTGCTCCCAGGCAAGCGCTTGCGACAGCGCGAGATCGATCACCAGATCGATTTCGGCGCCGCTGAACACCTTGCCTTTTCGCAGAGCAGCGGCCATGGCTCCGCGCTCGTTGACGTCGGCACGCCCGTCCGCCAGCGCCACCCGGGCGAGCGCGTGACCGAAGCTCATCATCTTGCCGAGCCTGATTGGATCCATGTCCTGCAGGGTGCGCAGGCTGGCGCTGGCGTCCTTCATGATCCGGTCGGCGGCGGGCACGAGCCGGCCTTCTTCCATCATGAGGATGCGGTCGGCCTGATCGGTAATGCGCTTGTCGTGGGTCACCAGCACCACGGCGCTACCATTTGTGGCCAACGTCGCGAACAGATCCATCACCTGCTGCCCGGATTCGCGGTCCAGCGACGCCGTGGGTTCGTCCGCCAGGATCAGTTTCGGGCCGTCCACCAGCGCGCGCGCAATGCCGGCACGCTGCTGCTGGCCGCCGGAAAGCTGGTTGGGCAGCTTGTGCAGATGCTCCGCTATGCCAACGCTCTCGGCAGCGGCGCGGATGCGGTCGATGGCATCGCCGCGGCGATGACCGCGGCTGAGCTGCAGCCCCATCTGAATGTTCTGGGCGACGCTCAGCGCGGGCGCCAGATTGTGCTGCTGAAAGATGAAGCCGATACGGCGGCGCAAGCCCACCAGAATTTTTTCCCGTGCGCCCACCACCTGGGTGCCGAGCACGTTGACGCTGCCTTCGCTTGCCCGCCTGAGGCCGCCGATGATAGTCAGCAGCGTGCTCTTGCCGGAACCCGAAGGACCGGTCAGCACCACCACTTCGCCTGCGCTCAGTTGCAGCGTCAGGGTGTCGAGAATTTTCTGCGCATGCCCGCCCTGCCGGTGGGTGAAGCTCAAATCCTGCAGCTCGACGAGACACGAGTCCATCAGAACACCTCGGCGGGATCGAGACCCTTGAGCTTGCGGATGGCCAGCAACCCCGACATGCAGCACATCAAGACGGTCATCGCGAAAACCCCCGCGGCGCGCTCATAGGTCATCGCCAGCGGCAGTTGCGTCGCCTCCGCCGCCTGGGCGTAGAGCAGCACCGCCAATCCCAGCGCCGGCAGAAAGCCCAGCACCGACAGGATTACGGCTTCCTTGAACACCAATGAACGAAGGAAGCCGTGGGTATAACCCATGGCTTTGAGCGTGGCGTATTCGGCCAGGTGGGTCTGCACGTCGGCGAACAGAATCTGGTAGACGATGATCAGCCCCACCAGGATGCCGATGACGGCGCCGAGGGAGAATACATAGCCGATGGGAGTGCTGCCGTTCCAGTAATCCACCTCGCGCTGCACGTATTCCTGCTGGGTGAGCACCAGCACGTCGTTGGGAAGAAACGCGCGTATGGCGGCCTGTGCGGCGAGGGGATCGACGCCCGGCGTCAGCCGAATCAGCCCGAGTTCGATCAGCCCCGCGGGTCGATTGGGGAAGATTCGCTGGAAATTCAGATCAGAGGTGATGATCGAGCTATCGACACCGAACGACGTGCCGAGCTCATACAACCCGATGAGGTCGACGCTGCGCTCGTTGAGCATCAATTGCACAGGCAGGTCGCGATCGAAATCCGTCACCGCCTGGGCGAACTCGGTGCGCCCATGGCGATCCATGATCACGGTGTCGGGACGTTTCAGCAGCTCGAGCATCTCCGTCACCCCTGGCAGCTGCAGACTACCATCGGATGGGTCGACGCCGATGGCAAGAACGCTGCGATGGGTATCGGGAGTCGCTTCATAGTAGTAGCGGGCGAGAAAGACGTAGATCGGTGACACCCCTTCGACTTCGTCCATGCCCACGACCTGATACAGCCGGCTGCGGGGAAAGCTCTTGGTCTGCGCGAGAAACGTCGTGCGCGGGCTCAACATGATCAGGTCGTAGTCCATGGCCTTATGCAGCCGCACCGAGCTATCGAACAAGGCCGAGCGCAGACCCAGCTGCATGAATACCAGGACGATGGCGAAGGCGATGCCGCCGATGGCCGCCGCCAGCTTCAGCTTGTCGTGTGAAAGCTGCAGCCAGGCGTAGGGGACCGCGCGGGCCACTACTCGCCGATCTCGACACTGACCTGCAGGTTGGTGAGGCTGGCGACCGCCGTGGGGTCGTCGAGGAGCACGAAGACCTCGACGATGCGCGAGTCCGTGCGGGCCACCGGGTCGAGGCCGAGCGCGTCGTTTTTGGCCACCATCATGCCGATACGCTCCACCGTGCCACGAGCGGGGCTGCTGAGCGCCGGGCTGGTCACCCGTGCCGATTGCCCCGGACTCACCAGCGCGATGTCGGTCTCGTAGACTTCGGCCACGGCGTACATGTGCTCGGTCTGACCCAGTTCCAGCAGGCCGTTCGGGCCGATGCGCTCACCCTGGCGGGCATGGATGATCAGCACCTGGCCGGCGACCGGTGCTTTGACGCTGGCGCGATCCAGTTGCGCGCGGGCGGCGACGAGTTCCGCCAACCTGAGCTCCAGATCGCGTTCCGCCTCGTCGAGGGCAGCCTGAGATTGAAACGCTCCCTGCTTCAGGGCCTCGTTGCGCGTGAGCACCCGCCGGGCGTGATCCACACCCACCTCCGCCCGTTTTACCTGGGCCAGCAGCAGCGCGTGGGTATCGAGGGTGGCCAGCACCTGGCCGCGCTGAACGCGGTCGCCTTCTTTCACTCGCAGCTCGGAAACCACCGCCAATTCCGACGGCCCGGCGAGACGGTAGACCCCATCCAACGGTTCGATCCGCCCGAGTGAGGAGACGGCGCGAGCGTCCGCCAATGCAGTGAGCGCGGCAAGCAACAGCCCCGCGAAGATCGTCGTGCCGTGACGGCTGAACATCTTCTCCCCCTTGGTTGCCGCGACGGCCCGGTGCAAAAACGCACGGAAAAGGCGCATCCTCGACTTGATTGCACCGCTAATATAGGCTCGCCGTGGGGCAATGAAAAGCGGGGAGATTCATGTCCGAGAAGGGCCCATTACTGATTTTGAGCATCGACGGCGGCGGCTCGCGCGGCGTCATCCCGGCGAACGTGCTGCATCTGTTCGAGCAGGAGGCGAATACACCGGTACGCGAGACCTTCGACTTTTTCGCCGGCGTGAGCACGGGCTCACTGCTGGCCGCCTATCTGGCCCTCAACTCCGGTTCTCTGGAGCGCCTGGCGAAGCACAGCTACTCCTCCGAGAACATGTCGCAGATTTTCAACAAGTCCATCTGGGACAGGCTTCTCGGCCGGGTGCAGAATCAGCCGAAGTACGACGGGAAAAACAAGCGGGCGTACATAGAAAGCCTCGCTGATGGCGCGCGGATAAACGACATCAAAGACAAGCACCTGCTGATTCTCGCCTACGACTTCATCAATCGCGAACTGGTCACCTTCAAGAACAACCGCGGGCATGACGCGGCCTATAACCCGTTGCTGGCGGAGGTGTGCGACTCGGCGACGGCTGCACCGACCCTGTATCCGACGGTGCCGACGTCGCAGCCGGTACGCCGCTGGCTCATCGACGGCGCGCTCACCACCAATGATCCCAGCATCTGCGCCATCACCGAGGCGCTCGCCCTGGGGCATGCGCTGGAAGACATCTGGCTGGTGTCGTTGGGTACCGGCCGGCCGGTGCACGACCTCGGCCAGGAGGCGCGCGACAAGATCGGCATGGCCTCCCGGGATTGGGGTGTCTTCGGCTGGATCAACAACGGCCTGCTCGAGCACATGCTCAGCGCCAGCTCCTGTATCAGCGCGTTCCAGTGCTCGCAGCTGCTCGGCGACCGTTACCTGCGAATCAACGGCGACCTACCGCGAAAGTACATGCAGCTGGACAACACTTCAAATGCCCGCGTTGCTGATCTCGCCGGTTATGCGTTTGCGTGGTTCGAAGCCAATCTTCCACGATTCCATTCTTTGATTCAGCGCGTCACGCTGGCTCGCGAGGAGCACGCCGCCGGGTTCGTCGACGACGTAAACAACCGCTGCTGAGTCGCCGCCGAGCACAGCCGATTCAGCTGGCCAGCGGCGTTGCCGTTTGCGCGGCCTTGAAGCAGTCGCTGCGCCACAGGCACAGGGCCTGATCGCAGTCGCTTTCGTACGCCGTGCCGAAGCACGGGAAGTTGCCCTCGCTCTCCTGAATCGCGCGAACCATGCTCAGTTTCGATTTCGGCAGTGGCCGGACGCCTTTGGATCGGGCGATGGTGCGAATGTCGGCAACGTTCATATGCGCTCCTTGTGGTGTTGGGGGGGCAGCAACAGGGCGCTTTTTATGTGGATAGAGGGCGGTTCGCAAGTGAATTATCAACCCGGGGCGGGCTTGTCGGGCAAGCGACCGGCGGGGGTTGACCAGGCCGCCTGGGAACGCTTGCGACGCGGGCGCCCTCCCAGTAATCATGGCGCACTGCAGAGCGGCTCTCCCAGCGGAGTACACCACACGATGCTTCCGTCATGCGCCACCTTCGCGCGATGTTCGGCCCCGCGCGGGGTCTTCTACCTCTTGCTTCTCGCCATGGTGCTGGCGTCGCCGACGACCGCGGCGGCGGACGATGGGCTCGATCCGGCGTGGATTTCCGCCTTGCGGGGCAACTACCAACTGCCGAACGGCGAGGTGGGCTATCTGGGTGGCTGGCCCGCGCACGGCTGGCGTGGACAACGGCTGTTCGTCGAGATAGCCGGAGAGCGACATCGTCTGCGCGCCGTCTCCCCCGACCGTCTGGTGAACGAGACCGACGGAGACATCCTACGGGTTCAGGTCGGGGCGGAAGGGGAGATTCTCGGGTTGGAGTGGCCACAAGGATCGGGAACCGTAGCGTCGAGAGTGGAACTGTACGCGGACGAGGAGGTGAGCTTTCAAAGCGGCGGGCACGCCCTGGCAGGATCGCTGTTTGTGCCTGCTGGCGGCGGAAATCACCCGGGGATCGTTCTCGTGCATGGTTCTGGTCCTGACACGCGGGAGCCCTACCGGAACCTCGCGGACCACTTCGCCCGGAACGGCGTGGCCGCTCTGATCTACGACAAGCGCGGCTTGGGGGGGGGCGAGCGGCGACTGGCGAGACGCGGGCTTCGAGGATCTGGCGGCCGATGCCGTGGCGGCTGCTCACTGGCTGCGGG
>JBLRXD010000290.1:0-5708 GCA_047920935.1 Pseudomonadales bacterium | reverse complement strand
CTCGCCATGGACGGCGGCAGCATCGATCTGACGCTACCGCCGGGTTGGCTGGCGACGCACCCGCTGTCGGCCAGAGAGCTCGAAGTGGAAGCCAGCCAGCTGGCCGGCGCGCGCCTGCAATTGCGCTACCGCTGAACGCCCACACCCCCGTGTGGGAGCGATTGTGTGGGAGCGATCTCCCGATCGCGATCTGGATCTGGATCGGAAGAATCGCGATCGGGAGATCGCTCCTACGGGGCGCGCAGCGCTGCGGCGGCCTCGAGGGCGAAGTAGGTGAGGATGCCGTCGGCACCGGCGCGCTTGAAGCACAGCAGCGACTCGAGCACCACCTTGCGGTCGAGCCAGCCGCGCTCCAGGGCGGCCATGTGCATGGCGTACTCGCCGCTCACCTGATACGCGAAGGTGGGCACGCCGAACTCGGCCTTCACCCGGCGGACGATGTCCAGGTACGGCATGCCGGGCTTGACCATGACCATGTCGGCGCCTTCCTGCAGATCCAGCGCGATCTCGTGGAGCGCTTCGTCACCATTGGCGGGATCCATCTGGTAGGTGGCCTTGTTGCCCTTCCCCAGCGTGGCGCTGGAACCGACGGCATCCCGGAACGGCCCGTAGTAGCCCGACGCGTACTTGGCCGAGTACGCCATGATCAGGGTGTTGATGTGGCCGGCGCCGTCCAGCGCGCTACGGATGGCCCCCACGCGGCCGTCCATCATGTCCGACGGGGCGATGACGTCGGCCCCCGCCTCGGCGCACACCAGCGCCTGGCGCGCCAGCGTCTCCACCGTGCGGTCGTTGAGTACGTAGCCGCTATCGTCGATGATGCCGTCCTGACCGTGGCTGGTGTAAGGATCCAGGGCCGCATCGGTGACGATGCCCAGTTCCGGCAGTGCGGCTTTCAGGGCGCGTATGGCGCGAGGCACCAAGCCGTCGGGGTTCCACGCTTCGGAGCCGTTCCAGTCGCGGATGTCGGTGCCGACGTTGGGGAACAGCGCGACGGCGGGGATGCCTAGCTCGAACGCGCGCTCGGCGTCCTTGCACAACTCGTCGATGGACAACCGGTCGATGCCGGGCATGGAGGTCACCGCTTCACGTTGCCTTGACCCTTCGATCACGAACATGGGGTAGATGAGATCGTCCGCCGTGAGCACGTGCTCGCGGACGAGTCGACGCGAGAAGTCCCTGGCGCGGGTCCGCCGCAGGCGAGTGCTGGGAAAAATACGGGACATGGAAAACGATCCTTTGAAGGCGAACGCGCAATGGTAACCAAGGCCACGGCCAAGGGCAGCACCCGCAGGCAGCTATGGGGGCGACTGGCGCTGCTCGGGCTGGTGCTGGCGCTGGTCGGTGGCTACTTCCTGTTCGATCTCGGCCGCTATCTGGACTTGGGATATCTCAAGCAGGCGCACGGCAGCATGGTCCAGTTGGTCAACGCGCACCCGTTGGTTTCGACCCTCGTGTTCTTCGTGGGCTATGTGGCGGTCACCGCGCTGTCGCTGCCCGGGGCGGCGGTGATGACGCTGGCCGCGGGCGCGATCTTCGGTCTGGCATGGGGGTTGGTGGTGGTGTCCTTCGCCAGCTCCGTGGGCGCGACGCTGGCCATGCTGATCTCCCGCCGGCTGCTGGGCGACATCGTCCAGCGGAAGTTCGCCCCCCAGCTGGCGTCGGTGAATCGCGGGCTGCAGCAGGATGGCGGGTTCTATCTGTTCAGCGTCCGCATGGTGCCGCTGTTCCCGTTCTTCGTCATCAACGTGGTCATGGGGCTGACGCCGATCGCCACCTGGACGTTCTACTGGGTGAGCCAGGTGGGCATGCTCCCGGGCACTCTGGTGTACGTTTTTGCCGGCACTCAGTTGGCCACCATCGAGCAGATGTCCGACATTCTGAGCCCGGGGCTCATCGTCGCGCTCAGCCTGCTGGGGCTGTTCCCGCTGCTGGCCCGCAAGGCCGTGGGGTGGCTCAGGCGGGCCCGCGAATCAGCGAAGCAGGAGGGTTAGCGGCGCCATGGCAAAGTACGACAACAATCTGATCGTTATCGGCGGTGGGTCCGCCGGCCTCATTTCCGCCTACATCGCCGCCACCGTGCGCGCCCGGGTGACCCTGATCGAGCAGGGCGCCATGGGCGGCGATTGTCTCAACACCGGCTGCGTGCCCAGCAAGACCCTGATCCGCTCTGCCCGGGTGGCCCACACCCTGCGCCACGCCGACGACTACGGCATGCAGGCGGTGACGCCCGAGGTCGACTTTCCGCGGGTGATGGAGCGGGTGCGGCGCGCGGTGGCCACCATCGAGCCGAAGGATTCGATGGAGCGCTACCGCTCCCTGGGCGTCGACTGCATCGCCGGCCGGGCGCGACTGGTGGACGGCCATCACGTGGCCGTGGGCGAGCAGGTCATCAGCAGCCGCAGAATCATCCTCGCCACCGGTGCTCAGCCGCTGCTGCCGCCGATTCCGGGTCTGGCCGAGGTCGAGCCGCTGACGTCGGAGAACGTCTGGGAGCTCACCGCGCTGCCGGCGCGGCTGCTGGTGCTGGGCGGCGGCCCCATCGGCTGCGAGCTGGCGCAGAGTTTCCAGCGCCTCGGCAGCCAGGTGACCCTGGTGGACATGGAAGCCCGGCTGCTGCCCCGGGAGGATGAGGACGTGTCGGCCCACGTGGAGCGGGTGTTCCGCGCCGAAGGGGTGGAAGTCCGGCTGGGCCATAAAGCCCTGCGGGTGGAGGCCGGCGCCGGTGGCGCCGGTGGCGCCGAAGCCGGCGCCGGGGCCGGATGCCTGCACGTCGAGCATGCCGAGAGCCGCCTGGCGTTGCCCTTCGACCGGATCCTGGTGGCCGTGGGGCGTCGCCCCAACAGCAGCGGCCTGGGGCTCGAGGAGCTCGGCATCGCCACCGCGGCCAACGGCGCGGTTCAGGTCGACAAATACCTGCGTACCAGCTGCCCCAGCGTGTTCGCCTGCGGCGATCTGGTGGGCCCTTACCAGTTCACCCATATGGCCTCCCATCAGGCCTGGTATGCGGCGGTGAACGCGCTGTTCGGGCGGTTCCGTAAATACGCCGTGAACTACGACGTGGTGCCGTGGGCGACGTTCACCGATCCCGAGGTGGGCCGCGTCGGGCTGTCCGAGGCCGATGCACGCAGTCAAGGCAAAGCCGTGGAGGTCACCGTGTATCCCCTCGACGACCTCGACCGGGCCATCGCCGACGGCAATACCGAAGGTTGGATCAAGGTGCTCACCGAGCCGGGCGGCGATCGCATTCTCGGGGCCACCATCGTCGGCCCGGAGGCGGGCGATCTGATCGGCGAGTTCATCCTCGCGATGACCCACGGGCTCGGGCTCAAGAAGCTCATGAGCACCATCCATATCTACCCCACCCGGAGCGAGGCGGCGAAGCTGGCCGCCGGCGCCTGGCGGCGACACAACGCGCCCCAGGGGCTGCTCAAGTGGGTGGGGCGCCTGCACGGGCTGCTGCGCTAGCCGCCCCCGGCGATCAGCCGCCGTCAGCCACGCTGCGCGCCAGGCGTTTGAGCGTCTGCCGCAGGTGCTTCGGGTCTCCCGCCAGCTTGCTCAGCAGCTGCGCGCCGTACAGCCGGCCCAACAGGTCGGCGGCCGAGCGCGCCGCGCGCTTGCGCTTCTGCCCCGAGGCTTCGAATACCCGCGCCAGGGCGCCGGTCCAGTCGTCGAACTGGGCGGCGATGCGGGCGGCGTGCCCTTGGCTTGCGCTACCCAGGGTCAGCGCCGCCAGCAGGCACTGCCCGCCGGAGTGCTGCAGGTAGTCGCCGAAGCCATCCACGAAGCGCTGCAAACGCTCGTTCGGCGGGCCGTCGCCATCGAGCTTCGCGAAGGCGCGGCGCTGCAGCTCGGCCACCGCATCCCGCAGCAGCACCTCTGCCATCTCCGCTTTGCCCCCCGGGAAATGGTGATACAGGCTTGCCTTGCCGAGCCCGGTGGCGGCAGCAAGCTGCGTCAGCGTGGCCCCCTCGTAGCCACGATCCCGAAACACCTGGCCGAGCCGGTCGAGCAATACCGCGCGATTCATCGATTCCGTCATGCTTCTAGCCTAGCAGAACGATCGTTCGATTGGCTACGCACGACCCCTTACCGGCTCGTTGCCGAGCGCGATGGTGCCGTTGTCGCACCAGGGCGCGGCGCGGCAGAAGACCTGCATGACCAGGCGCGGCCGCTCCGCGGTGCCCGCGCTCGGCAATGGGCAGGGGGCGTGCTTGCGGGTTGTACGAGGTTGCACGGGGCTGGGGGCGGGGGCAGTATCCAGACAAGAAGGGAACGTGATCAACGGGAGAGAGAATGAAATTCGGGATCTTTTACGAGCATCAGTTGCCTCGGCCCTGGGACAACGGCGCCGAGCAGCGCCTGTTCACCGAGGCGCTGGATCAGGTGGAGCTGGCCGATCGGCTGGGCATCGATTACGCCTGGGAGGTGGAGCATCACTTCCTCGAGGAGTACTCGCATTCATCGGCGCCCGAGGTGTTCCTCGCCGCGTGCTCCCAGCGCACCAGGAACATCCGCCTCGGGCATGGCATCCGCCAGGTCATTCCGCAGTACAACCACCCGGCGCGCACCGCGGAGGTCATCGCCACCCTCGACCTGGTGTCTCAGGGTCGGGTGGATTTCGGTACCGGTGAGTCGTCCGCAGAGCTCGAGCTGGGCGGGTTCGGCATTCCGGTGGCCGACAAGCGCAAGATGTTCCTCGAGGCCACCGAGCAGATCTGCAACATGCTGGCCATGGATCCCTACCCCGGCTACAAGGGCCGCTACTTCGAGATGCCCTGCCGCAACATCGTGCCGAAGCCGGTGCAGCGGCCTCATCCGCCGGTCTGGGTCGCCTGCTCGCAGCGCGAGACCATCCGCATGGCGGCGCGGCTGGGGATCGGCGCGCTGACGTTCGCGTTCGTCGATCCCGCGGAGGCCGAATCCTGGGTCGAGGAGTATTACAGCATCATCAAGAGCGAGGCTTGCGTTCCCATCGGCCATGCGGTGAACGCCAACATCTGCATGGTGTCGAGCTTCTCCTGCCATGAGGATCGGGAAACCGCCGTCAAGCGGGGTCTGGAGGGTTTCGAATTCTTCGGCTACGCCCTCGGCAGCCTCTACGGTTTCGGCGAGCACAAGCCGGGGCGAACGGATCTGTGGCAGGAGTTCCAGCGGGTGCGCAAGCCCCAGCTCGAGTCCGAGACCGGCGACATGAGCACGGCCCTCACCGCTGCCCGGGGTGGCATCGGTACCCCGGCGGATCTGCGCGCTCATCTGAACAAGTTCGAAGCCTGCGGCGTTGATCAGGTGACGTTCATCCAGCAGGCGGGCATGAACCAGCACGAACACATCTGCGAGTCGCTGGAGCTGTTTGCCGCCGAGGTCATGCCGGAGTTCAAGGAGCGCGAGGCGGAGCGGGAGCATCGCAAGCAGCAGCAGCTGGCGCCCTACATCGAGGCGGCGCTGGAGCGAAAGCTGAAGATGAAAATGCCCCGCGACGAAGACATCCCGACGTTCATGGCGCTGGGCCGGCGGATCACCGAAGAAGAGAGCAACAAGCCGTCGATCTACGAGAAGCCGGCCGTGGGGTGATGGATCTGCCAACTGTGGAAGTGATCTCCCGATCGCGATCTATTAGAGGCCGCAGCGCCGCGCCAGCGGCAAAACCACTTGCGTGCCCTCGCGCGACCCCCTCCGGGGGTTCCCTCGCTGCGACAAATTGCCCC
>JBLRXD010000289.1:0-5709 GCA_047920935.1 Pseudomonadales bacterium | reverse complement strand
GCCGACCACCGGCTGCGGGCGCAGCGCCTGCCGGAACAGGGTGAACTGAACGCCGTACTCGTCGCCGTTGGCCGCGCGCAGATTGACGGTGAGATACCACCACTCGCTGCGGAACTGCGGATGCGGCCCGTGATCGCGGGGAAACTGGAAATCCCACGGCTCATCGGCACGCGCATAGCCGGCGGTGTCGGCTTCTCCGAGCACCGCGCCCAGGCGCAACTGTCCCTGGCCGTGGGCCAGCCCCGCCAGCGCCAGCAGCAACGCCAGCAGCAACGCCAGCAGCAACACCAGCAGCAACGCTGGACGATGCTCAAGTCGCTTCATCGAGGGCACCCCGCTCCCGCGGCGCCGGCACGGCGCCAGCCAGCAGTGCCGCCCCCAGGCCCAGCAGCAGTGGCAACAGCCAACCGGCCAGCGGCAGATGCAGGGTCACCGTCCAGCCGAACGAGCGCGGGTTGAGAACCGAGCACAACGTCCACGCCATGGCGATGCCCAGAGGCAACGCCAGCAGCACCGCGATACCGCCCACCACCAGCGAGCGGATCAGGCTGATCTGCCGGGCTTCCGCCGCGCTCAGCCCCTGGGCATGAAGCAGTCGGGTGGTACGCGCCTGATTCAGCCGCAGCGCGGTGAGGGCGTTGTACATCCCGACCACCGCCACCACCAGGGCCAGCAGGGTCAGCGCCTGGGTGATGGCGAAGGTGCGATCGAAGATCCGCAGCGCCTGGGCGCGAACGGCGCCTCTGGCCTCCAACTCCACCTCGGGGAACCGCCGCGCCAGGCGCTCGGCCAACTCCGCCTGCGGCTGCAGATCCACCGTGAAACGGTCGAAGCGCGGCCACAGACCGAGCGCATCGAGGCTGGCGATGTCCGCCAGCAGTCGCCCGGCGGTGGCGCCGAAATCGGGGAACACACCCGCCACCCGCAGGCGGCCGTCGGCGACGTCGATCAGGTCACCGGGAGCGAGGCGCAAATCCCGGGCCAGGCGCTCGCTGAGCAGCGCCTCGCCGTCATCGAGCGCCCGGTCGAAACCGTAGCGGGCGCTCTGGCTGCGGTCGAAGCGGGTGTAGCCGAGTTCCACCGGCAACCCCTGGAGCCGCACCCGCTCGGCGCCGAAGCGCGTCACCGCCGCCACCTCGGGTTGCGCCTGCAACCAGGCGTCCACTTCCGCGAACTGCTCACCCAGTTGGTAGATGTACAGATCCCCCGCGAGGCGGGATTCCAGCATGCGCGTGAAGTCGGCGCGAAAGCTTTCCACCATCAGCCCGATGCCGATGCCGGTGGCCACCGCCAGCGTCAACGCGGCCATGGCGACGCGCAATGCGCGCGGGTGCCAGGCCACCTCACGCAGCGCCAGTCGCCACGGCAGCGCCAGCGGCAGCACCGTCACCGCCCGCCGCAACAGCATCAGGGTCGGCGACACCAGCAAGGCGCCGAGCAGGCTCATGGCAAAGATCGCCATGAACCCGCCGAACACGCCGCTGTCCTCGCGGAGAATGCCCAGCGCCACCATCAGCAGCAGCGCTGGCACCAGCAGCCAGCGCCACGGCCATGGCCACGGGCGCTCGCTCGACGCCCGGGAGTACGCCGCATAACCGCCAATCAGGCACACCCCGAGCCCGGATACCACAGCCTTGAACACCACCCAGGCATCCACAGCCGGCAGCTGCCCCGCGCCCGCGCGCCCGGCACCGACACCCGGCGCGGAAAGGCTGACCAGCAGCTCGGCCAGGGCCACCCCGAGCAGCATGCCAGCCACGGTGGCGAGACTGCCGAGCCCAGCGAACAGCGCTAGAAAGCTCAGCCGCAGGCTGCGCTGTGGCACCCCCACGGCGTGCAGCCGTTGCAGCAGCAACTGCTGCCGACGCCGCCAGATCACCCCCACCTGATAGATCAGAAACCACGCCACCAGCAGCGCCAACGTGCCCAGGGCGCCCAGGTTGAACAGTACCGCCCTGGCAAAAGCGGCGCTCGGCCGCTCGGCGGTGACCGGAATCGCTCGCCAGGCCGCGGCGTCGCCGTCGATCTGGCTGAGCAGTGCATCGAGCGCCAGCGCACTCGGCTGGGGAAAGCCCGCGGCAAAGCCGGGCATGAGCCGGTTCAGCCAGCGTCGCCAGGATTCCCATGGGTCCGCCACCGCCATGCCCACCAGACTGAGGCTCTGCGGCGGCAGTTGCAGCATCTGCTGGGCCGCCGCGATGTCGGCGATGAGCGCGGGACCGAGGCCGGACTCCAGTTCTTCGGCAACCCGAAAGCTGCGCCCAGCAACGCTCACCCGATCGCCGGCCCGGCGCTCGAGGGAGCCGTCTACCAGCAGCGCCTCGCCGACGATGACATCCAGCGGCACAGACCAGGCGGCGCCACCGGTCGTGGTGCCCCGACCTGAGGCCGGCGGCATCGCAAGCCAATCTGCACCCAGCACCAGTACCGAGCGGCCGTCCAGCAGCACATGCCCTTCGACCAGCGGCACCAGGGCGGTGATCGCCGTCGCCGGCCGGTTGCGCCAGCCGTCACGCAGATCGAAATAGTCGTCCGCCCGGATCCCCGGACGGTCCAGCAGGTGGGTGAGCCCGGCCAGGTGGGGCGGCGCGGCTTCGTCCAGAGAGCGCTCCACCTGGGCGCTGATGAGATGTACGGCCACCACCGACGCCACCCCCAGCGCCACGCCCAGCAACGCCGTGGCTGCGCTCCAGGGCGCCTGGCGCAGAAACCTGATCTGGCTCTTGACTAGAAGGTTCACGCGTCGCGCCGCGGGGCTGCACCAATCTCGATCACTCGATCCGCGCGCGCGGCAATGTCGGCGTCGTGGCTCGCCAGCAGCAGCGCCCCATCGACCGCGCGCACCTCGCGCCACAACAGCTCCGCTACCACGCCGGCATTGTCGGCATCGAGGTTGCCGGTGGGTTCGTCGGCCAGCACCAGGCGCGGTTCGTGCGCCAGAGCGCGGGCGATGGCCACCCGCTGACGCTCACCGCCGGAGAGTTCGTCGGGAAACGCGTGCGCCCGATCTTCCAGGCCAAGATCGTAGAGCCGCTTGAGGGCACGGGATCGCAGGTCGAGGCGGCGATTGAGCTCCAGCGGCAGCAGCACGTTCTCCCGCACGGTCAGCGTCGGCACCAGGTTGAAGAACTGGAACACGTAACCCATGTGGGCGCGCCGCACCCGCGTGCGCTGCGCTTCGTCGAGCTGGTGCAGCGCGAAATCGTGACCGCCGGCCGCGAGGTGCAAGCTGCCGGAGTCTACCTCGAGCAGCCCGGCCACCACGTTCAGCAGCGTGGTCTTGCCCGAACCGCTCGGCCCACGCAGCACCACCACCTCTCCGGCGTGCAGTTCGAAGCTCAGATCCTGCAGTACCCGACGACGGTCGCGGCCGTCCATGAAGGCCTTGCTCACGTGCCGAACCTGAAGAATCCAGCTCATCGCAAGCTGTGCATACCTTGATACCTGAGCTCGTCGGTGAGCTCGCCCAGGTGTGCCTCCGCGGCCACCGCCGCGAGCATGCTGTCGACCGCGGCAAAGCCGGCGATAGCTTCGAGAGTTGTCAAGGTGGGAGAGATCATCTGCCAGCGGCCCGCGGCGTGAGCAGCGAGCGCATCCGCGGGCCGTACCCACTCGTCGGCGGCGGTTTCCCAGTGGTGGGCCAGGGTCTCCTGGTTGGCCGGCATGGCGGCGATGAAGAACCGGGTATCGAACCGCCGGGGCGCCTGCTCCGGGGTGATCCAGTGACTGAAGTAGTGCACCCGGTCGGCGGCCAGCGTCAGCTGTTCGCGCCGGCACAGCGCCGTCATCGAGAGCTCGCCGTCGATCAGTTGCTGCCGGTAGGCGTTGAAACGCGCCACCTCCCTTGCGTCTGCCCAGCGGATCAGCTCACCGTCGCGGTGGGCCAGCAGCACGCCGCACTCTTCGAAACACTCCCGGATGGCAGCCACCCAGTAGCGCAAACCGCCCGCCGCCAACCCCAGCTGCCGATTGGCGTGCTCATCCGCGAGACCTTCGAGCAGCTCCGGGACGAAATCGCCTTCGTCGACCTTGCCGCCGGGAAACACGTGCAGGTTCGGAAAATCCACCCCGCCGGGGCGCTGCATCATGAAGACCTCGGGCCCGCCGGCACCGTCGCGCACCAGCAGTATGGTAGCGGCGAGCCGCATGTTGCCTTTTGTAAGCGGTTGCATGCTGTTCGATATCACCTTGTCGTCTCTTGTCACCACACGGACCCATGGTTAGATTAAGGCAAATAGCTTTGCCATTGACTGTGCTGCGCCGCCTTCGGCCACGTCGAGCGTCAGCGCCGTCACGTGCGACGGAAGTGGGGGCTGCCGCATGATCGACTCGAGCTACAGATACCTGGTGCGTCTGCCCATGAGCATGCGCAACCAACTGGCCGAGGCAGCCGAATACCATCGCCGCAGCCTCAACTCCGAGATTGTAACGCGCCTGCAGCTGTCGTTCAGCGGCCTGCCGGGAATCGCCGAGCAACGCGCCCTGGCCCCGGCGATGCACGAGCATTTCGAGCTCCTGCTGAACCGCACCCTCAGCCCGCCCGAGCAGCAGCTGCTGCGCCGCTTCCGCGGACTCAGCGCCGCCAAGCAAGCTGCGCTGCTGGATCTGCTGTCATGAGCCCGCGGCCATGAGGCAGTTGACCCTGTCGCCCTACTTTCACCCGACCACCATCGTCCTGGTCGACGACAACGAGGCGTTCCTCAGAAGCCTCACTCTGGAGATGCCTGCGAGCATTGCCTGCCATGGCTTCACCAGCCCCGAGGCGGCGCTGGCTTTTCTGGACCAACCGATCGATCTCGCGCCCCTGGTAGACCGTTGCTTCAGCCTGCGCCGCAGCCGCTCCGACGAGGCGCTGATCCGGCTCGATCTGGGGCTGATCGAGCAGGAGATCAACTATCTGCAACGCTTCCGCCGAGTCTCCGTGGTGCTGGTGGATTACGCCATGCCGGCCATAGACGGCCTGCAGTTCTGTCAGAGCATGCGCGACCCGTACGCGCGCCGGGCTCTGCTCACCGGCGTCGCCGACGAGAAGCTGGCGGTCGAGGCCTTCAACGCCGGGCTGATCCACCGCTTCATTCCCAAGCACAAAGCCACCGCCATCGAGGCCGTGATCGCCTTCATCGGCGAGCTCGAGCGCGAGTACTTCCACCAGTACCTGGGGCGCCTGAGCCTCAACCTCGCCCTCGACCCGCCTGGCTTTCTGGTCGACCCAACCATAGCGGTGGAAGTACAGCGCCTCATGCACGAAGAGCGGCTGGTGGAGTACTACCTGATGAGCGACCCGCCGGGCTTCCTGATGCTGCGATCCAACGGTTCCGCCATACGGCTGCTGATGTTGGATGCCGAGGCGCACCAGCGGCAGATCGACTTCGTCGAGCACTTCGCAGCGCCGCCACACATCCGTCAGGGCATTGCCGCCGGCGAGCTCGCCGGCTTGTTCAGCGGCGACTCTCCCGCCGACTACTTCGGCGCCGACGCCTACCCCTGGGAAGAAAAGGTCATGCCCGCCCGCCGCCTGCAGGGCCGCGAGCCGTGGCTGATCGCCCTGGCCCGGGACGCCGCCACCGACATCGACTTCGACCCCGCCCGCTCTTCCTACGACACCTACCTCTCGACCCTGGCGCCGCGCTGACGGCCACGCGCTCGTCGCCGGCGCGCGCATGGGCACAGACGCCTTGTGCGCCTTCGCTCGAGCCCTCCGGGCAACCC
>JBLRXD010000288.1:3702-5718 GCA_047920935.1 Pseudomonadales bacterium | reverse complement strand
AGGTGGCTGCCGTGGTCCTGTCCAAGCTCGCCGTGCCGCGCGCCGCCGAACTGCCCGAAGATCTCCCGGGTCATCGCGTCGAGTTCCGGCTTGGGCACGCCTTCGGGCTGCGGCGCCACCACGAACCAGCGTACCTGCACGTTCCCCGGTCGCGGCCCGAGCACCGCGGTCGAGCCGCCTTGGTCGGCGTGATCCTTTGGATCGAGCGGGGCGGACACGGAGTCTTCCCAGATCTCGAACAGCCCGCCCAGGTCCGGGTCGCCACCGAACGCCGAAGGCGGACCGTCGAGGATGATCACCGACTGGCCGCTGGCATCGTCGCCGGTGATGATGCGGCGCATCGCCTCGCGAAACTCGGACATCGGACTTCTCCCTGGTTCAGGTGGTGGTTGCGACCGCGCGCTCCTGGCGGCGCCGGTCGCGCCGCTCGATGTGGCTGCGCATGCGCTCCTGACGCGCTTTGGTCAGCGGGTAGTTCCACAGCAGCGGCAGCGCCACGCAGGCAAGCGCAGCGGGAATGATGCTGTACAACCACGCTACCGCCATCTTCGCTTCGGCGGTGTTGGTCGCGCTCGACGGGTCGAAGCCGAACAGCGCAACGCCGTTGGTCGCGAGCAGCACGCCCAGAGCTACCGCCCCCTTGTTTACCATTCCCCACAAGGAAAAGTACAGACCGGTACGTTGCTCGCCGGTGCGCAGGGTGTCGAGATCGACGACGTCAGCGGCCATGGATGCCGGCAGAAACACCAGCGCACCGATGGCGGAACCTTTGAGGATCATGATGAGGAAGAACAGCCAGTAGTGGCCGGGGCCGAGCAGCGGGATGAAAGCGCTCCACAGCGACAACCACGCCACGCCGATCACGACCGTCTTGTGCTTGCCGAGGCGGCTGGAAATCTTGAACCAGAGCGGAATGGCCGCACTGCTCGACAGGTAGTACGCCAGAACGAACAGGGCGTAGCGATCGAAGGTCTCCTCCATCACGCTGGCGACAAAGAAGAACGACAGCGATGCGGTCATGCTGACGGCGGCAACGAAGAACACCAGGCTGATCACCAGGCGTCGATAAGGGCCGTTTGCCCAGACGATTTTTAATCCGCGCTTCCACGTTACCCGCGCTTCCTGGCTGACGCGGGCCGGCAGCTCTTTCACCCAGATCAGCGCCGGCAGGAACAGCAGCGGGATGAGTATGATCACCGCGACCGCGATGCCGAGCAGGGCGTTGGCCGGCCCGGCCATGTCCACCGTGGCCGCGAGGATCAGCGGAATGAACAGGGCCATGAGAACGCCGCCGTAGCCGAACGCTTCCCGCCAGCCGGTGACACGAGAGCGTTCGTCGTAATCCGGCGACAACTCCGCGCCCCAGGCCCGATACGGCAGATCGACCAGGGTGAACGACAGATAGAGCAGGCTGATCCAGACGAACAGGTAAAGGTTGGAGACGCCGTCGCCGCCGAGAACGCGCCACAGCGCGATAGCGAAGGCGCTGTTGGGAACGAACAGCATCCACAGCGAGGTCAGCATCAGCGGCGCGCCGAGCACCATCCACGGCTTGCGGCGCCCGAAACGGGTTTCCCAGCGGTCCGAGATCACGCCGATGGGCGGGTCGGTGAACACGTCGGTCACCCGCGACAGCGCGATCAGCCCGCCGACCACGGCCAGCGAGAGCCCGAGGTTCTGGGAGTAGAAGGCCGGAATGTAAAGCGCGATGGGCAAGCCGATGATGGACGTCGGCAGGTTCATCAGGCCGTAAAGCGCTACGCGGGTGCGGCCGATGGATGCAGTGGGGGCCGGGTGCTGATCGCGGTTGCTCAAAAGGTTTCTCTTCCCGAGTGGTGCCTCGAGTATTACATCATCACCTTGCGCCGGTCGACGCGAAGTCTTCCACGCCTGCGGCGAACGCCTCGAGCAACGCCGCCTCGTCCTCCGCGGTAACGGCGGTGGAGAGAAAGCAGGTGGCGGTGGGGGCGATGAGCACGCCCGCATCCAGCATCACCCGGTGGAAGCGGGCGGTGG
>JBLRXD010000288.1:0-3602 GCA_047920935.1 Pseudomonadales bacterium | reverse complement strand
GTGGGGGCGATGAGCACGCCCGCATCCAGCATCACCCGGTGGAAGCGGGCGGTGGCAGCGATCTCATCTGGAGGTTTGTAGTAGCTGCGGTAGTCGTGGATCGCCCGGGTATTGAAGTAGATGCTGAAGATGCTGCCGGTGCCGCTCACCTGCATCGGCGCCTGCCGTGCGGCGATGATCGATCGGCAACCGGCGCGCAGGCGTTCGCCCATGGCGTCGAGCCGGTCGAACTCGGCGGCTGTCAGCGCCCGCATGCTGGCGAGGCCGGCCACCATGGTGATGGGGTTGGCGGTGAACGTGCCGCTGCTCGACACCGCTTTGGCGGTGGCCTCCATGACGTCGGCGCGGCCGCCCACCGCGCCCACCGGATAACCGCCGCCGATGATCTTGCCCATGACGGTGAGATCCGGCTCGCCGCCGAATTGGCCTTGGGCGCCGCCGTAACCAAAGCGCAGCGCGATCACCTCGTCGTAGATCAGCAGCGCCCCGTGCTCCCGTGTCAGGCGCCGCAGTGCCGCAATGTACTCCGGCTGGAGCGGCTGCATACCGCAGCGTGGCGGCACCGGATCCACCAGCACCGCGGCGATGTCATCGTCGCTGCACAGCACCCGCGCCAGCATGTCGATGTCGTTGGCTTGGGTGACCAGCACGGATTCGAGCACGCCGTGAGGCGTCGCCGGCACCGTGGCCACCGCCTGGGGCGTGTTGCCCCAATTCTCCGGGGTGGAATAGTTGCTGATCTCCGCGTAGTCGTAGGAGCCGTGGTAGACACCCTCGAGCTTCACGATCCTGGTCCGACCGGTGAAGGCGCGGGCCGCCTTGACGGCCAGCGCCACCGCTTCGGAGCCGGTATTGATGAAGCGTACGCGCTCGAAGCTGGCCACCCTCTCGCACAGCAGCTCGGCGAGTTCCACCTCGGCTTCCGTGGGCAGAGCAAAGCAACTGCCGAGGGCGGCCTGACGCTGCACGGCGGCGACCACGTCGGGATGCGCGTGGCCGTGGATGAGCACGCCCAGGTTGTTGGTGAGATCGAGGTAGCGGTGGCCGTCCACGTCGTAGATCTGGCTGCCCGCCCCGCGCGCCGCGTAGATCGGGTAGGGCTCGAACCATACGGCGCCGCGGGTATTGCCGTTGGGCAGCACAGCCAGCGCGCGCTGGCGGATCGCGTCGGTCTGCGGGGTCATCTGTTCTGCCATCGCTTGCCGATTCCCGAGTAGGCGAGGACCGGGCGGCCCTCGTGCAGTATCTGGCCCTGCACGAAGGCCAGTGAGCGGGTGCGCCGCACCACCTCGCCCCGGCTCTGCAGCCAGGCGTCGGCCGGAGCGCTGTCGATGAAATCGGCGTTGAGGCTTACTGTGACGATGTGGTCGTCGTCCGTGCCGAAGCGGGCCTGGGCGCACAGGGCGAAGTCGGCGAAGGTCATGAGCACGCCGCCGTGCACGTTGCCCATGCTGTTGCAGTGGCGCTGTTGCACCTGGAGCCTGGCGGCGAAGTCGCCGGCGTCGCGGCGCAGATAGAACGGCCCGATGAGATCCTCCGCGGGGTCGGTGCCCACCTCCGGCAGGAACCCATCCGGTACCGTCACGGCTGCATCTCCTGGCTGCGTTGCCGGACATTCTAGCCGGCGGGGAGCGTGCAGGCGATTGAACGGCCTGGCCGACTGCGATAGCTTTCGACGCTCACGCGGCTTGGTTCAGATGGCGCCCGTTCATGACCGCACCCGACTTCCAGTACCTTCGCCTCGCTGCCACGGGCGGCGTCTCGACCTTGACCTTCCACCGCCCCGAGATGCGCAACGCCCTGAACGAGCAGATGATGGTGGAGATCGGCCAGGCCGTGGAGTATCTCCGCCGGCTGCCGGACGCGAGGGTGGTGGTGGTGCGCGGTGCCGGCGGGCATTTCTGCGCCGGCGGCGACCTCAACACCATGCGCGATCCGCCTGCGCCCGGTCTCGACGGCAGCGATCCCGCGAAGGCGCGCTACCGCGCATTCGGCGACGTGCTCGGGCGTCTCAACCGACTGCCCCAGGCAGTGATCGCTGTGGTCGAGGGCACTTGCGTGGGCGGTGGCTTCGGCATGGCGGCGTGCGCCGATGTGGTCATTGCCGGCGAAAGCGCCAGGTTCGGCTTGCCAGAGCCCCGGCACGGCTTCATCCCGTCGCAGATCATCCCGTTCCTGGTGAGGCGGCTCGGCGAGGCTGCCGTCCGCCGCATAGCCGTCACGGCCAGCGTGGTCGGGGCCCGGGAAGCCTACAGGCTGGGGATGGTCGACGTGCTGGTCGCGGACGCGGACATCGAGTTGGCGCTTGCGCGGGAATTGACCAATCTTCATCGCGCCGCCCCGCGGGCCGTGGCGGCAGTGAAAAACCTGGTTGTCGAGTCGACGGAGCAGCCGCTGGATCGTGTCCTTGACCACGGCGCCACGGCGTTGATGGAGCTGCTGCGCGGCGCCGAGGCGGCGGAAGGCATCAGCGCGTTTCTCGCCAAGCGACCGCCCGGTTGGGAGCGGCGTTAGCAGCCCGGGAAAGCAAAAAACCCGCTTACCTATCGAGCGAATTGTCGCCGTGATCCCGCCGATCAGGGCTGCTAATGTGTCGAGGCAAACGCAGCCCAGGTACCTCGCGTCAAATGATCAGCAGTGTTTCACATCTCGGCAGCGACGCCGGGGTGGCTCCCGGTGCAGCGCCCGACCGCCTGCAGCGCGCCCGGCGCCTGATGGAGGACGGGAGCATCCAACCAGCGATGCGATTGCTGCACGGGCTCGTTCGTGCTCGTCCCGGCGCAGCCGATGGCTATCTGCTGCGGGCGCAGGGTTTCCTGGTCATGGGCTACCCTGAGGAAGCCGCCAGGGATCTGCGCTGGGCGCTGCAATTGCAGCCCGATGACGGCGCGATTGCAGCGCAGCTGAGCGCCGTTGAGCAGCAACTGGCCGCGCGCCTGGCGTGCTGCGCCGCGCGCCGCCACATCGACGCGTTCAGCGTCATCCGTTTTCTCGGCACCGGCTGGGAGGGCGCTGTGTACCTGTGCAAGCACCCGAACGGCAAGCGCTACGTCGTCAAACGGTTCCATCCCCATCGGGTCGACAAGATCAACGGCCCCGTGGGCTGGTACCGGCGACCGGTGCCTGCGGCCCGCCCGCTGATCATCACGCTGGGCGAGACGCTGCAGCGCCATCCGCATCCGCTGTTTTTTGGTTACTCCGCGTTGGAATGCGAGGGGCGCCTGGGGGGTTTGTACTATCCGTACCGGAACCTGTTGGCGTTGCGGCGGGCTCATCTGCTCGAGCCGGGGTTTCGCAGCGCGCTGCTGCGGCAGGCGTTGTCGGGGCAGGCGCATCTGCTCGAGACTTCGGGTGTGTTGATGTCCGACCTGCACCCGAACCAGTTCATGTTCCAGCCGAGCGGCCGCGTCCGCTTCATTGACTACGGCGCGTCGCTGCTGTCGACGCGCGACTTCCGCATCGAAGCAGATCGGCTCCATGTGCTGGCGTTGATCCGCCTGCTGGCGCAGCTGTTCGCTCCTCGAGAGCAGGTGATTTTCGATGGCCCGGAAACCTTTCACGCGTCGCCGGCTCAGCTGCAGCAGCGCGTGGATCGCAGCCCC
>JBLRXD010000287.1:1772-5744 GCA_047920935.1 Pseudomonadales bacterium | reverse complement strand
GCGACATCGCCGGCCAGGCGCTCGCGCTGGCTGTCCTTGTCACTCGGCGCGTGATCCCGGGCGCGGTTGCGGCGCTCGATCTGCTCGGCCGCCATGCGGGTGAATGCCTCGACCGACGAGGCGCTGGGCTTGTAAATCCTCAAAACGGTATCTCCTCTATAAATTCGTCGCAGCCATAGGGCTGGAACCAGTCGGGCACCGCGGCGCCCTGCTTTTCACACTCACCAGCCCTGAAGCTCTCGCAGTTCGGGCACGCCCTCACCCGCTCCAGCTCCAGCACCCGCAGCGCCGCCCGCATCCTCTCCTCGCGGCCCCGCTGTAAATCGGCAATCAATGATCTCGTCATACTTCCCACTCTTTCTGATCAGGATCTCGCTTGGCACCCAGAACAGGTGCTTGTGCTCGAGCGCCTCGCTTACGCTGCCCACGGCGCGTCCCAGGCGTTTCTGCATCCACTTGTCGGCCTTTGCCTTGGCGAACCCCTGGTGCTCGGGACAGACCCACTCAGCGAACGTCTGAAGCCCACAGGTGTAGTCAACGCGCAGGCTGTCGGGCTTGCCGGGCTTCTGATGGCGTCGGTAGCGGACAAACTGCACCGGGAACCACTCAGGCTGCACCTGGCTGCTGAGAATCGCCGCCTCGGTCGCCGTGCCGGCATGCTTAGGTGTCTCGATCAGCGGCCACACATGCCCGCAGTCGCAGTCCCGGCGAAACACCGACACCACCGCCTGGCACCGTGGGCACTCCTTGCCCCCGGGGCCGGTGCCGCCGGATGTTCCGGGGCGCTTGTCGCGCACGTTCACCGCATCGACCGGGCCGTGTCTTTCCACATTCCCCGCAAAATCAAGCACCAAGCAATCGCGCTTGCCGGTCTCCGGCGACAGCCGCATGCCGCGGCCGCTCATCTGAATGTAGAGCGCCGCCGATTTCGTCGGGCGCAGGAACACGATCAGATCGATGGCCGGGGCATCGAACCCGGTAGTGAGCACGTCGCAGTTCGTCAGCGCCCGTATCTCGCCCGCCCGGAACCGGCGGATGATGCCCTCGCGCTCGAGCTTCGGCGTGCCGCCGTGCAAGGTCTCGGCGATCACCCCGCGCCCGCGGAGCTCGTCGCGCACCTCGAAGGCGTGCTCGACCGAGGGGCAGAACACCAGCCAGCTCGCGCGGTCCTCGCCGTAAGCGACGATCTCGTCGGCGGCCCGGGCTGTCAGATCGCCGGCATGCACCGCGGCGTCGAGATCCGATGCCTTGAAATCGCCGGCCTGTGTACGCACGCCGGTCATGTCGATCTTGCGGGCGGCGCCTTTCGTGACCAGCGGGCACAGGTAGCCGCCGTTGATCAGATCGGCGAGGGGCAGGTCGTAGGCAATGTCGGTGAATATCCGGTCGTCGCCGGTATGCAGGTTTCCGCTGTCGAGCCGGAACGGCGTCGCGCTCATGCCGATGATCTTGACGGCCGGGTTGATCTCCCGCATGTCGGCGAGGAAGCGCCGGTACATGGTGTTGCCGCGGCTCGGTACGAGATGGCACTCATCGATGATGATCAGGTCGAAGCGGCCGAGCTGATGCGCACGCTTGTGCACCGACTGGATGGACGCGAACACGATCGGCATAAACCCTTCGCGCTTGCCCAGGCTCGCGGCGTAGATGCCGATCGGCGCCTGCGGCCACAGCGCCTGCAGTTTCTCGACGTTCTGCTCGATCAGTTCCTTGACGTGCGTCAACAGCAGAATGCGCTGCTCGGGCCAGGCGCGCATGACCTCCTGCTGGAATGCCGCCTGGATCACCGACTTGCCGGCGCCGGTCGGCAGGACCAGTAGCGGGTTGCCATTCTTCTCGGCAAAGTACGCATACAGGGCGTCGACCGCCGCGCGCTGGTAGGGGCGGAGGATCATGCTGCCCCCCGCTCCAGAAATGACAGAAGTTCCGCACGAGTGACTACGCGGCGAGAGCCAATCTTCCGAGTCCGCACCAATCCTTGAGAAAAGAGCTTGTACATCGTCCTCCGAGACACACCGAGGAGTGTTGCGGCTTCTTCGACGCTGTAGGACAACCTCTGGGAAAGCTCACTCCCGGGGTCAGGCCTCGTTACCGGATCGGCCTTCGACAAACGAAGAACTTCGTTGCAAACGTCCACCGCATGTAGGGTGAACCATTCGCCTTCGAGCCGGTTATGCTTTGCCGCACGATGGGCTCTCCTCTCCGCGTCGAGCGCGGCCTGCCTTGAAGGGAACTCGAAGTGGCTTACGATTTCCAGTCGTCTAGCGTTGCCGGTCTGCAACTGAGAAACCCGATTGAATAAATCCTTCGTATGACCGATCTTCACCACCTCGCCATCGGAAACGACATACACAACCCACGATTCTTTGCACCCCCTCACCCGCACGCCCTCCCGCCGAGATCCCGGCGCAACTCGTCGACCACCTCGTCGCCGATCACGCCCAGGTCGCCGGCCTGGTACAGTTCGGCCGAGGAGTACGCGCCGGGGCCGTTCGCAAACGTCAGCCCGTTGCGGCGATTGCTGTACTCGATGTTCACGCCGTTCACGTCCGTCTGCTCTGCCCAGCTCGCCAGCAGATCAGGAATGAAGGCGTGCGACGGGCAGCCGACGAGTTGCTCGTCTGCCGTCAGATCCTTACCCAGCGCCGCGCAGCTCCAGCGGCCGTTGCCGTCCATCTCGGGAGTCGCGTGAACGCACGAACGACACGTCGGCACCGGGACGGCCTGGCCGTGGCAAGTGGGTGCGTGGTCGCACCATTTGCACTTGAAGAACGCCGGGTCGTCGCTGAGCTTCGGCAGCGGCCGGTCGCTGGCGATGACGCGCTGCGCCTTGGCGAGCACCGCGTCGCCCGCGGCGGCCGAGTACCGCACCCGCTCGGCGTGTAGGCTGTCGTCGTTTTTGTTTACAGCGAGGTAGTAGGCGCGGTCGATGCCCATGAGGTGCATGTAGGCCATCATCTGCGCGTAGTGCTCGGGCTTCGACTTCTCGACGCCGTGCTTCACCAGATCCCTGAACGCCTTGTCGCCGGACGTTTTGAACTCGAGAACGTGGGGCTTCTCCGGCGCCTCGACAAAGCCCCGCCCCACGCCGTCGAGTGAGCCGCCGAAGTGCCCGCCAACGGCGGACACCCGGAACTGCCGGCCCTGGTCGTCAGCCTCCCACACCTCGACGCCCGCCTTGCGCAGCAGATCGACGAGAACCGCCTCCTCTCGCTGGCCGCGAGCGAACAGCCGGAGGATGCGCCCCGGGTGGCGACGCTCGGTCGCCCAACGGAACCCGTACCATACGGCCCGCTCGCACTCCTGCCCGATCACCGAGGCTCCGAGGTGAGCCCGGAACCCGGACTCAGCCTCGGCCTCGACTGCGCGCTCGATTGCGCGCAGGGTGGTGTGCTGCGGTTCTGGCAGCTTTGCCATCAGGCGCCCCCCACTTTGCCGCTCTTGACGGGAATGACCGTCTCGATGCAGTCCGATAGGATTCTGCCAAAGCCTCCTAAGGCTCGACGGCACTCCACCTCCAGATGGAAATGCTTCCACCCGTCCGGCCAGCCCTCGCGCGCAGTCAGCACTGCCTTGGTTTTCTCGAGGTCTAACCCGTCAAGCGTCAAGTGCCCCTGCAATCCGTCTGCATAGGTGAGCTGAACCTCAACCCTGACGATTTCGCGCAAAGCCATGGCCTACTTCCGCGCCCACGGCGGCGCAGCCACCGCCGCAGGGGCCGGCTGGCTGGCCGGGGCTTCGCTTCTCGCGACCGCCATCGCGGGCGCCCCGTTCAGCGACTGCACCCGCTTCACCTCGTTGCTCGCGGCATACTGCCCATCGGCTGGCTTCATGACCACCGAGATCATGCAGGGCTTGTCGTGCAGTTCGGACGAGTCGCCCACCTTGATGACGCCGGTCGCGTGGCAGATGGCCGACAGCTCGCGCTGGCCGATCTCCTCCGCCTTCGGGTTCGGGTTCTGGATGTTGATG
>JBLRXD010000287.1:0-1762 GCA_047920935.1 Pseudomonadales bacterium | reverse complement strand
CAGATTTTGCGGCCTTTCTGCTCGCCGTCGAGAACCTGCCACACCAGCTGCAGGTAAAACCCGGTGCCGGCCTGGGTCGGCTTGATCTCGCTCTCCTCGATGAAGGCGACGTAATCGCCGGCCGGGATCGGCTCGAAGCCGCTCTCAGTGGGGATGTTAGTTGCGTCAAAGTTCAAAGCGCTCATTCTGTCGTTCTCCTGGTTTTGGTTAGTGGCTAGGCTGCTTCAGCTTTGCCGGGTCGGTTGCTTGATATGGCTGCCTGGAACGCTTCCCAGTTCAGCGGCACGGTGTCGGGCAACGAGTATCGATTCTTTGCCACAAACGCCGGCTTTTCGTTCAGGTGCAGCAGCCGCTCGCCGTCAGTCAGTCCGCGGTGCCGCTCCTTGAAACCTTCGCCCTCCTTGCGGATGAATACCCGCTGGGCGGCGTAGGCGATCACGTCACAGCGTTCGTACATCAGTTGGAACGCTCGCTTGTGAAGCTTGATCTGCGCGCGGTCGTAGGCCTCGACGTCCGGCGCCTCGTAGCGGGTGATGTCGGTATGCGCGATCAGGATCGAGCCGATACCCTTGTCGACGGCGAGCGCAGACAGACCGGCGAGGAGTTGCTCCCACAGCGCCAGGGCGAGGGTGAAACCCTTGCCATAGCCTATGGCCTCGATGTTCGGCTTGCGCTCGGCAGCGGCGACCGCGTCCCAGATGCGGGGCTCGAGCGCCGACAGCGAGTCGAGCACAAGCCATTGATAGCCGTGGTCCTCCTGATACAGCACGCCGAGCGACTCCATCACCTGGGCGAACGTCTGCGCCACGGGGAAGGTGTCTACCTCGAGGTTGCCGAGCCCGTCCTCGGTGCGGATGAAGATTGGCTTCGGCGCGCCGGCCGCGAAGGTCGTTTTCCCGATGCCGGGGCCGCCATGCACCAGCACGATCGGCGGCCGGTCTGCGCTGCTGCGCTTGATGCTGTCGAGCGAGATGGCCATGGCTATTCCTCCTCCTTCGCTGGTGTTACCTTAATTCCCGGCTTGGCCGGCGTCGCGGTAATGGCAGTTGCAACAATCGCGTAAAGTTCTGGCTCGTTGTTCATCAGCCAGCGCACGCCCACGTCGTCGAGTTCGATGCGCGTCTTGATCGGCCGCAGCTCGGCCGGGATCTGCTCGCCCACCGCAGACCAGACGGCGGGGTCGAGCTTGCGGTTGACCCTGTTGGTGACGGTCACCTTGAATCCATCCACGTCACTGGTGACGCTCCCCTCGGCCTTTTGCTCAAGGAACGGCAGCATCTGCTGCTCGATGCGGATGCGCTCATGATTGGCGGCGCCCTCGAGGGCTTTGGCCGTCAGCCAGTTGATCGCAAGCTCGCGCAGGCTCGGCTCGTTCGATTGCTGGATTGCTTCGCTCATGCTATTCGTCTCCAAAGTGGCGCCGCTCCCGGCGCTCGTCGATCTGTGCGTCAATGTGTCGGTAGTAAGCGTCCTGGCATTCCTGGCAGGGATCGTTGTCGTCGCCTTCCTCGACATCGGCGCCGCATTGCGTGCACTCGTCGGCGTCGTGTTGGTTCCACGGCGCTGCCGGGTCGAACTCCGCGCCCGCTGGGTAATCCCAGCCGAAGGCGCTCACGGCTGCCTCGCAAACGCATCAACCTCGCGGGCATCTGCGTAGTAGAAAACTCGAGCGGGCGGTACTGGCGCGCTGTATCCCGGCTCCTGGCGCGTCTGAGTGCATGACTCGCACGGCGGCAGGCTGATCGGCTCGACGCTCACCGGC
>JBLRXD010000286.1:0-5748 GCA_047920935.1 Pseudomonadales bacterium | reverse complement strand
CCAGTCGCGCACCGCGGAGCAGTGGCGCGATGGCGAGCAGATCCCTGTCTCGCCATCGTCCCCTGACGACACGATCGCAAACCTCTGCCGGAAGATCGACGCGCCGCGTCGTGTCAGATACCCCCGAGACACAAGTACTTGATCTCGACGTAGTCATCGAGCCCGTACTTCGAGCCCTCGCGCCCCGACCCCGACTCCTTGACCCCGCCGAATGGTGCCATCTCGTTGGAGATCAGCCCGGTGTTGACGCCGACGATGCCGTACTCGAGACCTTCGGACACCCGCCACACGCGCCCCAGATCGCGGGCGTAGAAGTATGACGCCAGGCCGAACGGGGTATCGTTGGCCATCTCGATGGCTTCTTCTTCCGTGTCGAAACGGATCAGAGGCGCCACCGGGCCGAAGATCTCTTCCTGGAACACCCGCATCTCCCGGGTCACGCCGGTGATCACCGCCGGCTCGATAAAGGCATCGCCGTTGCTGCCGCGCTTGCCGCCAAGCACCAGACTGGCGCCACGTTGCACCGCGTCCTCCACCATGGCGAGCACCTCGTTGGCAGCATCCGCATCGATCAGCGGGCCGATCTTGACGCCGTCGGTGAAGCCGTCGCCCACCTTGAGCTCCCGGACCGCGGCCGTCAGCTTCTCGGCGAAGGCGTCGTAGACGCCCGCCTGCACCAGCATGCGGTTGGCGCACACGCAGGTCTGGCCCGCGTTGCGATACTTGGAAGCGATGGCGCCTTCCACGGCGGCGTCCAGATCGGCGTCGTCGAAGACGATGAACGGCGCGTTGCCGCCCAGCTCCATGGTGGTGCGCTTGACGTTCACGGCGCAGGCGCTGATCAGCTGCTTGCCGACTTCGGTGGAGCCGGTAAAGGTGAGTTTGCGCACCTTGCGGCTGCCGGTGAGGGTCTCACCGATCTCGCTGGTGCGGCCGGCGAGGATGTTGATCACACCCGGCGGAATTCCGGCGCGCTCTGCCAGTTCGGCGATGGCGAATGCCGACAGCGGCGTGGCGTTGGCAGGTTTGCACACCACCGTGCAGCCAGCCGCCAGAGCGGGGCCGATCTTGCGGGTGAGCATGGCGTTGGGGAAGTTCCACGGCGTGATGCACGCGACCACCCCCACCGGCTGCTTGATGCAGACGATGCGCTTGTCCGCCGAAGGGCCGGGGATGGTGTCGCCGTAGACGCGCTTGGCTTCTTCGGCGAACCACTCGATGAACGCGGCGCCGTAGGCGATCTCTCCCTTGGCCTCGTCCAACGGCTTGCCCTGCTCGGCGGTGAGGATACGCCCCAGGTCGTCCTGATTTGCCATCATCAGATCGAACAGGCGCCGCAGCAGCACCGAGCGCTCCTTGGCGGTGCGCGCCGCCCATGCCTTCTGCGCCCGCTCGGCGGCATCGATGGCGCGCTCGGTTTCGCGGGCGCCGCACTTGGCGACCTTGACGATCACCGCGCCGGTGGAGGGGTTGCGGACTTCGGTGACGGCGCCGTCGTCGGCATCCAGCCAGGCGCCGTCGATGTAAGCCTGGGTACGCAACAGCCCGGAATCCTTCAGCTGCATGACACTGCTCCCGTAGAAAAGTGTCCGGTCACTATACGGATGCAATTCCCATGCTGCACCCGACGCCCGGGTTCACAGCGGCCGCGGCAGGGCCACCCCGAACTGCGTCGCGCTGCGCTGCAGCCCCTCGAGCACACTCGGGTAAAGCTCGACGCCTTGCGTCAGCCCCCGCTGACGGCGCGCCCAGGCCCGCTCGCCGGGAACGCGGACCGGGTGCTCGGGCCGATCCGGCGCGGCTTCACGGCAGGCCCGGGTGAGGTAATCCACTTCGGCCAGATAGTCACTCCAGTCGGCGAACGCGCGAGGGTCCATGATCTCGATGAACACCGAGTTGGCCTCGCCTTCGCCAGCGGCGTCGCTGCGGCCGTGGCCGGCGAGGCCCTGGGTCAGCACCTCGGTGAGCAGGGTGAGCGCGTAGCCTTTGTGGCCGTGACCGAGCCCGCCGATGGGCATCACGGTGCCGGGGGGATCGGCGGCCATCACCGCCGGATCGTCGCTGGCTTCGCCGCCGGGCGTCTTCAGGCAAGCCTCCGGCAATCGCCGGCCCTCTCGCGCGGCGCGGGCGATCTGCCCGCCGGCGGTGATCGCCATGCTGACGTCGAACAGCAGCGGCGCGCTCGAGGTCGGGGCGCAGAATGCCAGCGGGTTGTTGGAAAACACCGCTTCGCGAGCGCCGAATGGGCTGATGAAATGCTCGTCCGGCGTGCTCACCACCATCATGCCCACCAGTTCCGCCTCCACCAGCGGCAGCAGATAGGCGGCCAGGCAGGCCACGTGGGTACAGCGCCGCAGGGTCACCGCCACCACGCCGGTGTCGCGGACCCGCGCCATGGCCTCGGCCACCGCTCGCTGTACCACCCATGGGCCGGGCAGGAAGTGTGCATCCCAGGAGAACACCGCGCGCCGATCCTTGAGAACCTCCGGCTCGCCCTCGGCGCGGATGTGCCCGGACGCCAGCCAGGCCAGGTTGACCGGCACGCGCTGCAGGCCGTGGGTGGTGAACCCAAGCAGGTCGGCAGCGACGAAGATATGCGCCATGGCCGCGGCGCGGTCATCCGCCAACCCGGCGCGAGCGAACAGCTGCGCGGCGAAGCGCTCCAGGTCGACGGCTGCGTAGCGGCTCAATGCACGCTCCGGTCCTGGCCCTCCCAGAACGGCGCCCGCAACTCGCGCTTCAGCACCTTGCCGGGGCCGGACTTCGGCAGCGGCTCATGCCGCAGGTCGATGCCCTTGGGCACCTTGTAGCCGGCGATCTGCGTCTTGCAGAACGCGATGATCTCCTGTGGGTCGATGTTGTGGAATTCATCCCGGGGCACCACCACCGCCCACACCGCCTCCCCCCACTTGTCGTCGGGCACGCCGAACGCCGCGGCTTCGAGCACCGCCTCGTGCAGATAGAGGGCTTCTTCCACCTCGGTGCAGTAGACGTTCTCGCCGCCGGTGACGATCATGTCCTTGCTGCGATCCACCAGATACAGATACCCCTGCTCATCGAGATAGCCCAGATCGCCGGTCCAGTAGCCGCCATCCTTGAGCACCGCGTGGGTCTGCTCGGGTTTGTTCCAGTAGCCCTGCATGACGTTGGGCCCGCGCACCACCACCTCGCCCACCTCGCCGCGCACCACGTCTTCACCCGCCGGGTTGAGGATGCGAATCTCATTGCCGAGGATGGCGGGGCCGCAGGACCGCGCCCGCGGGTCGTCGAGCAGCGTCTCCTCACCCACCAGTGTGGTGGCCAGGGGGGACAGCTCGGTGGCGCCGTAGACTTCCACCAGTCGGGCAGCAGGAAAAGCCCGGGCGCAGCGCCGCAGCACCTCGGTGGCGATGGGCGAGCCGCCGTGGGCCAGCATGCGCAGCGTCGCCACGTTCCGCGGCTGCTTGAGCTGGGCCTCCGCCATGGCCGCCAGCATGGTCGGCACGCCCAGGGTCTCGGTGATGCCGTGGTGCTCGATCAGATCCAGGGCGCGCTCGGGGTCGAAGGCATCGAGGGTGACCTGGCAGCCGGCGGTCCAGATGCTGCCGAGCACGCCGTTGGAGCCGGCGGCGTGGAACAGCGGCGCGATGATGAGGAATCGGTCGTCGGGGTGCTGCGGCACCGTGGCCAGCCAATGGAACGTGTTGGCGATGAGGTTGCGATGGCTGAGCATCACCCCTTTGGATTTTCCGGTGGTGCCACCGGTATAAAACAACCCGGCAAGATCGTTCTCGCTCACCCCCTGCCCCAGCATCGCGGGTTCGGCGCCGGCCAGCGCCGACTCGTAGCGTTCGGGAATGCTGATGACGTGCTCCACCACCGCGCCCAGACGCCCCGGATCGCGGTCGGTGATGAGCACCCGGGCACCCGAGTCCTGCAGCGCGTATTCCAGCTCCGGCTCGGCATGCCGGGTGTTCAGCGGCACCACCACCCGGCCCGACGCCGGCACCGCCACGTAGGTCTCGAGGTACGGGTGACCGTTGGCGGCGAGTATGGCCACCCGCTCGCCCTGCTCTACGCCGAGCGCGTCCAGCACCCCGGCCAGGCGCTGGCAACGTTCGTGGAACTGCCGATAGCTGAACCGCGCCTCAGCCGCGATCACCGCGGTTTTGTCGGGCGCCAGCTGCAGAGCGCGGCGCAGAGGGTCGGCAAAGGTATGCATGGGGTCGTTCCATCGCTGAGATCACCGAAGTGTCCCAGATAGGCGCCCCCGATTGAAAGCCCGCGGGGAAAGCCGACGGGCGCGGTCGGCCGCTTACGGCTCCATCAGCCGCCGCTGCACGTCGGCCGGCAGCGGCAGGCTCACCTGCTCGTCCAGATTGCCCTTGCCGGGCACGAAGTTGACCTCCAGGCGGGTGCCGCAGGGATCTTCGAACAGCACCGAGTAGTAACCTGGCGCCCAGCCGTCCTCCTGGGGCTCGTGGATCAGACGCCCGCCGAAGCCAGACACCGCGGCGGCCACCGCATCCACGTCGGCGCGGGAGCGGGCGCGAAAGCAGACGTGATGCAAGCCGGCCCGGTATTGATCGAATGGCTCGGGGCGCCGCGCGCGGCGGATGCCGACCCCGGTGCGGGCGCCGACGCAGTAGTACAAGTCGTCGGTGTCTACCAGGCAGCGCATGTCGAACAGCGCCAGCAATTCCGCGTAGAAGGATTTGGCCGACTCGAACTCGGCCACCGTGATGTAAATGTGCGCGATGCCGTTTATCGCTACCGTCATTGCTCGCTCCCAGATGCCGTGAGCCGGAATGATCACCCGAGCCGGGGGCTCCAGCGAGGAAATTATTCGTGAGCTGGGCTACTCTGACGCGAACATCGTCGCCCTGGCGGAATCGGGCGACGTGCAGACACCCCACAAGGTTCGATCATGCTCAAGACACCACTGTTCGCAGAACCCAATCGACGCCGCATCTTTCTCATGCGCCACGGCGAAGCCGCCTACGTGGGCCCGGATGGCACCATCACCGACGACCCACGGCAGGTGAGCCTCACCCCCCAGGGCCGCATCCAGGCGCGCAAGCAGGCCGCCGTGCTCGCCAGCGTGGAGTTCGACCGCGCCATCTGCTCCGGCCTGCCGCGCACGGTGGAAACGGCCACGCTGGTGCTCGCCTACCGGGAACGGCCAGCGCTCGAGACCATGCCGACGTTGGAGGAGATCCATGGCGCCGGCCGCGACCATCAGGTCGACGACGTCAGCGGCTGGCTCGCCCACGTGGCGAATCCCTGGGCGGGCGCCGACCATCCGGAAGCCACATTCCTCGGTGGCGAGCGCTTCAGCGACTTCGCCGACCGGGTGGTGCCCGCGTTCCTGGAAATCCTTGCCGACCACCGCTGGCGCAACCTGTTGCTGGTGCTGCACGGCGCCGTCAACCGGATGATCTTCAATCACGTTATGAACATGCCCTGGCAAAGCCGGATGAGCATCGAGCAGGATAACTGCTGCATCAACATCATCGACGTCGATACCGCCGAAGACGGCAGCACCGAGCGATTTCTGATCCGCGGTTTGAATCTGACCAGCTACGACCTCAACAAGTCGGGCGTGCACCTCACCAGCATGGAGCAGACGGCGCGGCGGATCGCCCAGGAACTGGGCGATTAGCCGCCGGCGATCAGCCGCGGCGACGAGCCGGCCGGCGGCCGAAGGCGAGCGGCTAGCCCGGATTATTCATGAATAACTAAAAGAAAAGCCCCGATTGTGTGAGAATA
>JBLRXD010000285.1:1306-5751 GCA_047920935.1 Pseudomonadales bacterium | reverse complement strand
TCCGGCTGCCCCCTTCGGGCAGCTAGTTCTGGCCCATGCCGGGCACACTAGGAGCCTTCTCCAGAAGGCGATCCGCGCAAGCCACCCCCCCAAGGAGCACATCCACATGAACCCCATCGAACCGCGGAAGGCAAGACGATCGCGAGCTGGAGATCGCTCCCACAGCCGCAGGCGCATCGTCATGGCGCTGCTGGCGGGGCTGGCGAGCGTCGCGGCCAGCGCCGCGGAGTTCGTCGCGCCCTACGTTCCCTCGGCTCAGGAAGACGTCGACGTCATGCTTGAGCTTGCCGACGTGGGCCCTGCCGATTACCTCATCGACCTCGGCTCCGGCGACGGCCGCATCGTCATCACCGCGGCGTTTCGCGGCGCCATGGGCCATGGCGTCGAGCTGGACCGTGAGCTGGTGGCGCTGGCCCACGAACGCGCCCGCAACGCCGAGGTGGAAGATCTGGTCACCTTCGTGGAGGGCGACATCTTTCAGACCGATGTGCGCCCGGCGTCGGTGGTGACCCTGTACCTCATGCCGGAGGTGAATCTGCGGCTGCGGCCCCGGCTGCTGGCCGAACTGCGCCCCGGAACCCGGGTGGTGTCGAACAGCTTCGACATGGGCGAGTGGCGCCCGGATCGCCAGGCCATGGGGCGGTCGAGCGGCGGCATCATGCTGTGGATCGTACCGGCAGACGTCGACGGCCGCTGGTCGCTGCGCGTCGACGACCAACGCCTCGAACTCAGCATCGACCAGCTGTTCCAGGAGTTCTCGGCCACCCTCTCCCACGACGGCGCGCGGCATCACATGCTGCAGACCGCGCTGCGCGGCGATCGCATTGCCTTCTTGAGCGGCGAAGGCGCCAACCGCTACGCCTTCAGCGGCCGCGTCGACGGCGCCCGCATGAGCGGCGTGGTGCAGATCCACGGCTTGCACGACGGTGACGCGCGCGTGGCGGCGTGGACGGCAGAGCGCCGCTAGCGGCGCGCTTCCTGGCGCGCTTCCTGCAATCCGCCGAGGATCGCAGCGACCAGGACGACGACTATGATCAGGATCGGCATCATCATCGGCAGCACCCGGCCGGAACGCATCGGCGCATCGGTGGCGCAGTGGGTGCTCGAGCAGGCCCGACAGCGCAGCGACGCGCAGTTCGAGCTGATCGACCTCCGGGAGTTCGACCTGCCACTGCTGGACGAGCCGGTACCGCCGTCCATGGGCCAGTACTCGAAACCCCACACCAAGCGTTGGGCGGAGCACATCGCCGGCTTCGATGCGTTCATCTTCGTCACCCCCGAATACAACCACGGCACCTCCGGCGCGCTGAAGAACGCCGTGGATTTTCTTTACGCGGAGTGGAACAACAAGGTGGCCGGGTTCGTCGGCTATGGCAGCGCCGGCGGCACCCGGGCGGTGGAAAGCCTGCGGCTGGTGATGGCGGAACTGCAGATTGCCACGGTGCGCTCCCAGGTGGCGCTGTCGCTGTTCACCGACTTCGAGAACTTCCGCGACTTCAAGCCGGCATCACATCACCAGCAGCCGCTCAACAACCTGTTCGACCAGGTCATCGCGTGGGGCGAGGCGCTCAAGGCCGTGCGGAATCGGCAGAGCTGATGCCGAAGAACCGGTAGAAGATCTGCACCGGCGCGGCCACCTGCAGCGCCGGCAGCGGAAACGCCTCGCCCGGACGGTTGGGATCGAGCTTGGCGAGATTTTCCAGAAACCTGGCTCTGGGGCCGGGTTTTACCCGGCCGAGATGATCGAGGAACTGGCCCCAGCTGGAATAGCCCTGGAAGCCGAGCGGCCGCTCGGGCAGCCGCCGCGTCGCCACGTAGTCGGGCGGGAACAGCCGCCGATAGGTTTCGAGATGGTAGAGCCAGGAGCCGCCGCGCACGCTCACCGCCCCGGGATAAGCAGCCTGCACATAGGTGAACAGATCCTGCAGTTCGCCCCGGCGGCGCGCCTGCTTGGCGTCGGCCAGAGGGCTGCTGTCGTCGCCGTCGCGATTGCCGAAGTGCAGCCGCAGCGTGCCTTGCGGGTCGGGCGGATCGCAGGCGAAGCAGCCGAAGCGGCGCTCGCCCGGCGGCGGGGTTTCGTCCGCTGCCTGGCGGTAGAAGGCCTCGGTCCAGTCAACCCGCGCCTGGTGGCTGCCCAGCCTGACCAGCGGCTCCACGTACCGCGCCCACTCGGCGGAGCCGGGCACCCCGTGAACCAACCCGAGACCAAACCGGCGATGCAGGTTGGTGCAGGTTCCGACGGCATCGCTGAGGGGCATGCCGGCGCGCTCGCTGATGGCTGCGGCGAACCGCAACTGGAGATCCCAGTAGCCGCGAAGCTGGTGGGAGCGATCTGCCGATCGCGATGACCGGTTGGGTGCGTGGTCGGGCGTGCTCATGGAAGGAACGATAGCGGCATCATGCCGCGCCGCCTATCCCCCGTCAGCGGCCGCGAAAACTACTGCCCAGTAAAAAATAGGGTATTCTCCCAATGGGGAGATTGATCATGAGCAATGGCGACCGCATGCCGGCAGATGGGCTGGCGTCCACCGGAGTCTCGGGCCTCGACGACATCCTCGGCGGCGGACTGCCGCGCAATCGCCTGTATCTGATCCAGGGATCGCCGGGCGCCGGCAAGACCACCCTGGCGCTGCAGTATCTGCTCGAAGGCGTGCGGCTGGGCGAAGCCTGTCTGTACATCACCTTGTCGGAGAGCCGCGCGGAAGTGGTCGACGTGGCGCACGCCCATGGCTGGTCTCTCGACGGCATCGACATGATCGAGCTCGATTCGGCCGGAGATCTGTTCCGGGGCGACGCTCAGACCACCGTGTTCCACCCTTCCGAAGTGGAACTGAATGCGGTCACCGGCATGATCCGCGAGGCGGCGGAACGCCTCCGCCCGGCACGGGTGGTGTTCGACTCGCTGTCCGAGTACCGCCTGCTGGCCCAGAGCGCGCTGCGCCACCGCCACCAGCTGCTGGAGTTCAAGCGGCTGTTCAGCACCATCGGCAGCACCGTGCTGCTGGTCGACGACAAGAACTTCGGGCCGATCAGCGCCGACCCCCACGTGCTCAGCCTCGCCCATGGCGTCATCGACCTGGAGCAACTGGCGCCCATCTACGGCGTGCCGCGGCGCCGGCTGCAGGCGTCGAAGCTGCGCGGGGTGCGCTACCGGGAAGGCTTTCACGACTTCATCATCGAGACCGGAGGGATGCGCGCGTTCCCGCGACTGGTGGCCGCCGAGCATCACAAGAAGTTTCATGCCGAAGCGGTGCCCAGCGGGAATGCCGCTCTGGACAACCTGCTGGGGGGCGGCCTCGATCGCGGCACCACCTCGCTGATCATGGGTCCGGCCGGCACCGGCAAGTCGACGCTCGCCTTGCTGTACGCTGCCCGCATGGCCGAACGCGGCGAGCGGGTGCTGCTGTTCAGCTTCGACGAGACTCTCGGGATCGCTCTGGCCCGGGCACGTACCCTGGGCTTCGACCTGGCCCCCCACATCGACAGCGGTCTCATCCAGACCCAGCATCTCGACCCCGCGGAGCTGTCACCGGGGGAGTTCGCCAATCGAGTGCAACGGGGCGTGCAGGCGGGCGCCAAGCTGGTGATCATCGACAGCCTCAACGGCTACATGCACGCCATGCCCGGCGAAGCCCACCTAATACACCAGTTGCACGAGCTCTCCGCCTACCTCAATCAGCAAGGCGTCGCCACCATGCTGCTGCTGGCCCTCCACGGCATCATGGGCGACGCGGACAGCAAGCTGGAGCTCAGCTACCTGGCCGACACCGTGGTCTCACTGCGCTACTTCGAGACCGCGGGCGAAGTGCGCAAAGCCATCGCCGTGGTGAAGAAGCGCAGCGGCGCCCACGAGCGCACCATTCGCGAGATCCAGTTCGCCAGCGACAGCGGCGTGACCCTGGGGCCGCCGTTGAAGGAGTTCGCCGGGGTGCTGACGGGGACGCCACGTTTTCTCGGCGGTACAGAGCAGATCATGAGCCCGTGAACGCCAAGGCCGCGGAACTGCGAACTCTGATCGTGGCGCCCGTGGGCCGCGACGCCGCAGCGCTGGCCGCATCGCTGATCCAGAGCGGGCTCGACGCGCGGGCCTGCGCCGACCTCGGCCACTGCAGCCGCGAGCTCGCCGCCGGGGCCGGCTGCCTGCTCATTACCGAAGAGGGGTTGGCTACCCCGACCGTCGACGCCCTGATTCAGACCCTGGACGCCCAGGCGTCCTGGTCGGCGCTGCCCATCGTGGTGCTCACCGCCGGTGCTGTCGATGTTCGGCTCGATCTGCTCGATCGTCTCGGCTTGTCCGTGGGCGTGGTGACGCTGCTCGAGCGGCCTCTGAGTCAAGCGCGGCTGGTGGGCGCCGTGCGCGTGGCACTGAACGCGCGCCGCCGCCAGTACCAGGTCCGCACGCTGCTGGCCGAGCGGGCGCTGCGCGAGCAGATGCTGCGCGAGCA
>JBLRXD010000285.1:0-1206 GCA_047920935.1 Pseudomonadales bacterium | reverse complement strand
GAGCTGCGCGCCAGCGAGGCGCGCTTCCGCGAGATGGCCGACGCGGCGCCGGCCATGCTGTGGGTGACCGACGCTGCGCTGGCCTGCATCTTCCTCAGCCGCGGCTGGTACGAGCACACCGGTCGCCACCCCGGCAACGCCCTCGGCGAGCGCTGGGCGGAGCCGGTGCACGTTGCCGATCGCGATCGCCTCAAAGAAGCCTTCACCAGCGCCGCCCAACGCCAGGAACCGTTTCAGATCGAGTACCGGCTGCGGGTCGCCGACGGCAGCTACCGCTGGACGCTGGACATGGGCCGGCCGCAGCTCGACCCCAGCGGCGGGCTGCTCGGCTACATCGGCTCTGTGGTCGACATCGAAGACCGGCGGCTGGCGGAGCGGGAGACCGAACGCAACGCGGCGCTGCTCGACGCCGTGCTGGAGTCGCTGCCGGTGGGCGTGATCATTGCGGACCCCGAAGGCCGGCTGGTGCGCTGGAACCGGGCGCACGAGCAGCTGTGGGGGCTCGACGCTGGCGCCAGCGGCGAGGCCGAGGGCATCGCCGACTACGACCGCTGGGTGGGCTGGTGGCCGGACACCGGCGCGCACATCCAGGCCCACGAGTGGACGCTGGCTCAGGCTCTGCTGACAAAGGAACCGGTGCCCGCGCGACTGATGGAGATCGAGCGTTTCGATGGTGGCGGCCGCCGTTTTCTGATGAATGCCAGCGCACCGGTCGTCGATGCCAACGGCCAGTTGATCGCGGCCGTCGCCGCCCAGACCGACGTCACCGAGCAACGCCAGACCCAGGAGGCGCTGCGCGACGCCGACCGGCGCAAGGACGAGTTTCTCGCCACCCTGGCCCACGAGCTGCGCAACCCGCTGGCGCCCATCCGCATGGCGGTGGAGTTGCTGAAGCTGAAGGGCCCCGAGGACGCCACCGTGATCAGCGCCCGCGACGTCATCGACCGGCAGCTGGCCGATCTGACGCGGCTGGTGGACGATCTGCTGGAGGTATCGCGGATCACCCGCGGCGCGCTGGAACTGCGCAAGGATCTGGTAGAGCTGCGGCCGGTGATCGAGCGCGGCGTGGAGGCAGCGCGGCCACTCATCGATGCGTCGCATCACCGCCTCGAGGTGACCCTCGCGGCGGGCGAGCACTGGCTGCTGGCAGACGCCACCCGGCTGGCCCAGGTGTTCACCAACCTGCTCAACAACGCCGCCCGCTAC
>JBLRXD010000284.1:0-5780 GCA_047920935.1 Pseudomonadales bacterium | reverse complement strand
CTGATGCAGGATTTCACCGGTGTGCCGGCGGTGGCCGACCTCGCCGCCATGCGCAGCGCGGTGGTTCAGGCGGGCAAGAGCCCGGACATCATCAATCCACTGTCACCGGTGGATCTGGTCATCGATCACTCGGTGATGGTGGACCAGTTCGGCTCGCCGGGAGCGTTCGAGGCCAACGTGGCGCTGGAGATGGAGCGTAACAACGAGCGCTACCGGTTCCTGCGCTGGGGTCAGAAAGCCTTCGACGACTTCCGTGTGGTGCCGCCGGGCACCGGCATCTGCCACCAGGTGAACCTGGAGTACCTGGCGCAGACCGTGTGGACCAGGGAGCAGGATGGTCGCACGGTGGCCTATCCCGACACCCTGGTGGGTACCGACAGTCACACCACCATGATCAACGGTCTGGGCGTGCTCGGCTGGGGCGTGGGCGGTATCGAGGCCGAGGCGGCCATGCTCGGTCAGCCGGTGTCCATGCTGATTCCCGAGGTGGTCGGCTTCCGGCTCACCGGGCGCCTGGGCGAGGGCATCACGGCTACTGATCTGGTGCTCACGGTGGTGCAGATGCTCCGCCAGAAGGGTGTGGTGGGCAAATTCGTCGAGTTCTTCGGCAACGGCCTGGACGATCTGCCGCTGGCCGATCGCGCCACCATTGCCAACATGGCCCCGGAGTACGGCGCAACCTGTGGGTTCTTCCCGGTCGATCGCGAGACCATCAACTACCTCAGGCTCACCAGCCGGCCCCAGGATGTAGTGGCGCTGGTGGAGGCTTACGCCAAGGCCAACGGCATGTGGCGCGACAGCGGCACCCCGGACCCTGTGTATACCGACACCCTGCAACTCGACCTCGGCACGGTGGTGCCGAGCCTGGCGGGCCCGAAGCGGCCCCAGGATCGGGTCGCCATGAGCGACATGGCCAAGGCGTTCGATGACGCGCTGGCTCTGGATCTGCAGGGACGGGCGCCGACCGACGGCCCGCGCGTGCCGGTGCCCGGCACCGACTACGACCTCGGCCACGGTGACGTGGTCATCGCCGCCATCACGTCGTGCACCAACACCTCCAACCCGGCGGTCATGCTCGGCGCCGGCCTGGTTGCCCGCAACGCGCGGCGGCGGGGGTTGAAGGTGAAGCCGTGGGTGAAGACTTCGCTCGCCCCCGGCTCCAAGGTGGTCACCGACTACCTGGTGAAGACCGGCCTGCAGAGCGACCTGGACGGCTTGGGCTTCAACCTGGTGGGTTACGGCTGCACCACCTGCATCGGTAACTCCGGGCCCCTGCCCGAACCGATATCCGCGGCCATCGGCAGCGGTGGCCTGGTGGTCTCTTCGGTGCTGTCCGGTAACCGCAATTTCGAGGGCCGAGTACATCAGGAAGTGCGCACCAACTGGCTGGCGTCGCCGCCGCTGGTGGTGGCCTATGCCCTTGCCGGTACCTGCCGCATCGACTTGAGCCGCGACCCCCTGGGCCAGGACGGCGACGGCAACGACGTGTTCCTCAAGGACGTGTGGCCCAGCAACGCCGAGATCAGCGAGGTGGTCGCCCAGGTCTCCGCGGAGATGTTCGAGCAGCAGTACGCCGACGTGTTCACCGGCCCCCAAGCCTGGCGGGACATCAACGTTACCGATTCCGGCACCTACAGTTGGGAAGAATCCACCTACATCAAGCAGCCGCCGTTCTTCTCCGTGGGCGAGGATCTGAACCAGCAGATCGAAGTGTCCGGCGCGCGGGTGCTGGCGTTGCTGGGTGATTCGGTTACCACCGATCACATCTCCCCGGCCGGGGAGATCAAGGCCGACAGCCCGGCAGGCGAGTATCTGCAGCAACATGGCGTGGACGTTCGCGACTTCAACTCCTACGGCTCGCGTCGCGGTAACCACGAAGTCATGATGCGCGGCACCTTCGCCAACACCCGCATCAAGAACGAGATGGTGCCGGGGGTGGAGGGCGGCTACACGCGTCACGTCACCAGCGGCGATCAGCTGTCGATCTACGATGCCGCCATGCGCTATCAGGGCGAAGGAACGCCACTGGTGATCTTCGCTGGCAAGGAGTACGGCACCGGTTCGAGCCGCGACTGGGCGGCCAAGGGCACCCGCCTGCTGGGCGTAAAGGGTGTAGTGACCGAGAGCTTCGAGCGTATCCACCGTTCCAACCTGATCGGCATGGGCGTGCTGCCGATGCAGTTCAAGCCTGGCGAGAGCCGGCTCACCCTCGGTCTGAGCGGCGACGAGGTGGTCGACATCCGGCTGCCAGCGGGCGTCACCGAGATCAAGCCGCGCCAGGAGCTCGAGCTGGTGATCCGCGGCAGTGATGGCAGCCATCGTGAGGTGACGGTACTGAGCCGCCTCGACACCGATAACGAGATCGCCTACTTCAGAAGCGGTGGCATTCTCCAGTACGTGCTCAACAACCTGGTGCGGGCTGCGGATTGAGCCAGCCGCTGCCCACCCCGATCGGTTCCGAGTGGTAACCGTGGTGCTCGTTTCGGGCTCTATCCGAGGTTGGATGTTTCGTGTGTGTTTAGAATTGTTAACCAGGGCGCAGATCGGAACTTTTCCCTTGAGGTGTAATCACAAACTTCTATAATGCGCGGCGTTTTCACGACCGTCCGCGACTAATTTTCGGGCGGTTCGTGGCGCAAGCTCTGCCGAGGAAATTGTGATCAATCGAAGTGAATCCAGGCTCATTGCCCTGGAGCGGCGTAATCAGGCCGCACGGTCAAGGAAATCCACCCGCGCCGCTCAGCAGCTGAACGACCTCCGCTCCGAGGAAGACAGCAAGCGCTCTCTGCCCCAAGCGGCATCGCCCCGCACTGCGGCGGTGGCGGCCAGGTCGGCATCGGCCAGCTGACCGCTGGAACTCAAAACACCAGCGCCATCACCTCGTCGAAGTGGCTGACGAAGTGCACGCCGATGCCGCGACGGATGTGCTCCGGCACTTCCTCATAGTCGCGCTGGTTCGCCGCCGGCAGGATCACCTGACGGATCTTCTGGCGCTTGGCCGCCAGCAGCTTCTCGCGGATGCCGCCCACCGGATAGATCCGTCCGGTTAGCGTGAGCTCACCCGTCATGGCGAAGCCCGACTTGGGCTGCTTGCCGATGGCCCGGGAGATCAGCGCGACCCCCAGCGTGGCGCCGGCACTGGGGCCGTCCTTGGGGGTGGCCCCGGCGGGCACGTGGACGTGCAGGAACGCTTCGTCGAAATAGTCGGCGGCCACCGCGTAGCGCTCGGCATTGCCGCGCACGTAGCTGTAAGCGATGTTGGCCGACTCCTGCATCACGGCGCCGAGTTGTCCGGTCAGCTTGAGGCCCGACTGCCGGCGATGTACCAGGGTGACCTCCACCGGCAGGGTGGCGCCGCCCATCGGGGTCCAGGCCAGCCCGGTGACGATGCCCACGCCCTGTTGCAGCGGTTCCCGCTCGTACACGGGCTTCCCCAGATAGGTTTCGATCTGGTCCGCCTGCACCACTACCGGGCGGGTGCCGTCGCCGAGAATCTTCACCACCGCCTTGCGCACCAGTTGCGCCAGGGCTTTGTCGAGCTTGCGTACGCCGGCCTCGCGCGCGTACTCCTCGACGATCCTGCGCAATGCCGGCGCCTGGATTCTGAGGTCGCTGCGTTTCAGCCCGGCGCGCGCCAACTGCCGCGGCAGCAGATGCTTGCGGGCGATGCCGAGCTTCTCTTTGTCGAGGTAGCCGGAAAGATGGATGATCTCCATCCGGTCGAGCAGCGGCCCGGGGATGGTGTCCAACTGGTTGGCCGTGCATACGAACAGAACTTTCGACAGGTCCATATCCACGTCCAGGTAGTGGTCGTGGAAGCTGGTGTTCTGCTCGGGGTCGAGCACTTCCAGCAGTGCCGAGGCGGGATCCCCCTGGAACGAGCTGCCGATCTTGTCGATTTCATCCAGCATGATGACCGGGTTGGCCACCCCGGTGTCTTTCAGCGCCTGCACCAGCTTCCCGGGCATGGCGCCGATGTAGGTGCGGCGATGGCCCTTGATCTCGGCCTCGTCGCGCATGCCGCCCACCGAGAACCGGTAGAACTTGCGGTTCAGCGCCGCGGCGATGGCGCGGCCGAGGGACGTCTTGCCGACGCCGGGCGGGCCGACCATGCAGATGATGGAGCCGCCCACGTCGCCTTTCATGATGCCCACGGCGAGGAACTCGAGGATGCGCTGCTTGACGTCTTCGAGCCCTTCGTGATGCCGGTCGAGCACGGTGGCGGCCGCTTGCAGATCCTTGGCATCGTCGCTGTGCAGCCCCCACGGCAGGCTGGTGATCCAGTCGAGATAGTTGCGGGTGACGCCGTACTCGGGTGAGCCAAGCTCGAGCAGCGCCAGCTTGCGCAACTCATCGTCGATCTTCCGCTGGGCGGCCTCCGGGACGGTGCGGCTCTCGAGTCGGCTCTTGAACAGCTCGAGCTCGGCGGTCTTGTCGTCTTTGGAGATGCCCAGCTCCTGCTGGATGAACTTGAGCTGCTGGCGCAGGAACGCCTCGCGCTGGTGGCCCTGGATCTCGGCTTCCACATGCTTGCGGATGTCCATCTGCGCCTGGGCGATCTGCACCTCCTTGTGCAGCAGCTCCACCACCTTCTCCAGCCGTCGCTGCAGGTTCAGGGTCTCGAGAACCTCCTGAAGATCCTCCTTGCTGGCGGAGGTGAGGCTGGCGGCGAAGTCGGCCAGCAGGGAAGGCTCGTTGGGGTTCGACCGGGTCAGAAACACCTTGAGCTCCTCGCCGTACAACGGGTTGAGGGGGATCAGCTCCTTGATGGTGTTGATGATCGCGACGGCGTACGCTTTCTGCTCGTTGGAACGCGTCTCGCCGCGCTTTGGAAAGTACTGGACGTTCGCCAGCAGCGGTGCCTGCTCCCGCAGCCAGTTGCGCACGCGGAAGCGCTCCAGACCCTCGAGCAGCACCTGCAGCTGCTCGCCTTCCCGATGGATGCGGTGGATGCGGCATACGGTGCCCATAGCGTGCAGGTCAGCGGGTTCGGGCACGTCGTTCAGGTCGCGGCGGGTGGCGATGAGCCCCACCACTTCCTGCTTGCGTTCTTGAATTGCCTGCAAGGTGGGCAGCCAGACGCTGGCATTCATCACCAGCGGAATGGCCTGGCCCGGGAAGAACGGACGGTGCTGCTGCGGCAGTACGTAGATGTGACTCGGCAGCGCCTCGCTGGGCAGGATTATCTGCCGGCTTTCGAGCTGCTCTCGGTCGTCCGCGGCGTCGCGGACGACTTTACCTTGCTGATCGATGTCCATGGTGCCCCACGATGTTGTCGATTCAACATATGTGGGGGCGCGGGAGGGGAATCAAACCCCGTCAGCGCACCGCGCTGTGGACGTCGCTGCGACCCCGATTCCCGGCCAGGGCAATCTGCCGCGACAGGCTGATGTAGTCCACCAGAATGTGTCCGGATTCCCGCAGCATGGCATCCTCGGCGGGATCTTTGTCCTTGCTCTTCTCGGCACCCTCGGCTTCGACCACATCGGGATCTTCGCCGTCGACCATCACCGCCACATCGGGATCTTCCAACTCCTTGATGCTGGTGATCGGCTCCTCTCCTTTGGCCAGCCGCAGGGCGTTCTCCAGGCCCAGGCGCCAGGCTTCCTCCTGGGCCTGCTCGGCGGCACGCACGCTCTGGTTCAGGGACACGTGGGTCAGCTTGCGGTTTTCCTTGGTCTTCAGCGCCAGAGCGCGCATGTAATTGAAATCCGCAACGTCCGCCACCCGCTTCTGATGGCGGCTGTAGAGTTCCGGCAGCAGCGGGCTGATGTCGTTGT
>JBLRXD010000283.1:0-5800 GCA_047920935.1 Pseudomonadales bacterium | reverse complement strand
GCCTCACCATCTCGATGTACTACGCCGACCCTGACGGTAATCAGCTCGAATTCCAGGTCGACTGCTTCGCGACCCCCGAGGAGAGCAATGCCTACATCCGTGGCCCGGGTTTCAGCATCAACCCGGTCGGCGTGGAGTTCGATCCAGAGGACTGGTTAGCGCAGGTAGACGCAGGCGCATCGCTGTCCGACTTTCTCGAGCGTCGCGTGCACGAGCCGGTTTCGCCGATTCGGGGCGCCCTCAGCTCCGTATAACAATCTGTGAGCAGGACGCTGCATGAGCATCGGTGAATACACGGTGGGGCTGGCCCGAAGGAAGCACATTGATATGCTCCCGGAAATTGAGCGGGCCGCCGCCGCGCTGTTTCCTGAGGACGTTCTGCCGCCTGAGATTCGCGCCGACGTCATTCCAGAAGACGAGCTGGAAGCTGCTCGACGCGAGCAGCGGCTTTGGACTGCAGTAACCAAGGCAGGAAGTCCTGTGGGGTTTGCGCTGGTAATCCATGACCCCGATTCCGTATTTCTGCAAGAGATCGATGTGCACCCCGCTCATCAACGCAACGGGCTGGGTCGGCGCTTGATTGACGAGGTCATCAGCCGGGCTCGAGCAGATGAGTTTTCCTGCATCACTCTGACGACCTTCGAACACGTCGCCTGGAATGCGCCTTTTTACTCGAGGCTTGGGTTCCGGAAGCTCGAAGCGGCCGAGCTCGGCAAAACGCTCCGCGAGCGTCTCCAAGCCGAAATGGATGCGGGCCTGCGGCAACGCGTGGCCATGCAGCTGACACTCTGCAACCGATGAAAATCGGGGCCGCTGATCACCCCTGATCGGGTCGATACATCCGACTCTCGGGTTTCCGATACCACTCGTCCAGATCAGCCGGAACGCGCGCATGGTAGCCGAGCAGCTGCTGGACCAATGGCGAGAAACCCGTGACTCGGTCTCCGAAAAACCGACAGTAATCGAACTGGGGTTTGTAGAAAGGCTTGGTGAACATCGGTGTCAAACCCCGGCGCGTGCATGGCGTGGTGTTCTTCCCAGCGGCATGCCAGAGGTTCGAGTTGAACAATACGATGCTGCCTCTCGGCGCGACCGCCTGCTCCGCCACAGCGAAGAACTCATCATCGGCGGGCTGAGCAGCAAGCCTGTGCGATTGCGGCATTAGCCAGGTGGCGCCGTTTTCCGGGGTGAAATCGTCCAGCATGACCAGCATGTTCATCATCAGGTGGAGATCTCCACTCCAGCTTCTGATGTCACGATGCACCTTGCCGACGTAGCTCGAGCTGTCCGCTCGAAAATTGGATACGCCGCCGAAGGAGTTCAGTATGAACGGTCCTCCATCAAAATACGCGCATAGATAAGGGTAAAGCGGCAGATCCTCGAGGAATTCCAGGAACGCCCCCTCGAACACGACCAGGTGGTGCGACGTGCCAGCCGTACCGTCCGCCACGCCGTTGCGAATCTGAATTTCCCGGCACGCTTGAGTAGCCAGATCGTGGGCGGCGATCAGATCGTTGCATTGTTGCTCGTCGAGAACGCTGTCGAAGACCACCCAGCCGTTACGGTCAATCAGCTGCCGAAAACTATCGACATCCGAGGGGCCGGCGTACTCATTGGATATCGCGTGGTTCATCTCGTCTCCCGGAGTGACTGCTCTCGAATGACGTGGTGCCGCTAGATCGCCTCATGCGGATCACCGACAGCCACGTTGCCACGCGCGCAAAGTTCGGAGCATCCGAGCACCCGATGACCGTGGAACCGCTGCGAACGTGGCGCTACGTCGTCGCGAACCTCTTTGTGCATCAGCACGTGTTCTGCGTCGCCGTCAGCGACGGTGTATCCGTAGCGCGCATATAACTTCTGCGCAGGACAATTGTCTCTGTGTACACGCAGTTGGCAGCTGCGCGCCCCGTGTTGTTGCGCACGCGCATCCACATACTCGAGCAGCCCGCGCGCAAAGCCCATTCGGCGAAACCTATGACCGATCACCAGAGTGGAGATGTAGCAAGATTCTTTAGACGGGTCGTTCAGGTAAAACGCCACCAGGCCAGCCAGCGCCGAATCTGACAGAACAAAACCGAAGTCGGCCAAGCGGTACAACTTGTTGACGTATTCATCTACCGACCGCCCGTCGTCGATCAGTAAAGGTTCGTTCTCCAGGGCAGCTCGCAACCAGCGATCGACATCCGCTTTGATACCGGAATCACCTAGGCATTGCTGGGTAGACACGTGGCCTCCTGGTGGGACGGGAAAGGATCATCTCCGCGCGATTCCGCCGTAACGGCTCACTGCGTCAGTCATCAGGGCTCATGCTACCAATGTGATTGTTGGCGGGTCTGTAGCGTGTGATAAGAGAAAAAACGCGGGTTCGGCCGCGCTCCATCGGAATGGAGCAGGGTGAAACGCTATCTCGGCGCCCGCAGCTCCGTGTATTCGCCACGGGCTGGCCGCTGAATGCAGGCGGCGGCCTCAGCACCGGAGTTGGCGCTGTCCGGCAGGGCCTCGCCGGCCGCTGCCACCGACTCGACTCCCAGCGCAGCCGCAATGGCCGCCAGCTGGGTCTCGATGGTGTCGAGCCGCTGCCGCACGGCAAGTTCACCGCCTGCCGCCGCGGCCTCGGCCTAGAGTTGCTGCTTGATCTCGCCCATCGGCGTGAGCCCCAGGACGCAGCCGCGACCGGTGGGATCGATACCGTATTCGACTGGCAGCCAGAACAGCGTCCGTATCACGGCTGCCGCCGCCGCTGATCGTGAGGACGTTGGCGGCATAGGCGGTGCGCGCGAAGGACGGCATGGCGCGCCAGCGCGTCATTGCCACCAGGATGGCGGCGAGGGCGATGAGCTGGCCGATCTCAACCCCCACGTTGAAGGCGAGCAGATTCGGCAGCAGCCCGTCGGGCGAGATGTCGTACTCGATGATTTTCGAGGCCAGGCCGAAGCCGTGCAGCAGGCCGAAGATCAGGGTGGCTGCCCGCGGGTCCGGCTGCACCCCGAACCACAGCCGGAAGGCGCCCAGGTTGTCGAGCGCAGACCACCGAGAAGCCGATGATGGCGTCGATCAGGTAGCTGTTGATGCCGAAGTCGAACCACACGCCGGCCAGCATGGTGGTGGAATGGCGATGGCGAACAGGGTGACGTAGAGGGCAATCTGCCTGACCCCGTAGAGGAAGAAGATCACCCCCAGCAGAAACAGGATGTGGTCGTAGCCGGTCACCATGTGCTTGGCGCCCAGGTACAGAAACGGCACCACGTGCACGCCGGTGATTTCCTGTAGGTAGCCTTGAAACGCCCAGCCCCACCGGGATCAGACCACCGCCCCCTTCGCGTACGCCATTCCCACCGCTTCGTCGTCGAGCCCCAGGAATTCGCTGAGGATCTCGAAGCTGTGCTGGCCCAGCGTCGGCGCCGGGCGGAGCGGTCCGTTGTCGTAGCCCGCGATGAGGTACGGATGGCCGGCGTATGGAATGCGCCCCATGACCGGGTGTTCGAGATACCGGTAGAACCCGCGCGCGGCGTACTGCGGATCCGCGAGCAGGTCGCGGCTGCGCTGCACCACTCCGGCCGGCACCCCGACGGCCTGCAGGCGCACCATCACGTCGGCCGGCGGCAGCGTGCTCGTCCATTCGGCGATCGCCGCGTCGATGGCATCGTGGGCGGCCAGGCGACCCACGTGACTCGCGAGCGCTGTGCTGGCCGCCAGATCGGGGCGGCCCATCGCACGGCACAAGGTACGCCATTGGTCATCGTGGTCCACCGCAATCGCGCACCAGGCATCCTCACCCGCGCACGGGTAGCATCCCTGCGGCGCCGCGACAGCCGAACGGTTGCCCATGCGCGTCGCAGCACGGCCGTTCACCTGCAGGTCGAGCAGTTCCGGGGCGAGGAAGTGCAGCGATGCCTCGATCTGAGCGACGTCGAACCAGCAGCCTTCGCCGGTGCGGCGCCGATGATCGAGCGCCGCCGCCAGCAGGAAGGCGATGAAGCGCGGCGCTATCGTGTCGGTGTACGCTACCCAGGGCCCGCTCGGGGGCCGATCCGGCCAGCCCGTCACCTCGTAGAAGCCAGCGATCGCGCCGGCGTGGTAGCCGTAGCCCGCGAGTTCGGCGGCCGGTCCGGTCTGACCCATGAGACAGGTGCTCACCATGATGAGGCCGGGGTTCAGCTCGCGAACCTCTTCGTAGCCGAGCCCCATGCGGCCGATCACGCCGGGGGCGAAACTCTCGATGAGCACGTCCGCACGCGCGATGATCTGCCGCGCGATGTCGATCGCCTCCGGCAACTTGAGATCGAGCGTGATGCTCTGCTTCGACGTGTTGAAGTCGCCGAAGAACTGCGAGCGGTCGAGGCCGGGGATGCCGTCCTTGTACGGCACGTTGCCGCGCAGCACGTCCGGGCGGGTTTCCGACTCGATGCGGATGACGCGCGCACCGTGGTCGGCGAGGAACTTCGCGGAGATCGGCCCTACCCCGACCCATGACAGATCGGCCACCGTCAGTCCCGCGAAGGGCAAGGCGTCGTCGCCGTCAGGTGCCGGCCACGCTTTAACGGCGGCGGGCTGCCGCAATTCGGCACGGATGTTCGAACCGTCAGCACCCAGGGCCGGCGCCGAGCGGCGGATCGCAAGCGCCGGCGGGGACGACTTGGCCCACAGGCCGGGTGTGCGTAACGAGGCGCCGCCAGGCAGTTCGAGCGGCGCCCAGAAGTCACGGCTGCGCAGGTGCTCGAGCGCCAGCAACTCGGCGAGCGTGTTCACCGGCGCCAGCGTGATGTCGGCGCCGAGGCCGAACTCGAACAGTTGCTGCTTTGTGTACCTCGCAAAGAACGCCCGGCACAGCGCCGCACCCTGGTGAATGTTGAGCGGCTTCGCCTCAGGGTCGCGGATGTTCAGGTCGTACTGCTGCCAATCGATCTCGCGCAGCGTCGCGTCCGCTATGCCGTCCTCGATCATCCGCGGCAGGCAACCGAGGATCACCTTCGACGTGGGCAGCGCGACGACAAAGCCGTCGGCGCAGGGAAACACCAGATCGAACTGCGTGGTGCCGGTGTTGAACCCACCGCCACGCTGGAAGTCCGCGCCCTGTATCGCAAACGCGCCCATCGAGTTGAGCATCGTCCAGGTCATGGCCGACTGCGCGGACAAATCGACGTACTGCGCGCTGCCGGTGCGCAGCCTGCGCCAGTGCGCGGCCATCGCGCCGACCGCGGCCTCCACACCGGCATGCCGCCAGGCCTGGGGCACGCTGAGCCGCACCGGGGCCCGATCCCGCACGCCCTGCAACGACACCGGCCCGCCCATCGCCGCGATCACCAGATCGTTGCCCCGGTAGTGGGAACGCGGACCCTCCGCGCCAAACGGTGACAATCGCACGTACACGATGTTCGGGTTGAGCGCGCGCGCCCGCTCGAAGTCGATGCCGAATTCGGCGAGCGGGCTCGCCGGCCAGGATTCGAAGACGAAGTCGCTGCGGCGCAGCAGCTCCTCCAGCGCCGCCCGGTCGACGGCGGATTGCGGATCGAGGACCAGGGACCGCTTGTTGCGGTTGTAGGCGCGAAACGACAGGCTGCGAAGATCTTCAGGACCATCCCGAAGCACGGGGCCGGAGAATCGGGCACGGGATCCGGCCGGCGGCTCCACTCGAATGACGTCCGCGCCGAGATCCCCCATCAGCATCGGCCCGATTTCCCCGCGCTCGTCAGTGAAGTCGAGCACCCCATACGACTCCAGCATACGTCGACCTCCCCTTCGGCCCATCACTCTGCGACAGAAGCTACGCGCGCGAGCGGGCCGGATGCAAGCTCCT
>JBLRXD010000282.1:0-5821 GCA_047920935.1 Pseudomonadales bacterium | reverse complement strand
CGGGACGCTGCCCGCCTCCGTCGCAGTGCTGGATGGCGCCGAGCCGCGACTGCGCGCCCGGCTGCGCTGGGTCGAGCCCTACGAAATCGACGCGCCGGGTGTTGCCGAGACCGGTCTGCGCGCCGTTCTCGAGGGGCTCGAGGCGGGTGATCGGGTGGTGGTCGGAGGAGCCGTGTTCGAGCTTCGGGATAGCCAGCCCATCGTCGTGGAGCGGACGCTCCCCCAGCTGACGCCGGGTGACTGATGCAGGATCTGGGCTTCGCCGGACGCACGGCGAATCGGCTGATCGATTCGCCCCTGGTGCCCCTGTTCGTGCTGGCCGCATTGCTGCTCGGCGGCTACGGCCTGCTGGTGACGCCCCGGGAGGACCGCCCCGAGATCGACGTGCCCACGGTGCTGGTGGCGGTGCCGTATCCCGGGGGCGGGGCCGAGCGCGTCGACCAACTGGTGGCCCGGCCGGTGGCGGTGTGGGCGCGCCAGTTGGCCGACGTGGTCGAGGTCTGGAGCGCGGCCTCCGACGATGCGGCGGTGCTGACGGTGGAGTTCGCCAGCGGCGTCGACGAGAGTCGCGCGTTCACCGAACTCACCGAGCTGTTGGCGGTGAACGCCGAGCGCCTGCCGCCGGGGGCCGGTCGGCCGTTGCTGCAGATTTCCGGCGACGATCAGCTGGTGATCCAGACGCTCACGCTGTCCAGCGACCGGCTGTCGCCGTACGCGCTCGGACGCCTGGGGGAGGAGTTGGCGAGCCGGCTCGAGCAGGTGGAGGGAGTACGTTCGGTGGGCGTGCACGGCGGACGCACGCGAGCGGTGCAGGTGCTGCCCCAGCCTCAGCAGCTGGCGGCCCATGGGGTGTCGTTCAGTCAGGTGCTCGACGCCATCGGCGCCAGTGGTCTGCGATTGCCGGCCGATGCTCTGTACGGCAGCCCGGTAACCAGCGTGCGGGTGGGCACTCGCCTAGAGACGGCGCAGGACGTGGCGCGCATTCAGGTGGGCGCCGGCCCGGCTGGCGTCATCTACCTGGAGGACGTGGCGCGCATCGTCGACGGCCCGCTGCACGGCGAGGACGCGGTGTTGCACTGGCGCCGCGGCGACGGCGCCGCGCAGCCGGGGGTGACCCTGGCGGTGACCAGCGTACCGCGGCAGAACGTCAGCGACGTCACCCGCCGCGTCGGTGCGGAGCTCGAGCAACTGCTGCCGCTGCTGATCCCGGAGGAGGTGGTCGTCACCGCCGGCTATGATGCCGGGCGTGACGCGACCGAGCGGGTCTACAGCGTCCTCAGGCAGCTGCTGACCGGCACGCTGATCGTCGTCGGCATCATCTGGTTGGGCCTCGGCTGGCGCGCGGCAGCGGTGATTGCGTTGATGATGCCCGCATCGCTGGCCATCGTGCCGTATGCCTACTACCGCCTCGGCTTCACCCTGAACCCGGTCTCCATCGCCGCCATGATTCTGGCCATCGGCATCCTCGCCGACGATGCGGTGATCATGCTGGAAAACGTCAAGCGCCTGTTCCGCGAGCATGGCGAGCGCAGCCGGGAGTTGACCGTCAAAGCCATCAACGAAGTAGGTAACCCCACCATTCTTGCCGACATGCTGGTGGTGGCGACGTTGATTCCCACCGCGTTCATCACCGGAGAGATGGGCCAGTACGTGCGTGCCATCCCCATCGGCACATCCATCGCGGTGCTGTTTTCGCTGCTGATTGCCCTGACGATCTCGCCTTACCTGGGCTATCGGCTGCTGCGCCCCGGTCCCGACCGCGAAGCGGATTGCGATTCGGAAGAAAAACACACCCGCACCACGTCACGGGCGGTGGGCGGGTATCGGCGGCTGCTGCAGCACATGCTGCGACACGCCTGGCTGCGCTGGGGCTTCTACGCTGCCTTGTTGGTGCTCATGGTGGCGGCGTTCGCGCTGCTGGCGCTGCGCCAGGTGGAGGTGGGGCTGACGCCGCTGCTCGACCGTGAGGTGTTCGTCATCGATGTCGAGCTGCCGCCGGGAGCATCGCTGCAACGGACGTTGAACGCCACGGCTGCGGTGGGCCGGGCGCTGCAGGCCGAGCCCGACATCTCCGCATACACCGTGTTCGCCGGGGTCGAGGGGCCCCTCATGTTCCCGCCTGCCATCCTACCCGCCGCTCTCGACAGGCGGCCGCACCAGGCCAGCATCCACGTGCAGCTGCCTCACGAGGACGAGCGGCGCGAGCGCAGCTACGAGTTGAACCGCCGGCTGGCGGAGCGGTTGCCGGAGCTGCTGGCGCCGTTCGTGGGCGACGGCTACGTGCGCCGCATACCTTCGGGGCCGTCCCGGGAGCGCGCGGTCAGCGCGGAGATCTACGCGCCGGATCAGTCGGCCCGCCTGGCTCTGGCGGAGCAGGTGGCCCCGCTGCTGCGCGCCCACCGGGCGGTGGTGGCAGTGGAGACCCTGCCGGCAGCGCCGGCGCCGCGCATCCAGCTGACGGTCGATCAGAACCGCGCTGCGGCTCGAGGGGTGGCCCCCGGCGAGGTGGCGCGGGTGGTGAACACGGCGCTGGCCGGCGCCACCGTCACCAGCCTGCAGACGCCGGGCGCCCGCCAGCCGGTGCCGGTGCTGGTCAGGTTGGCCCCCGAGCAGCGGCGGGTGGAGGATGACCTGGCGGGGCTGTACGTCAGCAGCGTTGCCGGCGAGCCGGTGCCGCTGCGCGACGTGGTGCGGGTGCACCACGGTGACGACAGCCCGGTGCGTTATCGGCGCGACCTGCTGCCCGTGAACGTGGTCGCAGCCGACCTGAACCGTCAGCGCGCCGAGGCGCTGACGGTGCAGGTCGACGTGCGCGAGGAGGTCGCCCGGCTGCCATCGCAACCGCAGTTGCGCTGGTTCCGGCCGCCGGCCGACGATCGCACCACGGCCGTCTACTGGGGGGGAGAGTGGGAGACGACGGTGCAGGTGTACCGCGACCTGGGTGCGGCCGGGGCGGTGGTGATGGTGCTGATCTACGTGCTGCTGGCCGGCTGGTTTGGCTCTTACACCGTGCCGTTGCTGATCATGCTGCCGATTCCGTTGATCTTCATCGGCGTGATTCCCGCCCACTGGGCCTGGGGCATCAATCTGGCGGGAACCGGCGTGCTGGGCATCATCGCGCTGGCAGGCATCGTCGCCCGCAATGCCATTCTGCTGGTGGACTTCGTGGAGCAGCGCCGGGCGGCGGGGATGGACATTCACGACGCGGTGGTGGAGGCCGGGGCGCTGCGGGCTCGGCCCATCATCCTCACCGCGGCAACGGTGATGTTCGGCAGCGGGGTGCTGATCTTCGAGCCGGCGCTCGAGCCGCTGGGCTTGACGCTGGCCAGCGGCGTGCTGGTATCGACGCTGCTGACGCTGCTGCTGATTCCGGCCCTGTACTTCGACTGCTACCGGCGGTGACGCCGTCGGCCGTCAATCTTTCTTGAGCAACTCGTACTTCTTCAGGTAGCCGCGCAGCTGGTCGTAACTCAGCCCGAGCAACTCCGCCGCTTTGCGCTGGTTGTGGCGCGCCTGCTCCATGGCGCGCTCGAGCAGATCGATCTCCATCGACTGCACCGTCTCCTTGAAATCGAGCGGCAGTGCCGGAGCGGCGCCTGGCCGGGAGCGGCCGTTCGCCGCGGCGCCATCGGCGCGCGGATCCACGGGCCGATAGGGAGAGCGGAACGGGTCGAAGACGATGCGATCCACCTGCTCGTCGACGGCCGAGCGGTAGACGCAGCGCTCCACCACATTCTTCAGCTCGCGTACGTTGCCAGGCCACGGATACGTCACCAGCATTTCTTGAGCGGCCGGGGTGAATCCGGGGAACAGTTCGCGGCCGAGCTCGGTTGCCATGTTGATGGCGAAGTGCTCGGCGAGCAGCAGAATGTCCTCCTCACGCTGGCGCAGCGGTGGGAGGGTGATGACATCGAAGGCCAGTCGGTCGAGGAGGTCGAAGCGGAACTTACCCGCCCGGGCCTGGGCGGGCAGATCCTCGTTGGTGGCGGCCACCAGGCGCACGTTGCAGCGCAGAGTCTTGTTGCCGCCGACGCGCTCGTACTCGCCGTACTCGATCACCCGCAGCAGTTTCTCCTGCACCAGCGGCGAAGTATTGGCCAGCTCGTCGAGGAACAGGGTGCCGCCGTCGGCGCGCTCGAAACGCCCCTGATGGGCGCGGGTGGCCCCGGTGAAGGCACCTGCGTCGTGACCGAACAGTTCGGTTTCCATCAGGGTTTCGCTGATGGCGGCGCAGTTCATCTTCAGGTACTGCCCCTCCCAACGGTTCGACAGGAAGTGCAGGCGGGCGGCGATCAGCTCCTTGCCGGTGCCGCGCTCGCCGACGATGAGCACCGGCTTGTCGAGCGGCGCCACCCGGGAAGCGTCCTCGAGTACCTTCAGCATGGCCGGGGATTCGCCCAGCAACCGCTCTTGTTCGTTTGTCATCGGCGGATTCTGCCAAGTGTTGGCGAGCGACACCACATGCATTTGTCGAGGTTTCGGGAGAAGCCGAAAAAAACCTTAATAAACAGTCAGTTACGACGCCTTCCGAAGCTGGCACGGTTCCTGTATTAGCTGTCCCCGACGACCGCTGCAGCCAGCCTGATCCCAGACCGGAGCGGCGCGTCACCAAGCTCACTCGGAGGCAGATGAACGATGGGTATCTTTTCTCGCATCACGGACATTATCAATTCGAACATCAATGCGATTCTCGACAAGGCCGAAGACCCGGAGAAGATGGTCCGTCTCATCATCCAGGAAATGGAAGAGGCGCTGGTCGAGGTGCGCAGCACGTCTGCGCGCGCCATCGCCGATCGCAAGGAGCTGGTGCGGCGGCAGGGGTGGATGCAAAGCGAAGCGCGGGAGTGGGAGCGCAAGGCGGAACTGGCCATTGGCAAGGGTCGTGACGACCTCGCCAAGGGGGCGCTGATCGAGCGCAATAAGGCCCGCGAAGCCTGCGAACTGCTGGACCGCGATCTGGAGATCCTGGACGATACGCTGTCTAAGCTGAGTGGCGACATCGCTGCGCTGCAGGCGAAGATCAAAGACGCCAAGGCTCGGCAGAATGCCATCATTCTGCGCGGCAAGGCGGCCCAATCCCGGCTGGGCGCGCGGCGTAAGCTGGCCGATCACAGCATCGACGACGCCATGCAGCGTTTCGAGACGTATGAGCGCAAAATGGATGACCTCGAAGGCCAGGTCGAATCCTACGACCTGGGCCAGAAGAGCCTGGCGGAGGAGATCGCCGAGTTGGAAACCAACGAGAAGATCGACGAGGAACTGCAGGCGCTCAAGGCGAAGCTCGGGGGCGGCTCGGTTCGAGCCGCGGACGCCGCCGAGGGCAGCTCGTCCACTAACGGCTAATAATCCGGGCTAGGAGCGAACATGGACGGCATAGTGGTGGCCTTCTTTGTCCCGATCATCGTTTTTCTGTGCTTCGTGGCGCCGGTGTGGATCTTCATGCACTACCGCAGCAAGCAGAAGTCGCAGAGCACGTTGTCGGCAGAGGAGCGGATGGAGCTCGACAGCCTGGCCGCCAAGGCGGAACGGATGATGCAGCGGATCGACACGCTGGAGGCCATTCTCGACAACGAAACCCCGGGGTGGCGGCAGCGCATGCGTACGGAGTACAGCCATGACTGAGCGCGATCACGGGTGGCATGATCATCGGCCGCGGCACGGTTACACCGAGCGCTCCGGCGCGGATCGTGCCGGCGAGGCGGATGCGCCCCGCAGTGGGGACTTCCAGGCATCGGTGGCGCGTCTCGAGCGCGCGGTGCAGGATCTGGTGGCGACGGCGCGGGAGCGATTGGGGCCACGAGCCGCAATGAAGGTCTTTCCC
>JBLRXD010000281.1:0-5959 GCA_047920935.1 Pseudomonadales bacterium | reverse complement strand
TGGCCGTGCATGCCGGAGCATCGGTGAAAGGTCAGGGTGGGTCACGAAAAAAACCCGCGGTGCTCTACAACGGCCTGAAGAAGATCGCCGCGCGATTCACGCCCGCTGAGCAGGACGCCATGTTCCGCGGCACCGCAACCCGGGTCTACGGGCTCGCCGACTGAGGCCGGGGCGGCGCGGGCACAGTCACCGGCGGCCGGTCGTTCCACCACCACTGCTCGCCCAGCGGCTTGTGCTGCGGCCACAGCTGATCCAGGTTGTCGCCGTCGAACAGCTCGCCATTCTTCATCACGTAGGCGATGCCGCTGCTGTGGCGGATGTCTGCCAGCGGGTTGGCGTCGAGCACCAGCAGATCGGCCAGCTTGCCCGCTTCCAGGGTGCCGATATCCTGCGCCACGCCAATCATCTCGGCCCCATGCCGAGTGGCGGCCGTCAGGGCTTCCCAGTTGTTGAGGCCGCTGGCGAGCGCCCACAGCTCCCAGTGATAGCCGAGGCCCTGGAGCTGGCCGTGGGAGCCCACGCCGACCCGGCCGCCAGCGCGCACGATCTTCGCTGCCTGGGCGGCCTGTGCCGGGAACGCGTACTCGTCGTCGTGGAACCAGGGGCCGCGCAGGGTTCTCGCCGCGATCACGTTGGCAGGCGTGAAGCGACGCAGCTTGGCGTCGTTGTGCGGGCTTTCCCGGGTGTAGAAATAGCTTTCCGCGAACGGCCCGCCGTAGCCCACCAGCAACGCCGGCGTGTAGCCAATGCCGGAGCGGGCCACCAGTTCCACCACGTCCCGGTACAGGGCCCGCAACGGAAAGTTGTGCTCATTGCCGCTGAAGCCGTCGAGCACGTGGCTGACGTTCAGCTTCATGTCGAGCGCGCCTTCGGTGGTGGGCATCAGGTCGAGCTCCCGCGCTGCCTGGACGATCCACTGGCGCTGCTTGCGGTTGCCCGCCAGATACGCCTTGAGATTGTGCAGCCGGTAATTCTCCTTGTAGCGGCGCAGTACCGCGCGGGTGTGATCCCGTGATGCGAAATCGTTGTTGCTGAAGATGCCCGGACCCGTCGACAGCGCCCGCGGACCGATCATCAGCCCGGCGTCGATGAGATCCTGATAAGCGAGGATGTCGGCGGTGCTCGGTTGTACGTCGAGCCCCGTGGTGACGCCATAGGCAAGGCTCGCCATGAACCCCCAGTTGTCGGTATCGAGAACCCGGCGCAGCGGCCGGAAGTGGGCGTGGGTATCGACGAAGCCGGGCAGCAGAAAGCGGCCGCTGACGTCCAGGCGCTGCGCCTGCGGCGGCACCTCCACCTCGCCTTCCCGGCCGACGGCGACGATGCGGTCGTTCTCGATCAACACCACCCCGTTGTCGATCACGGTTTCCTGATCGGTCATGGGGATGACGGTGCCGCCAACCAGCGCGATGACCCCTTGCGGCACGTGCCGGGCGAGGTACACGGGGATCTCGGTAGCCACCACGGCGGGATCGGCTTCCTTGACGGGCCGGTCCGCGCCGTTGCCCGGGTCGGCGCTGCCGGCGCCGCTGTCGACCGTGGACCGGCTGTGCGGCCGGCCCCCATCCGCGCCATCGCCCTCGGCGCCATCGCCGCCCTCGCCGGCTCCTGGCTGGTCAGCGATGTCGTCGTCCGCGCCATTGTCATCGCTACGCGGCTGCCGGTAGCTCACTGAATCGAGGGGCCGGCGGTACAGGGTTGCCCCGGCGGACCAGTAAATCTCGCCGTCGGCTCCCCAGCCGAAGAAATCCGCCCCGACGTCGGTGAGGCGCGCCAGCGGCACGGCCGGGCGCGCCAGATCGACAGCCAGGTTCGAAAAGTGGGGATTGATCAGCGCCGCCAGATACAGCTGATTGGCATGGGCGATCAGGGCGTGGCGACCGTCGGGGGACAGACGCACGTCGTCCGCCCCAACCTTGTCTTCAGTGAAGAAAATACCGGCTCCGGTGGCGCTCAGCAGCCGCCTGGTGTCGGTGCCGTCGAAGCGCACCGACACCAGCCCCGAACTGCCGGATTCCTTCTGATACAGGTAGATGCGATCGTCCTCCGGCCCGAAGTGCGGGCTGGCGTAGCCGCGGCTGGGCATCACCAGACGGGGCTCTCCGCCGGTGGCCGGCAGCCAGATCACGTCCGAGCCCACCGGCGCGCCGACATCGTTCTCCCGATAGAGCCGCTCGTAGCTGGACGCGCGCAGCGCCACCAGGCGCTGGCCGTCGGGGGTAAAGGTCGGGTCGGTATAGAACGCCGGCAGCGGCGTCAGCAGCTGCGGACGCCCACGGCCATCGGCACGGGTGCGCCAGATGTGCCCACCGCGGGTATTCCAGCTGACGTAGGCGAGTGAGCGGCCGTCCGGCGACCAGGCCGGATGAAAGGCGGAGACGCCTTCCGGAGTGATCGCGCGAACCTCACCACTGGCGAAGTCGAACGTGTGCACCCGGGTGAACGCGGAGAATGCCAGTTGTTTGCCATCCGGAGACAGCACCGGATCGCGGATCAGCCGGGCTTTTACCGGCCCGACACCGAGCCGATAAGGCGAGTAAAGCCGCGGCCCGAGTTGCTTGCGCACGCGGACGCTGAAGGGCACCGGGGTCACCGCCCCCGACTTCACGTCCACGCGACGGATGCCACCCTGCTGCGCGAGCAGCAGCGCGCTGCCATCGGGGGTAAAGGCGTAGCCCGGAAGCAGATCACGGGTGTAGCGCGATTCCTGCTCGTCGTGCTCGATGGGATACGCCAGCCAGCGGTCGACCCCGCTGTGCAGATTGCGGATGCGCAGGCCGGTACCCTGCTCGTAGCGGGTGCCGTAAACCAGCAGCCTGCCGTCCGGCGACAGCAGCGGCCGGAACGCGCTGCCCTGGGCCTGGGTGATGCGATCCCGGGCGCCCGTGCGCAGATCGTGCCGAACGATCTGCCACTGGGGAAGCTGCACGTTGTAGGCGAAGCCGCCGGTCTTGTAGGCGTAGTAGAGATGACGGCCATCGGGCGCGTAAACGGCCCCCAGGCTGTTGCCGCGCTGGCTTGCCGAGGTCTGGGGGCTGGGCTTGGCGGTGGTCAAGCGCACCCCCTTGCCGCCCTCGAGATGGTACGCCCACAGCTCGTAAGCCCCCAACCCCCAGGTGGTCCGGGAGGCCACCACGTGGGAGCCATCGGGCGCCCAGGCAGGCGACGCGAACTCCGCGTCCTTGGTGTTGTCACTGAGCTTGCGCGGATCCTTGCCGTCGGCGCCGATCACCCAGACATTTTCGGCGCCGTCGCGGTCGCTGATAAAGGCAATGCGGGAGCCGTCCGGGGAGAACTTCGGTTGGCTGTCGACAGCCATACCGCGGGTCAGCGGCCGCGCCTGCCCGCCGGCAATCGGCAGCAGGTAGAGATCGCCGAGCACCTCGAGCACCAGCGTAGACCCGTCAGGAGACAGATCCAGAGACAGCCAGGTTGCCTCGTCGGTGTCAAACTCGATGGTCCGCGTCGGCTCCAGAGGCAACGCCGCTTGCCGCGCCTTGCCCTCGGGGGGGGCTGCAGAGGCTTGAGTGAGGGGAATCACGACAAGGGCGAGCAGCAAGCACAACGGGCGTAACACGATCGACACGAGGGATTCAGGCGCTCCTGGCGGTGAGGTTCTGGAGGAAGGCGCTCAGCGCCGCCCCGTGATGGTGGTAGCCGAACGCGTGGCGCTCATCGGCGCTCATACGGTCGATGCCGATGAGCAGGTCCGCGGCGGCTTCGGGGTAGCCGGCGATCTGCGCCAGTGGATGGCTGCGCACACGAATGGTGAACAGCACCGCGCCCGCGGCGAACTTGCGCAGGGTCTGGGTTTCGGAACGCACGAACAGCCGCTGGCAATCCGCCGGCTGCAGCGACTCGGGCCATAATTCGTCATCGGGATGAAACGGCTCGTCGTGCTGATGGATCAGCCAGTTGCGACGCTGGAAGATCCGCCCCAGCGGCAGCCGGTCGAGAAAGTGCTGGACGTTGCTGCCGATGGCTTCGTTGAGGCCGCGCACCGGGCCGTGAACCGCGTGCATCGGCTTGCCGATCTTCTCCCCCAGGCGCCAGTACGACGGCGAGCAGAGGCAGGCGGATACCAGCCGGTGGGCGCCCCCTTCAGGGATCAGCAGACAGAGATCGTCCGCTACTTCCAAGGCGATGGTTTCCAGTCGCCCGATAGCCGGCTCGGAAGCCGAGCTGAAAGGCTCGGAAGCCGAGCTGAAAGGCTCGGAAGCCGAGCCCACCGACTGGCCGCGCTGCCGGAGCGCGTCGGTCACCGCGCGCACCATCCCGGCCTCGACGCTCTCGAAGCCCGGAACCCGCCTCATAACAAGCTCGCGCTGGGTCTGCAGGAGCCGACGCTTGCGCGCGCGCTCGTCGGCCGAGATCGGCTCGGCCAGCCAGTCACGCTCGCCGATCTCCCTCAGGCCCATGTGAAACGGGGTTCTGCCGCCACGCCACGGTGGGTCGCGCCAGAATGCTTCTGCAGCGGAATGAGCAGTCAAGATACGGTACGGTTGGCTACGAATGGCACATTTTACCGCGCTTTTTCCCTGCTCGCCGGAAGTACTGCCCGACAATCTGCCGTTTCCACGGCATACTCGGCGTCGAACCCCCACCGTGCCCCGACATGTCGACAGACAACCTGCGCATAACACGCACCCATCCGCTGATCTCGCCGGCGGTGCTCGAGGAAGAGCTGCCATTGAGCGAATCAGCCGCCGATCTGGTCGGCCGGTCGCGGCAGACCATAAAGGACATCCTCTGGGGCGACGACCCGCGGCTGCTGGTCGTCGTCGGGCCGTGCTCGGTGCACGATCCGGCCGCAGCCATGGAATACGCCGGACGGCTGGCACAGCTTGCCGGCGACGTGGCGGAACGGATTTTCTGCGTCATGCGCGTCTACTTCGAGAAGCCCCGCACCGTGGTGGGCTGGAAGGGTCTCATCAACGATCCCGGCCTCGACGGCAGCTACCAGATCAATCACGGTCTGCGCCTGGCGCGCAGGCTGCTGCTCGACGTCGCCGACGTGGGGCTGCCCGCGGGCACGGAGTTCCTCGACACCACCTGCGGCCAGTACTACACCGATCTGGTGAGCTGGGGTGCCATCGGGGCCCGCACCGTGGAAAGCCAGATCCATCGCGAGCTGGCCTCGGGGCTGTCCATGCCCGTCGGCGTCAAGAATCGCACCGACGGCAACGTTCAGGTGGCCATCGACGCCCTCCGCGCCGCCGCCCACAAGCACCTGTTTCCATCGCTCACCAAAGAAGGTGCACCGGCCATTCTCGAGACCGGCGGCAATCCGGACTGCCACCTGGTGCTGCGGGGCGGCGACGTGCCGAACTACGGGGCAGAGGCCGTGGCGCAGGCCCGAACGCTGCTGCAGCAGGCCGGGCTGCCAGAGGTACTGATGGTGGACTGCAGCCACGCCAACTCGCGCAAAGACGCCGAGCGCCAGCCCGAGGTGGCCCGCACGGTGTGCGCCCAACGGGCGGCGGGCGATGGCGCCTTGCGGGCCCTGATGCTCGAAAGCCACCTGGTGGGGGGGCGCCAGGAGCTCTCGCCGACGCTGCGTTACGGCCAGAGCATCACCGATGCCTGTCTGTCGTTCGACGCCACGCGGATGCTGCTGCTGGAGCTGTGCGAACGGCTGTCCGACCCGGTAGGCGAGTTACAGCCCGGATGACGCGTCGGAGAGCGGTATCGGCTGGTAGCGGAGCATGACGCGGGAGCCGTCTGCCAGGCCGTTGCGGAACCGGCGCCGCCAGATCAGCCACACCATCGAGTACTTGGCGCCGAACATCTCGAGCACCCGGGCGTGCTCGGCGCGATCGGTGACGAACTCCGCCTCTGCCTGCAGCTGCGGCAGGGCCCGATAGGCGCCGTTCGAGCGGGTCCACACGCCGACGTCGCCGACCCAGACCCTGGCCCGCGTCAGGCCGCGGGTCACCGCCCGGGCGCGCCAGGCGTCATG
>JBLRXD010000280.1:0-6021 GCA_047920935.1 Pseudomonadales bacterium | reverse complement strand
CTGGTGGTCGCCACCGACGAGCTCGGCGGCACCGCCCTGGCCGAACGCTTCAGCCGGCTCGACGCGGCGCCGGCCGCCGCCGAGCAGGCGCGCCGGCTCGGGCCGTTGAGCGAGCGACCCACCGCCGCCGGGGTCACGATGATCTTCGACGGCGTGCCGCGCGACCGTCTCGAAGCCCTCGGCACGGTCACGGCGCCCAGCCTGCCGGAAGTCTTCGTCGCGCTGCTGGACGAGGGCCGATGAAGCCTTTCGTGGCGCTCGTCAGGCGCGAGTGGTGGGAGCACCAGGCGGGATTCCTGTGGACGCCGCTGGTGATTTGCGGGCTGATGGTGCTGATCGCGCTGCCGCTGCTCGCCGGCGGCGAAGCCGACGTGAGCGTGAGCTTCGAACGCCAGCAGGGCACCCACACCGAGCGGCAGCTGCACCAATGGGATCAGGGATTGCTGGGGCTGCTGGATGTCTCCGCCTGGAGTTCCCAGCAGATTGCCGAGCGCAGCGCGCAGTCTCGTCATCTGGTGGCGCGCCCGTTTCAGCTCGTCCACCTGCTGGTGGCGATCTTCGTGCTGCTCGGCGCCCTTCACGACGAGCGCAAAGACCGCAGCGTGCTGTTTTACAAGTCGCTGCCGATCAGCGACGGCCAGACGGTAGCCAGCAAGCTGGTGCTGGCGGTATGGGTGGCGCCCCTTGTGACCGTCGCCGCCGTCGTCTTCACCCAGCTGGCGCTGCTGCTGATGATCTCCGCTGCCGGCGCCATGCGCGGCGCCAGCGGCGTGGCCAGCCTGTGGCAGCAGGCCGGCCTGCTGCGTGGCGCTCTGGAACTGCTGTTCGGGTACCTGCTGCAGGGTCTGTGGACGCTGCCGGTATACGCCTGGCTGCTGCTAGTGTCCGCCGCGGCGCCCCGGGTGCCGTTGCTGTGGGCGGCGCTGATTCCGCTGCTGCTGGTGGTGCTGGAAGCCGCGCTGCTGGGCAGTGCGACCTTGCGCGCCGCCATTGTTGATCATCTGGCGTTCCGCGCCCTGCCCCGGCCGCCGCCCTGGTTCGGTGGCGAGGGTCAGGCCGGCGTCGGGCTCCCCGAGCAGCTTGCTCTGCTGCTCCAGGGCGAGCTGTGGCTCGGGCTGGCAATCGCTGTCGGGTTCCTCGCCGCCACCGTCTGGTTTCGCCAGCGCAACGCCGAGCTGTGACATCCGTCAGCCAGAAGCAGGTAAGCTTAAGCAACACCAACGATCAATCGAGGCGGGAGCACCATGGCCTGGGATTTCGAGACCGACCCCGAGTTTCAGCAGAAGCTCGACTGGATGGACGAATTCGTCCGCGAAGAAATCGAGCCGCTGGATTTCATCCTCGGCCACCCCAACGACTTCACCGACCCCAAGCGCGCCAGACTGATTCCGCCGCTGCAGGAAGAGGTCAAGCGCCGCGGCCTGTGGGCCTGCCACCTGGGCCCGGAACTCGGCGGCCAGGGCTACGGGCAGGTGAAGCTTGGGCTGATGAACGAGATTCTCGGCCGGGCCAAGTGCGCGCCGGTGGTTTTCGGTTGCCAGGCTCCCGATTCCGGCAACGCCGAAATCCTCGCCCACTACGGCACCCACGAGCAGAAGCAGCGCTACCTCGAGCCGCTGCTCAACAACGAGATCTGCTCGTGCTACTCGATGACCGAACCTCAAGGGGGTGCCGATCCGAAGGTTTTCACCTGCCGCGCCGAGCTGATCGGCGACCAGTGGGTGATCAACGGCGAGAAATGGTTCTCTTCCAACGCCCGCTACGCATCGTTCCTGATCGTCATGGCGGTGACCGACCCGGAAGCGCCGCCCTACCAGCGTATGTCCATGTTCATCGTGCCGTCCGACACGCCAGGCATCGACATCGTGCGCAACACCGCGGTGGGTTACGAACTGGAAGGCGACCACGCCTACATTCGCTACAGCGACGTGCGCATCCCGCGCGATCACCTGCTGGGCGAGCCCGGGCAGGGGTTCGTGGTGGCGCAGACGCGCCTTGGCGGCGGCCGCATTCACCATGCCATGCGCACCATGGGCAAGATGCAGAAGGCCTTCGACATGATGTGCAGCCGCGCCCTGTCGCGCACCACCCAGGGCGAGGCGCTGGCCCAGAAGCAGCTGGTGCAGGCGATGATCGCCGACTCCTGGATCGACATCGAGCAGTTCCGGCTGCTGGTGCTGCGCACCGCCTGGAAGATCGACAAGCTCAAGGATTACCGTGCGGTGCGCGCCGATATTTCCGCAGTGAAGGCGCAGATGCCCAAGGTGTACCACGACGTATTCGCCAGGGCGCTGCAGATTCACGGCTCGCTGGGGCTGTCGACCGAGATGCCGTTCGCCGCCGGGGTGCTGGATTCGTTCCACATGGGTCTCGCCGACGGCCCCACGGAAGTGCACAAGGTCACCGTCGCGCGGCAGTTGCTGGGGCGCTATCAGGCCAGCGACGAGGCGTTTCCCGAGTACCACCTGATCCGCCGCGAGGAGGCGGCGCTGGCCAAGTACGCCGACGTCATCGAGCGCGAGGTGGCAGCGGAGTAACCGGGCGCGAGTCAGCTGGAGCGCAGGGCTTCGATGACGGGGTTGAACTCTTTGCGGTTTTCTTCCGACAGCTCCGCCAGCACCTGGTGGGCGCGCAGCAGCCGCTCCTGGTGCACGCCGCTGCTGTGCTGGGGCAGGCGAACCTGGCGGCGTTGCTCGGGCACCGGCAAGGCATCGCCCACCATGCGCTCGAGCACCACGCCCATGCTGAGTTCGCGAAAGGCTTCCTCGAGGGACGGCCCGACGTTCTGGATCGACAGCCGGCTGCCGCGCGCCGCTGCGCGTTGCACCAGCTCGTGGAGCGTGCCCAGCATGGTGCTGTCGAGGTAGTCGCAGCGCTGCAGATCGATGATCAGCGGCCGGCCGCTGTCGATCACCAGCAGCGCGGCTTCCAGCAGCGCCTGGCCGCACAGCCAGCTGACCCGGCCTTCCAACGCCAGGAAGGTGACGTCGTCGGCTTCGGCGTAGCTGAGCTGCGCCGACTCCTGTTGGCCAGCCGCGCGAGGTGAGGCCAGATCCACGGGCTCGTCGAGATGACTCTCGCCAGCCGCGGCTTCGAGCAGGATCATCGACACGTCGTCCTGATCTTCCACCGCCGCGCCGCCGGTGAGGTTCGCCAACAGCTTGGCCAGCAGGTTGCCATCGGCGGTGACGGCGCGCAGCGCCTCGGCGATGGTCTCGGGGGTGAAAGCCGCAGGCCCGCTGACGCTGCCGAACAGGCCATCGGTGTACAGCAGCAGCCGATCGCCGTGACCCAGCTTGACGCTATGCTCACCGTACTGAGCGCCGGCGTACAGACCGAGCGCAGGGCCGGTATGCGCCAGCAGCCTGGTCTCGCCAGCGGCGCTCAGCCAGATCAGCGGCGGATGCCCGGCGGAGGCCGCCAGCAATGAGCGCTGTTCCATGTCGAACAGGCAATAGGTCGCGGTGACGAAGACACCGGGGGCCGGTTTGTCGATCTGCATGGCGTCGTTGAGCCGGCTGAGCGCTTCGCAAGGCCGGTAAGGCCGCCCGTGCTCACCGGTCACCTGCAGGCGGTGTTTGAACAACATGGAAATCAACGCGGCGCTGACGCCGTGCCCGGCCGCGTCGGCCATCACCAACACCAGATAACGCTCGTCCACCACCACCACGTCGAACAGATCGCCGCCGATGTTGTGCCCGGGTCGATACAGGGAGTGCAGGCAGACATCCTTGAGCTTGGGCACCTCGTGAGGCAGCAGCGAGCGCTGGATGATTTCGGCGCGATTGAGATCGCGCTCCATGGAAGAAGCGTGGTCTTCGAGCAGGCGGCACATGGACGCCAGCTCGTCCCGGGAGCGAATCATCTGCACGTTGCGGCGCTCGAGCTCCGCATTAGCCGCAGCCAGCGTCTGGGAGTCGCGCTCGATGGTGCGCAGCGCGCGCCGCAACTCCAGCTGGGCGACCACCTGCCGCGCCAGCGCCTGCAGGGACTCCCGCTGCGCGGCATCGAGCTTTCGCGGCTGCCGATCGATCACGCACAAACTGCCCAGCGCGTGGCCGTCGGCGGTCACCAGCGGCGCGCCGGCGTAGAAGCGGATGCCGGGATCGCCGGTGACGCGCGGATCGTCGGCGAAGCGCGGATCCTGCAGGGTATCTTCCACCACCAGCAGGGCGTCGGGCTCGAGTATCGCGTGGGCGCAGAACGCCTCGTCACGCGGCGTTTCCTGCAGATCGAGGCCGACCCGCGCCTTGCACCATTGGCGGTTTTCGTCGATCAGCGTGATCAGCGCGATGGGCGTGCCGCAGATCTGCGCCGCCACCCGGCTGATGTCGTCGTAGGCCGGTTCGGGCAGGGTATCGAGAATCTCGTACTCCTGCAGCGCTGCGAGCCTGGCTGCCTCGTTGTCAGGGAAGGCGGCACGTTCCACGTATTTCTCCCGGTATCGGGCGGCGGATCGCCGTCAACAGTATCCTTTCCGCCGCGGTGAGGGCAAATTCACGGGCACCCGGCTGTTGCCGCCTGCTGGCGGATGATGTGGTGAACCAGCTCGAGTTTGTCGATCACCACAGGCGTCAGCACGAACGGATAAACGTCCGGCTGGCCCATGCTGTGGTTGAGGCTGTTCAGCGCCGCCGTCACCGGCTGCCAGTAGTCGATGAGCTGCTCGAAGTCGTCGCTGACGTACGGGTCGAACCAGGCGTCCACCGCCAGATTGGCCGACTCCTGCACCCGCGGCGCCAGCCGCAGGCCGAACTGCCAGGCCGTCTCCAGCGTGTCGACGATGTGCAGATAGTGGGCCCAGGTTTCCGCCCAGTCTTCCCACGGATGGCTGCTTGCGTAGCTGCTGACGAACCCCGCCTCCCAGCCCGGGGCTGGCCCCCTGTGGTAATGGCGCGCCAGCGATTGCTGATAGTCGCGGCGCTCATCGCCGAATCGCTGCCGAAACGCGGCCAGCCAGGGCGTATTGCGAACCAGCCTATCCCAGTAGAAGTGTCCGGACTCGTGACGAAAGTGCCCGAGCACGGTGCGATAGGGCTCGGCCATATCCTGACGGACGCGTTCGCGCACCGCATCGTCGGCTTCAGCGATGTCCAGGGTGATCACCCCGTGGTCATGACCGATGGTGACGCCCCCGCCTTCGCGGAAGTTCGGGTCGGGGCTGGCGAGAAAGTCGAACGCCAACCCGGTGTCTGGTGCTTCCTGCCTGCTCTGCAGCGGCAGCCGCAGGCGCAGCACCGAGTACACCAGCCGGTTTCTCTCCATCTGCAATCGCTGCCACAACCCGAGGGAACCCGGTACCGACAGGTCGGGAATGGTGCGGTTGAGGCGACAGGCGCGGCACAGCGGATGCGGATCGGCAGCGGGCACCATCCAGTTGCAGGCCGCGTGCTCGGCGTAATTGCCGCAGGCACGGTGGACGTCGGGGGGCAAGTCGCTGCCCACGGGTCGCCACAGGCCTTCGCCGGCGGTTTCGAACGCTGCCAGCGACAGCGCTTCGGGCACGAAGCCGAGCAGATGACCGCAGCGCGAGCACGCCACGTTGTGGAAGTACACCGTCTGCCCGCACGCACCGCAGGTAAATATCTTCACTGAACGCCTTCCGATCGACGGCCTGGGGCCGTCAGGTCGCAAGCGTCGTGCCGATCCAGCCAACCAGACCCAGCAGGATGGCGTAGCGGGAACCTTTGCCGATGGCCGTCAGCACCAGGAACACCCCGAAGCGCACCCGCATCACCCCGGCAACGAAGGTCAGCGGATCGCCAAAAATGGGCGCCCAGGCCAGCAGCAGCGACCAGACGCCGTAGCGCTGAAACCACCGCTGCGCCCGGCCCAGGGTGTCCACCGCGAATGGAAACCAGCGGCGATCCTGAAAATGCAGCAGGTAACGCCCCATGACCCAGTTGATCACCGATCCGAGGGTGTTCCCCGCCGTGGCCCACAGCCACAGCGCCAGCGGGTCGTAACCGCTGGTGAGCAGCCCGGCGAACACCACTTCGGACGCCGCGGGCAGCAGGGTGG
>JBLRXD010000279.1:0-6028 GCA_047920935.1 Pseudomonadales bacterium | reverse complement strand
GCCGCCAGTGGCTCAGCCGGCGAGCGCCTGGCGCGATTCGGCGAGCGACTCTGGCGCGTTTTTGGCATCATCATGATGCTCGGAGGAATCAAGGGGAGATTCGCAACATGACCATCGCCATCAAGCCCATCGATGCCACGCTCGGGGCCGTCGTCAGCAACGTCGCGCTGGCGGAGCTCGACGACGCCACCTGGGAGGAGATTCACGCCGCCTTCCTCACCTACGGTGTGCTGGTGTTTCCCGGCCAGCACCTCGACGCCGCCGCCCAGGGCCGGTTCGCCCGGCGCTTCGGCGAGCTCGAGCAGATGTCGCCGAAAGGTGAGACGCCGACGTTTCCCATCGCCAACATCCGGCCGGACGGCACGCTGGCGGGGGAGGCGGACGAGCAGTACCGCATTCTCAAGGGCAACGAGGGCTGGCACACCGACAGCACCTACATGCCGCTGGCTTCCAAGGCCGCCATGCTGTCGGCGGTGGTGATTCCGCCGCAAGGCGGGGAGACGGGGTTCGCCGACATGCGCGCCGCCTGGGATGCGCTCGAGCCGGCGCGGCAACGGCAGCTCGAGGGGCTGTCGGCCTATCACTCGCTGTACTACTCCCAGGCGCGCCAGGGCTTCACCCACAGTACCGATCAGCTCTACGGCTTTCACGACAAGGGCGCGCCGCTGCGGCCCCTGGTCAAAGTGCATCCCGAGACGGGCCGCAAGTCGATCTATACCGGCCGCCATGCGCACAACATACCCGGCATGACGCCGGAGGCGTCGCAAGCGCTTCTCGACGAGCTGCTGGAGTGGGCGTGTCAGCCGCCGCGCACCTACCAGCACACCTGGTCGGTGGGCGACCTGGTGGTGTGGGACAACCGCTGCATGATGCACCGCGCGCGCCCGTACGACGCGAGCCAGCCGCGGCACCTGCGCGGCAGCCGCATCTCCGGCGACCCGGCAACCGAGCTCGCGCCGACTTTCCAAGACAGCCGCGCAGCGGCCTTCAACCCATCGGCGAGTAACCAGTCGGCGCTGGCGGCGGGGCGCTGACCCGCCGGCTCCGGATGTGGTAGTTTTTTTCCCCTGACATCCAGCGGAGAGCCATCATTTCCTTCACCATCGAACCCTCCGGCCGTACCTGCGGCGCCATCGTGCAAGGCGTCGATCTGCGCAACCTCGATGCGGCGCTTGCCGAGCAGCTGCGCGCGGTGTGGCTGGAACACAAGGTCATCGCCTTTCCCGGGCAGCAACTGACGCTGGATGAGTTCGAGCGGGTTGCCGCGCATTTCGGGCCGTTCGGCGAGGACCCTTACTTTCGCACCCTGCCGGACCACCCGCACGTGGCGGAAGTCCGTCGGGACGCCGACGAAAAAACGCCGCTGTTCGCCGAGGCCTGGCATTCCGACTGGAGCTTTCTGCCCCGGCCGCCGGCCATGACCCTGCTCTACGGGCGCATCATTCCCCCGGTGGGCGGCGACACGCTGTACGCCGACCAGGCTGCCGCCTTCGAAGCGCTGCCCGACGAGATGAAGGCGCGGCTGGAAGGTCTCATGGGCATCCACTCGGCGCGACGCGGCTACGCCCGCGCCGGCCAGTACGGCGACAAGGACGTCGGCCGCTCGATGGCCATCATCGCCGACGACAGCGCCATGGCCACGCAGCTGCACCCGCTGGTGCTCGCCCATCCGGAGACCGGCCGCAAGGCGCTGTTCCTGAGCCCCGGCTACACCATCGGCATCGACGGCATGGCCGAAGACGAGGCGCAGAAACTGCTGTTGGAGCTGTATGCGTTCCAGTGCCAGGAGGCTTTCGTCTACCGGCATCGGTGGTCGGAGGGGATGGTGACCATGTGGGACAACCGTGCCATCAACCACGCCGCCACCGGCGGCTACGACGGCCATCAGCGCCTGCTGCAACGGATCACCATCGCGCCGCGGGCGTAAGTGACCGCTACCGTTTCGCAGAGAATGGGGATATCCGCATGAACGTACAGGCCGACACGAGCTTGTTCTCCCGCTTCGAAGTCCGCCCGCTGACGCCGGTCATCGGCGCTGAGTTGCACGACATCGACCTGGCCGCCGATCTCGACGACGCCACCATCGCCGACGTTCGCCGGGCGCTGCTGCGCTACACGGTGGTGTTCTTTCGCGATCAGAAGATCAGCCGGCAGCAGCACATCGCGTTTGCCCGACGCTTCGGCGCGCTCGAGATTCATCCGGCCACGCCGAAGGATCAAGCCGACCCGGAGGTGCTCGGCATCGCCCACGGCCCCGACTCCCGTGGCCAGGAAAACTTCTGGCACTCGGACGTGACGTGGCGTGCGGAGCCGTCGCTGGGGTCGATCCTGCGCGCCATCGACGTGCCGCCGGTTGGCGGCGACACGCTGTTTTCCTGCATGTATTCCGCTTACGACGCGCTGTCGCCGCGGATGAAGGAGTGGGTGTGCACGCTGACGGCGCAGCACGACATCGCCAGAGTCTTCGCCAAACGCCTCAACACCTCGCCGGAGGCGCTGCGCGAGCAGTACCCCATCCAGGAGCATCCGGTGGTGCGCACGCACCCGGAAACCGGCCGCCGCGGGCTGTACGTGAACACCGCCTTCACCAGCGCCATCGTCGGCCTGTCGCCGATCGAGAGCGACTGGCTGCTGCGCCACCTGTACAGCTTCGCGGCGATTCCTGAGCATCAGTGCCGGTTCGCCTGGACGCCGGACGCGATCGCCTTCTGGGACAACCGCGCCTGTCAGCACCTTGCCGCCTCGGATTACTTCCCTGCGGTGCGTGTGATGGAACGCGTCACCATTGCCGGCGACCGGCCGTTCTTCGATCCGGAAATGCGCGTCGTCGAAATCTGAACCGCCGTTTCAGGCAGGAGGTAAGCGATCGTGACCACCGTACGGGAATTCGTTGACATGAGCCGGACGATGATCAAAGCCGTCCGGCTGAAACGTAACGCGCCGAACTCGAAAGATCGCCTGTCCATCGGCCTGCTGTTGCAACAGCAGGCCGCCAAGCAGCCGGACCAGACGGCCCTGATCTGCGAGGGCCAGCAGGTCACCTGGGGCGAGTTCAACACCCGCGCCAATCGGGTGGCGCACCAGCTGAAGGCGGCGGGCATCGGCCATGGCGACTGCGTCGCCGTGATGGTCGAGAACCGGATCGAGTTCCTTGCCGCGCTTCTGGGGGTGTGCAAACTCGGCGCGATCGCCAGCCTCATCAACACCCACCAACGCCGGGAAGTGCTCGTCCACAGCCTCGAGCTGACCCATGCGAAGGTGTTCCTCTTCGGCGAAGAAGTGACCGCGGCGGTGGACGAGGTGCGCGGGCAGCTTGCGCTCGAGGCCGGCCAGGACTTTCTGTGGATCCCCGACTCCGACACCGGATCACCCCCGGAGTGGGCGCGGCTGTGCGACCCGGGCCGCAGCGCGAACGCCGAAGACGATCCGCCGGAAACCGCCGACATCATTCTCGACGACCCATGCTTCTATATGTTCACGTCGGGCACCACGGGCTTGCCGAAGGCTGCGATCGTCTCGGGTGAACGCTGTTACCGCGCCATGCAGGGTATGGGCGACATCTGTCTCGATCTGCGTCCCGAAGACCGGCTCTACAACGCCCTGCCGCTCTACCACCTGACCGGGCTGGGGATCGGCTTCGGCGCCGTGCTCTACGCCGGCGCGAGCATGGTGATCAAGCGCAAGTTCTCCGCCAGCCGTTTCTGGGACGAGATCCGCGAGCACGACTGCTCGAGCTTCGTGTACATCGGCGAGATGTGCCGTTACCTCATCCACCAGCCTGCGCAGCCGAGCGATGCCGACAATCCCATCGTCAAGTGCATCGGTAACGGCCTGCGCCCGGACATCTGGATGGACTTCAAGCAGCGCTTCGCCATCCCGCGGATCGCCGAGCTCTACGGCGCCAGCGAGGGCAACGCCGGGTTCGTCAACGCGTTCAACAAGGATCGCACCATCGGCTTCGGCGTCTCTCCCCACCTGCTGGTGCAATACGACGTCGACAACGACGAGATCCTGCGGGGCGCCGACGGCCTGTGCATCAAGGTGGACAAGGGCCAGCCCGGGCTGCTGCTCAACGAGGTGAACGATCTGGCGCGCTTCGACGGCTATACCGATGCGGAAGCCAGCCAGCAGAAACTGATCAGCAACGTGGTCAAGCAGGGCGACCTCTACTTCAACACCGGCGACCTGATCCGCCAGGTGGACGTGGGCTTCGCGTTCGGCCTGCCCCACTACCAGTTCGTCGACCGCACCGGCGACACCTTCCGCTGGAAAGGCGAGAACTGCTCCACCAACGAGGTGGGGGAGATCATCAACGCCTTTCCCCAGGTGCAGACCACCAACGTCTATGGTGTTCAGGTGCCGCATGCTGACGGGCGCGCCGGCATGGCGGCCATCACCTTCGATCCGGAACAGGTACGCAGCGACGCGGACATCGACTGGGACGCGCTGACCCGGCACATCGACTCGAGCCTGGCGAGCTATGCCCGGCCGGTATTCATCCGGGTGCGTCACGAGCAACCCACCACCAGCACGTTCAAGCTGCAGAAGACCGCGCTCAAGGCGGAAAGCTTCCACCCCGACCAGGTGGGCAGCGATCCGATCTTTGTCCGCAAGCCCGGCAGCGACGCCTACGAGCGTCTCGATGATGGGTTCTACCAGCAGCTGCTGTCAGGAGAGGCCGGTTACTGACGCCTGCCGGGTGTCATGCCACTGCGGCTGCAACGTGGCTCACGCCGCCAGGCGGAACCAGGGCCGCATCCGGGTACCGAGCGCGCTGCCGGCGAAGGCGGCGACGAACCACAGCCAGCCGTGCAGGCTCGACGAGGCAATGCCGCCAAAGTAGGCGCCGATGTTGCAGCCGTACGCCAGACGCGCGCCGTAGCCGAGCAGCAACCCGCCGATCACCGCAGCCAAGACGTGGGGCAGCGGTATGCGGAACACCGGCGCGAACCGGCCGGCGAAGCCCGATGCCGTCAGCGCGCCGAGCACGATGCCGAAGTTCATGACGGAGGTGACGTCGGCGAAGACGCTGTCGGCCAGCGCGGCGGCTGCATTCGGGCGTTGCCAGTAAGGCCACGCCGCGACATCGACACCGCCCAGGGCCACGAGCTTCGAGCCCCACAGCGCGAACGCGCCGGTCACGCCCCAGGGGCGCCCGGCGAGCAGCAGCGTTGCGACCTGGATGCCGGCGAGACCGAGGGCGCCGGCAACCAGGGGCCACGGGCCGCGCAGCCACGAGCCGTGACCGTCGCGGATGCTGAGCACCTCGCCGTGCCGCCGACGTTCCAGGCTCACGGTGAGCGTCCAGACCGCGGCGAACAGCAGCAGGCTGAGCGCAATGGCGCCGGGCGCGCCGAACGCCACCAGCAGGCTAACCGGCGCAAGCGACGGCGCTTGCTGCCAGAGCGGCATGTGCCAGGCGCCGATGACCGAGCCGGCGATGAAGGCGGCGAGCGTGATGACCATGCGGCTGCTGCCGCCGCCGGCGGTGAACAAGGTTCCCGACGCACAGCCGCCGCCGAGTTGCATGCCGATGCCGAACAGAAACGCACCGAGCACCACGGCAACGCCGAGCGGCGCCACCGCGCCACGCAAGCTCTGCTCACCCACGGTACCCACCGCCAGCAGCGGCAGCACGATGACGACGGCGGCGGCGAGCATCACCATCTGCGCGCGCAGCCCGGCGCCGCGCCGGGACGCGGCGAATTCCCGCCACGCCCACGTGAACCCGAACGCCGCGTGGTAGAGAACCACCCCGGCGGCAAGCCCGACGAGCAGCAATGCCGCCTGGCGCGCGCCGTAACCGGTGGCGAGGTGGACGGCGAGTGCGGCGCTCAACAGCGCGCCGGCGATCACGGCTGGCATGGCGAATTGGATTCCTCGGTGGACATCTCGACGCGCGGTGGGGGGTGTGGGGGATATGTTAATGGATCGCGCTCTGGAGAGCGCTCCCACCGCGTCGAGGCAGCGCTCCTAGCCTGCATTATTCATGAGCGCTGATGCTGCGTGTTGATTTAGGATGTAGCAA
>JBLRXD010000278.1:0-6045 GCA_047920935.1 Pseudomonadales bacterium | reverse complement strand
CCACAGCGCGCTCGCCTAGAACCTGTTATACAATCCGGCCTCGATTTTTTTGCTCGCCTCTCAAATTGGAGACACCATGACGACTGAAGCCTGGATCATCGATACCGCCCGCACGCCCCGTGGCATCGGCAAGGTAGGCAAGGGCTCGCTTGCGCACCTGCACCCGCAGCATCTTTCCGCCACCGTCCTCAACGCCCTCAAGGAGCGCAATGGCATCGCCACCGCCGAGGTGGACGACGTGATCTGGGGCTGCAGCTCGCAGCGCGGCAAGCAGGGTTCGTGCATCGCACGGATGTCGCTGCTCGCCGCCGACTGGGATACCCGGGCCAGCGGCGTCACCCTCGATCGCTTCTGCGGCTCGGGCATCACCGCGGTGAACATGGCGGCAGCCAGCATCATGTCCGGCATGGAAGACCTGGTGGTTGCCGGCGGGGTAGAGATGATGTCCTACACCGCCTCACTGGCGGCGCAGGGTGGCGGCAGCGCCATGCTCGACGCCGGGAACCTGCGGCTGCGCGAGTTGCACCCGCAGCCCCACCAGGGGGTCTGTGCCGATGTGATCGCCACCTTGGAAGGCATCAGCCGGAACGACGTCGACAAGCTCGCCTACGAGAGTCAGCAGCGCGCCAAAGTGGCGCTGGAGGAAGGCCGGTTCGGCCGCAGCGTCGTGCCCGTGTTCAATGAGGACGGCACCCTGGCGCTGGACCACGACGAGTTCCCCCGCCCGCAGACCACCCTCGAGGGGCTGAGCCAGCTGCCTGCGGTGTTCGAGAACTTCATGCCGATGCCGGTGGACGACAGCGGCGAGACCTTCGACGCCATCGTGCGCCGCACCTATCCGGACATTCAGATCAATCACGTGCACCACGCGGGCAACTCTTCCGGGGTGGTGGATGGTTCCGGCGGGCTGCTGCTGGCCTCTCCCGAGTATGCCAAGGCTCAGGGTTGGAAGCCGCGGGCACGCATCGTCGCCATGGCCAACGTCGCCGGCAGCCCCGAGTTGATGCTCAACGAGCCGGTACCTGCGGCGAAGAAGGTGCTGAAGAAGGCGGGCATGACGCTCAGTGACATCGACCTGTTCGAAATCAACGAGGCGTTCGCGGTGGTGGCCTACAAATTCATGCGCGACCTGGAACTGGACCCGGCCAAAGTCAACGTCAACGGTGGCGCCATCGCCCTCGGGCATCCCATCGCCGCCACCGGGGCGATTCTCATCGGCACGCTGCTCGACGAGTTGGAGCGCCGCAACCTGGCGACCGGCCTGGTGACCATGTGCGCCGCGGGCGGCATGGCGCCGGCGATCATCATCGAGCGGATCTAGTCGGGAAGGGGATCGGCCGGCCCATCGGCGGGCCGATCCCTGGGTCTGGCCATCCGGCGCCGGGTGAGGGAGCCTACTCGATGACCTTCTCGCCGGTGGCGAACAGCAGCCAGACTGCCAGTCCGAACAGATAGACGCCGGCAGCGGTGCCGAAAACGATGGCCCAGGAGCCGGTGGCGTCGAGGATGAAACCCGTGGCGATGACGCCGATGATGCCCGGCAAGGTTCCCGCCGTGTTGGATATGCCCATCAACACCCCGGCGTAGCGTGGCGCCACGTCCAGGTGGTTGACCCCGAAGCCGCCCATGGCGAAGGCTGCCAGCCCCATGACGCCGGCCATGAGCGCGATGGCCCCCTCCGCAGTGGTGACGCTGCCGATGAGCACCAGAAACAGCGCCGGTCCGGCGCAGCCGACGGTCTGCATGATCTTGCGCACCGCGGTGATCGACAGCGACGTCTGCAGTAATCGGTCGGCGACCCAGCCGGCGACGTTGATGAACACGAACGAAGCCATGAACGGCACCACCGTGTACAGGCCTACGGAAGCGATGTCCACGTCGAGTTCTTGAACCACGTAGGTAGGTAGCCAGCTGAGGATGACGTAGTTACCCCAGTTGACGCAGAAGTGATTGATGATGATGGCCCAGATCGGGGCCTTGGAGAGCAACCGCCGCCAGGGGATGCTCACCGGTTCTGGAGGTGCGCCGAGGTCGGCCTGAATATGAGCCAGCTCACGGGGCGAGATGGTTGGATGGGTCTCCGGTGAGCGCGATACGGCGAAGTGCCAGAATCCGTACCAGATGAACCCGAGGATGCCGAACAGGTAGAACGCCCACTCCCAACCCATGCGGGCGACGATCACCGGCGTCAGCAACAGCGCGGCGATGGTGCCCAGCGGAATACCGCTGAAGTTCAGGCCGATGGCGCGGGTGCGCTCTTTGGTGGGTACCCAGCGGGCAAACATCGTATAGATGGCGGGGAAGGCGACCCCCTCGCCGAGCCCCATGCCGATTCGTGCCAGGATCAGCATGGTTAGGCCGAACATGGCCGCGGGCGGCGTCACCAGGGTGAACGCCGACCACAGCAATACCCCGATTCCCAGCACGATCTTGCCGCCGAAGCGGTCGGCGAGAAAGCCGCCGAGCACCTGGGTGGCCAGATAGCCGATGAAGAACGACGACAGCACCAGGCCGCGGATGGTCTGGTCCCAGCCGAACTGCTCCGCCATGGGTATCACCGCCACCGAGATGTTGACCCGGTCGATGTAGCAGATGAACGTGGCGCAGAAGCACAGGCCGATAGTCGTATAGCGCCGCGGCCAATAGTCGCGCAGCGGCAGTTCAGCGGCGCCGGTGCGCGCTTCCACCATTGGCTCTCCCCCCGGAGTGATCAGCCGCTTACCAGGCGTGCAGGCGTACGGGCATCGCGCTGTAGCCCTTCACGAAGCTCGATTGCACGCGCTCGATTTCCCCGGTGATCTCGATCTTGCGGAAGCGCTTCATGATCTCTTCCCACAGCACGCGCAGCTGCATCTCTGCCAGGCGGTTGCCCATGCAGCGGTGGACGCCGAAACCGAACGACAGGTGATGGCGGGCATTCGGGCGGTCGATCCAGAACCGGTCCGGGTCGGGGATCTGGTCTTCGTCACGATTGCCCGACACGTACCACATCGCCAGCTTGTCACCGGCGCGAATGGTTTTGCCGCCCAACTGCACATCGCGAGTGGCGGTGCGGCGCATGTAGGCCAGCGGCGTCTGCCAGCGGATGATCTCCGGCACCATGTTGCTGATCAGCCCCGGATCGGCGCGAAGCTTGGCGTACTCGTCGGGGTTCTGATTCAGGGCCAGCACCCCGCCGGAGATGGAGTTGCGGGTGGTGTCGTTGCCGCCGACGATGAGCAGCACCAGGTTGCCGAGGAATTCCATGGGTGGCATGTCGCGGGTGTCCTTGCCGTGGGCGAGCATGGACAGCAGGTCCGGCTTGGGTGGCTCGTTCAGGCGTTGGTCGCGCAGCGCCGTGAAGTACTCGAGGCACTCGAGCAGCGCCTTGCGCCGCAGCGCTTCCGGCGTCGGCCCTCCGGCCAGCTCGCCCGAGGTGGCCATGTCCGACCAGTAGGTGAGCAGGCGGCGGTCTTCGAACGGAAAGTCGAAGATGGTGGCCAGCATCTGAGTGGTGAGCTCGATGGAAACCAGATCCACCCAGTCGAACTCTTCGCCCACGGGCAGGCTGTCGAGAATGCCGGCGGCCCGCTCGCGGATGGTGCCCTCGAGCTTTGCCAGGTTCATGGGGGCGACCACGCCCTGCACGGTCTTGCGTTGCACGTCGTGCTTCGGCGGATCCATGGAGATGAAGTTGGGGGTCTGGAAATCGGCCGGCCTGTCCGCCAGGGTGATGCCGGCATCGGAAGAAAAATCCTGATGATTCTTCTCGATGTCCATGATGTCGCGGAACTTGGTCACCGACCAGTAGGGCCCGAACAGGCTTTGCTCGCAGTGGTGCACCGGGTCTTCGCGCCGCAGCCGGCGGAAATATTCCCAGTGACTGTCGGTGCGGAACAACTCGGGTTGGCTCACATCGATGGCGTCGAGGGGCAAGCTGTACGGGTCAGGAATGGTGCGTGATACCGGTGCGGATTCGGCCATGGCTGATCTCTCCCTTCATGATGTTCGGCTGTAGTGCTCGACCTTAGTACTCGACTGTACACCACCTCACGGCAGCGGGGGCAGACGGCCGTCAGCGGTGCTCCTCGGCCGCGCGCACGATCATCGACTGGCTCGCCGTGGCGAGCAGCGTTCCCGTCTGGTTCCACAGATACACGGTGCCGTGGCCGAAGCCGTTGCCGGCGTACTCCATGCGGTTGTCGCACAGCACCCAGTCACTGGGTTCCAGCCGGCCGTAGCGAATGGTGTTGTCGAGGCTGGTGCAGTGCATGATCCGGCCGAAGGCGTTGCCCAGCACCGACGGCAGGTAATCGGCAATGATCGCCAGCGCCCCGGCGTCGTGCGCCACCCGGGGCATGCGCGCCCACAGCAGCGAGCGGCCGTCGCCGGATGGGGTGCCGAAGCCGGAGAAGCCGAAGCTGCCGCGGGCCAGCCGCAGCTCCACGTGCTGGTGCAGGCTCTCGGTATCGTGATGACGCGGCACCTCCGGGCAATCCTCCGGCGGCGGCGCGCTGGGAAAGCGCTCCCAGCAACCCTCGGCGCTGGACGGCCGCGTGCCCGCTGCGCCGATGACGGTGATGATCTCGCGGCTGCCGACGTGACCTACCACCCGCCCCTGGATGACGTTGCGGCCCACGGCCGGCAGCACCACCTCGAGATCCATGGTGTCGTTGGGTTGGGTGATGGCCAGGTACTGCCCCGTGGCCCAGATCACCGGCTTGGCGGCGGCCTGCTCGAGGGCGACGATGCCGGCGGCCAGGCCGACGCCGCCGAACAGCGAGCCGCGGCCGCCGGTGAGGGCGGGGGTCAGGGCAAGCTGCCAGCGCAGGGTGTCGCTGGGGTGGGACAGCGCGAGAAAGTCGGCGGACGACAGCTTCATACGATGCGGCTGCCTTTATCGCCCCAGTAGCGATCGCGCAGCACCCGCTTGTACAGCTTGCCGGTGGGCAGGCGTGGCAGTTCGGCGTCGAAGTCGATGGAGCGCGGGCACTTCTGCCGTGCCAGGTGCGCACTGCAGAACGCCAGCAATTCTTCGGTGATGGCGTCGCCTGGTTCGATCCCGGGCATGAGTTGCACCACGGCTTTCACTTCCTCTCCCAGATCGGCGTTGGGGACGCCGAACACCGCCGCATCGGCGACCTTGGGGTGGGTAATCAGCAGGTTTTCGCACTCCTGAGGGTAAATGTTCACGCCGCCGGAGATGATCATGAAGGTGGCGCGATCGGTGAGGTAGAGAAAACCGTCGGCGTCCAGATAGCCGACGTCGCCAACGGTGCTCATGGAGCCGTCCGGCGAGCGAGCGTCCCGGGTCTTTTCGGGGTCGTTGAAGTACTCGAACGGCGTTGCGGTCTTGAACCAGACGGTGCCGGGGGTGCCGGTGGGGCACTCGCTCATGTCGTCGTCGAGGATGTGCAGCTCGCCCAGCATCACCCGGCCGACGCTGCCGCGATGGGCCAGCCACTCCTCGGAATTGCAGGCGGTGAAGCCGAGGCCCTCGGTGGCGCCGTAGTATTCGTGAATGATCGGCCCCCACCACTCGATCATCTGCGCCTTCACCTGAGCCGGGCAGGGCGCCGCGGCGTGGATGGCGATCGTAAGCGACGACAGGTCGTAGCGGCCGCGTACTTCCTCGGGCAGCTTCAGCATGCGCGAAAACATGGTGGGTACCAGCTGCGTGTGGGTGATGCGGTACTTCTCGACCAGGGCCAGGTACTGCTCCGGATCGAAGCGCTCCATGATCACCGCAGTGCCGCCGTTGCGCAGCGTCAGGCCCACGGCGGCCTGGGGGGCGGAGTGATACAACGGCGCCGGCGACAGGTACACCATGCCCTCGCGGTAGTGCCACAAGGCGTTCAGGAACTGAAACAGCGGCGTCTGCTCCGCCGGCGGCACGTCCGGCATGGGCCGCAGGATGCCCTTCGGCCGACCGGTGGTGCCCGAAGAGTAGAGCATCGACATGCCGGCGCGCTCGTCGGGCAGCGGCGTGGCGGGAAACGCTGCGGTCGCCGTGTCGAGATCCACCAGCGGTGCGTCTTCACCGCTGCCGTCTACCACCAGGCACAG
>JBLRXD010000277.1:2869-6083 GCA_047920935.1 Pseudomonadales bacterium | reverse complement strand
GCGCCGCGGGCTTCGCCGAGCATTGCGCCGAGTGCCACAGCATCGACGCCAGAACCCGGGTACGCACCCCCGCGCCCAACCTGGCGGGGATCGTCGACCGGCACCACCTGGCAGCCGGCTGGCTGCGCAACGATCCGGAAACGCGGCGACGCTGGCTGCGCGATCACCAGCAGATCAAGCCTGGCAACCGCATGCCGGACCACGCTCACCTGGATCCGCAGCTGCTCGATGCCATCGCCGGTTTCCTGGAGCAGCAGCCGTGATCCGCCCCGGCAGCAATGGCGGGCCGGTGGCGCGGCACCGGGCACTGCAACGCATCTGGAGCAATCCGACCGGCATCGCCCGCCTGACCGTGGTCAATCACAGCGTGATCGGCAAGCGCTTCCTGGTCACCGGCATGGTGTTCTTCGTGCTCGGCGGGGTGCTGGCCATGCTGATGCGCGCGCAATTGGCCACCTCCGACAGCGCGTTCCTTTCTCACGACGCCTATAACCAGGTGTTCACGATGCACGGCACCGTGATGATGTTCCTGTTCGCGATTCCGGTAATCGAGGGACTGTCGCTGTACCTGCTGCCGAAACTGCTCGGCGCCCGGGATCTGGCGTTTCCAAGATTGAGCTCGTTCGGCTACTTCTGCTTCCTGTTCGGCGGGCTGATACTCGTGGGCTCGCTGATCGTCGGCGTAGCGCCGCACAGCGGCTGGTTCATGTACACGCCGCTGTCGAGCCAGCCGTTCTCACCGGGGAAGAACTCTGATGTATGGCTGCTGGGCGTCACCTTCGTGGAGATTTCCGCGGTCGCCATCGGGGTGGAGATCTGCGCCACCGTGCTGAAAATCCGCGCCGCCGGCATGTCCCTGAACAAGATGCCGCTGTTCGGCTGGTACATGCTGGTGACCGCGGCGATGATCGTGTTCGGCTTCCCGCCGTTGATCCTGGCGAGCATCCTGCTGGAGATCGAGCGCGCCTTCGACTGGCCGTTCTTCGCCGTGGCCCGGGGCGGCGACCCGCTGCTGTGGCAACACCTGTTCTGGCTGTTCGGCCACCCCGAGGTGTACATCATCTTCCTCCCCGGCGCCGCACTGGTGTCCACCATGTTGCCGGCACTGGCCCGTCGCCCCATCATCGGCTACACCGCCATCGTCGTCAGCGTCATCGCCACCGGATTCATCAGCTTCGCGCTGTGGGTTCACCACATGTACACGGTGGGCATCCCGCAACTGGCATTGGCGTTCTTCTCCGCGGCGAGCATGCTGGTGGCGATCCCGACCGCGGTGCAGTTCTTCGCCTGGATCGCGACGCTGTGGGCCGGGCGTCCGGTGATGCGACTGCCTATGCTGTACCTGTTCGGTTTCCTCGCCCTGTTCGTGTTCGGCGGGCTGACGGGGGTGATGGTGGCCCTGGTGCCGTTCGACTGGCAGGTGCACGACACGCACTTCGTGGTGGCCCACATGCACTACGTGCTGGTGGGCGGTTTCGTGTTTCCACTGCTGGCAGGCATCTACTTCTGGCTGCCACAAGTCAGCGGCCGCATGCCCTCCGAGCGACTGGGGCACTGGGCCTTCTGGCTGATCTTCGTCGGCTTCACCGCCACGTTCTTCATCATGCACTTCACTGGTCTGCTGGGCATGACCCGGCGGGTGTACACCTATCATCCCGAATTCGGTCTCGATCTGTTCAATCTGATCTCATCCATCGGCGGTTTCGTCATGACCATCGGCTTCGCCCTGGTGCTGCTGGATCTGGTGCTGCACTACCGGTTCGGCGAGCCCGCGCCGCGCAATCCCTGGGGCGCCGAAACCCTCGACTGGGCCATGCTCACCCCGCCGCCGCTGTACAACTTCGCCAGCCTCCCCGAAGTCGAGTCGCGCAACCCGCTGTGGGACCAACCGGAACTCCCCGGCGCCATGGCCGGGGGACGACAGTTTCTCGCCCAGGCCCGGCACGGCTGGCAGGAGACGCTGGCGGTGGATGCGGTGACAGGGGAGCCTGATTACATCGTGATCCTGCCGCAACCGAGCTGGTTGCCGTTCGCAAGCTCAGTGGCCCTGGCCGTGTTTTTCCTCGGTTTTCTGTTCGAGGCCTACTGGGTGGCTGGCGCCGGAGCGGTGACTGCCGTGGCGTTGTTTTTCCGCTGGGGCTGGGCCAACGGCATCCGCAGCGATGCGCCGAAATTTGCTGCCGGCCGAGGCATCGAGCTGCACCGTCACGACATGGCATCCGGCGCGCCTGGCTGGTGGGGGCTGGTGTTCACCCACGCCGCCAATGCCACGCTGCTGGCGTCGCTGATCTTCGGCTATTTCTTTCTCTGGACGGTGGCAGCAGCCTGGCCGCCGCCGGCGTTCCTCGACGTCGCCGTGTGGTTGCCGCTGACCGTGCTGGCGGCTCTGATCATCGGCATGCTCGGCGCCCATCGGGCGCTGGCGGCAATGCGCGCGACCGGCCCGAACCCCGGCTCGACCATGTGGTTGCTGGTTGCCGCCGCAGCCGGGATCGCCGCCAGCGTCGCCAGCTTCGCCGTGCCGCTGCTGGGGCTGGGATCGCCGAGGGACCATGCTTACAACGCCACGGTCACCGCCCTTGCCGGCTACGCCGGCTTGCACACGGCCATCGCGGCGCTGTGGTCGCTGTACGCCTGGCTGCGCATCAAAGCCGGCTTCGTCTCCCAGGCACGCTCGCTGGATCTGCAGTTGCTGCGGCTGTGGTGGGACTACACCGCGGTCGCCGGCGCGCTGATCCTGATCTGCCTGTTCGTCGCCCCCTGGGCCCTGGCCCCATGAGCGCCCGCCGACTGCTGCTGGCGATCAGCGGCCTGATCGTCTGGTCGAGCGCGTTCGTGGTGCTGTACGCGGCGCTGTCGGTGGGCTGCGCCGCTGGGGTCCACCATCTGCAACTGGGTGCCATCGATGCGCTCACCGCGCTGCTGCTGGCGCTGTTCCTTGCCCACCTGGCGGGGTTGGCGGGCCTGCAGTGGTATGCCCTGGTCGGCTGGCGCAAGCGCAGGAATCCGAGCCGCAGCAACGGCTTTCTCGCGGTGCTGTTCTGCCTGGTAACCGCTGCGAGCACTGTCAGCCTGTTTTTCATCGGCCTGCCGCTGCTGCTGGTGCCGCCGTGCGTGTGAGCGGCGGCCATGGTCCGAGCCCGCTGCGGCGCACGGAGCGCGCACGGAGCGCGCACGGAGCGCGCACGGAGCGCGCACGGAGCGCGCACGGAGC
>JBLRXD010000277.1:0-2769 GCA_047920935.1 Pseudomonadales bacterium | reverse complement strand
GGCGCAAAGCTTGCAGCCCCCAGCCACCACGAGGAGGCACCATGAATATCACCCCGTTGGCCAGCATCGCGGTTCTGCTCGGGGCAGCCACCGGCAGCCCAGCCGCTTACGCTCATCCCGAGCACCTGTGGGGTGAGCATCTGTGGTCGCTGTGTCTGGCCGGCGTCACCCTGGTCACGCCGGACGCCGTCTGGCAAGCGTGGAGCCTGGCGCCGGTGGTGGTGATCCCGCTGCTGGCGCTGCTGCTCGGCTACCGGCGCGGCCACCGGGCGCTGCGCCGCCAGCATCCCCAGCGCGTCATCGAACTGCGACGCTGCCGCGACTGGTTCGTCGGCGGCTGGCTGCTGCTGGCGGTGGCGCTGATCTCGCCGCTGTGCCGCCTGTCGGCAACCCTGGTCGCGGCGCACATGGTGCAACTGATGCTGCTGGTGGTCGCGGCCACGGCGCTGCTCGCGCTGGGTCGCACGGGCCAGGTGCTGGCGGCGGCGATGCCGCGGCGCTGGCTGACCGCTCCGTTGGCCTTGCACGTGCTCGGCAAATCGCGGTCGAGCGCGCTAGGCTTGCTGACCCTCGGCTACGGCGGATTGATCTGGCTGTGGCACGCGCCGCCCGTCTACACGGCCATCCAGACCGTCGCCCTATGGCACTGGCTGGCATTCGCGACGCTGATCACCGTATCGACGTGGTTCTGGGCGCGCATCATCGCCGCCCACCGGGATCACGCCGGTGCCGCGCTGGCTGCGTTGCTGACCACCATGATGCATACCGGCCTGCTCGGTGCGCTGCTGACGTTCTCCTCACGCCCGCTCTACCCGGTGCTCGCCGAGGGTGCCCGGGCGTGGCAACTGCAACCCATCCACGACCAGCAACTGGCCGGACTGATCATGTGGGTGGGCGGCGGTACCCTGTATCTGCTGGCCGCGCTGGCGCTGTGCGCCATGTGGCTGCGCGATCGCGAGCCCGTAGGAGCGATCTCCTGATCGCGATGTCATGGCATGATCGCCTTCTGGAGAAGGCTCCTACGGGGAGAAGGCTCCTACGGGGAGAAGGTGCCTACGGGATCAGGAGGATCGCGCGCGGCGCACGGCTTTTTCGATCTCCACCAGCACGAACACGCCAAGGCCCACCGCAATGCAGCGCGCCCAGGCGCCCGCATCCAGCGGTTCGGTGCCGAACAGCGTGTTCATGAACGGCACGTAGGTGAACAGCAACTGCAGGCCCACGCAGGCGCCGATGGCGATCAGCACCACTCTGCTGCCGAACAACCCGTTCAGCGTGTACCCGGGACTGGAAAAAAACCGGGCGTTCAGCAGGTAGAAGATCTGCCCCATCACCAGGGCGTTGACGGCCATGGTACGGGCAAACTCCTCCGAGGTGGCGTCGTAGGCCTGCTCCTGCGTGAACAGAAAGCCCACGCCGAGCAACAGCAACCCACCGACGAAGCCGATGCGCCACAGCACGAAACCGGTGAGCAACGGCTCTTCGGTGTTGCGCGGTGGGCGCCGCATGACGTCGCCCTCGGCACGCTCCCAGGCAAAGGCGATACCCAGGGTCACCGCGGTGATCATGTTGACCCAGAGAATCTGCACCGGCGTGACCGGCAGCACCATGCCGAGCAGGATCGCCGAGAAGATGATCAGCGCCTGCGCGGCGTTGGTGGGCAGGATGAACAGGATGGCCTTCTTCAGATTGTCGTAAACCGTGCGGCCTTCCTCCACGGCGCGCTCGATGGAGGCGAAGTTGTCGTCGGCGAGCACCATTTCCGAGGCTTCCCGGGCGGCTTCGGTGCCTTTCTGACCCATGGAAATCCCCACGTCCGCCCGTTTCAGAGCCGGCGCGTCGTTGACCCCGTCGCCGGTCATGGCGGTGACTTCGTTGTTGGCCTGCAGGGCTTTCACCAGGCGCAGCTTGTTCTCCGGACTGGCGCGCGCGAACACGTCCACCCGCCCGACCTCACTGCGCAGCTTGTCGTCGTCCAGTTGATCGAGTTCGTGCCCGGTCAACGATTCGTCGACGCTCTCCAGGCCGAGTTGGCGCGCGACCGCACGGGCCGTGGTCGCGTGATCGCCGGTGATCATCTTCACGCGGATGCCCGCACTCTGGCAGGCGGCCACCGCTTCGATGGCTTCCTCCCGCGGCGGATCCATGAGGCCGTACAGGCCCAGCAGGGTGAAGTCCGTACCGATGTCGTCTTCGTTCAACTCCCGCTGTTCGCCATCGATGTCCTTGCGCGCTGCGGCCAGCAGACGTTGGCCGCGGCCGGCGATGTCTTCCACCCGCTGCTTCCAGGCGTCGACGTCCATCTCGCCGGCCTGGCCGTCCTGCCACTCCTGGCTGCACATCTCCAGCACCCGCTCCGGCGCGCCTTTGACGTAGATGAAGTGCTTGCCCTCGTGGTCGTGGTTCAGGGTCGCCATGTAGCGGCGCTCGGACGCGAACGGAATGACGTCGAGCCGCGGGCGCTCCTCGTTCTCGCGCTTCGGGTCCATGCCGGCCTTGCGCGCCAACACCAGCAACGCCACCTCGGTGGGATCGCCTTCGGGCTTCCACTCGTCGTCCTCGTGGTGCAGACCGGCGTCGTTGCACAGCAGCCCGGCGCGCACCAGTTCCAGCGCCAGGGGATGCTCATCCAGCTCGATCTCTGAGTCCTCCAGGAGAAAACCGCCGTGGGGCTCGTACCCCACGCCCTCGGCCTCGATGTCCTCGTTGGCGGTTCGCACGGTCTTTGCGGTCATCTCGTTGCGGGTCAGCGTGCCGGTCTTGTCGGCG
>JBLRXD010000276.1:0-6100 GCA_047920935.1 Pseudomonadales bacterium | reverse complement strand
GCGGCTCCGCGCAAGCCCCCAGTTTCCGGGCCGGTTTGTTCCAGAAAAGCGATCTGTAGGAGCGATCTCCAGATCGCGATCGGGAGATCGCTCCTACGGGGCGCGTCTGGGTCGCGATCGGGAGATCGCTCCTACGGGCGGTAGTGGAACGCCGCCGGGCGGTCTTTCGGCCCTACGTAGACGATGCGGATGTCGCGGGTGCGCTGGCGGCAGCCGCGGCAGCGCACCCGGGCGCGCAGATCCTCCACCGTCAGCTCGCGGCCCAGCTGCGACACCACCGCGTCGAGATCCAGGGGCTCCATGCGTCCGCACGGCACGCAGAGGGCGTACACTCGGAAATTCTCGATCAGGTCGATCAGGCGCTGCATGATACTGGATGAATATACAGAATTGCCGGCGGATCTGCCGCTGGCGTTGACCCTGGGTGATCCGGCCGGCATCGGCACGGAAGTGGCCGCGCGGGTGCTGGCGGGAGATCGCCCTGGCGGCCGGCCGCTGCTGCTGGTGGGCGCGCGCTGGGCGCTGGAGGCTGGCGCCGCGGTGGCGGGGGTGACGCTGCCGCGGTTGCAGCTGGTGGATCACCCCGGTCAGGTCGATGGGCCGCTGGCGCTGCTGCCGGTTGACGTGGCGGTGCCCGGCTTCACTTTCGGCAGGGTCGACGCGGCCTGCGGCGAGCTTGCCGTGCGGTCGGTGGAGGTTGCCGCGCGGGCCTGCCTGGATGGCGCCCTGGCCGGCATGATCACCTGCCCCATCAACAAGGAAGCCATTCACGCCGCCGGTTACGTCGATGACATCGGCCACCAGGAGATCCTCGGGCGGCTGGCCGGCGCTGGCTGGACGGCCACCATGCTGATGACGCCGGGCTTGCGGGTGGTGCATCTGTCGACCCACAAATCGCTCATCGAGGCGGCCCGCTACGTGACCCGGGACAACGTCCTGGAAAAGCTCCGGCTGACGGCGCGCACGCTGTCCCGCTGGGGCATGCCGGATGCGCGCATCGCTGTGGCCGCACTCAATCCCCACGGCGGCGAAGGCGGCCTGCTGGGCCGCGAGGAAATCGACGAGCTGATGCCGGCGGTGGCTGCCGCACGGGCCGATGGCATCGACGTCACCGGCCCCTGGCCGGCGGACTCGGTGTTCAATCGCGCCATCGCCGGTGAGTTCGACGTGGTGTTGGCCCTGTATCACGACCAGGGGCACATCGCCATCAAGGTGCACGACTTCCATGGCAGCACCACCGCCACCCTCGGCATCCCCTTCGTGCGCACCTCGGTGGATCACGGTACGGCGTTCGACATCGCCGGTCAGGGCAAGGCCGACCCGCGTAGCCTGAGCGCGGCCATCGCCGCGGCCGAGGCCCTGGCGGATGGCCGCCTTGCGCGCCTCTAGCGGGCTGGGGCAAACTCCCGGAGCGGCAGGCAGATCGCGATCGGGAGATCGCTCCTACATCTTGGATAGTCAATTGGGGAGAACAGAGTCATGAAGGCAGCGGTATTTCGTCAGGTCAATCAGCCCATGGAGATCGAGGAGATCGAGGTATCCAAGCCCGGCCCGCGCGAGGTGCTGATCCGCACCGTGGCCGCGGGGGTCTGCCATTCCGATCTGCATTTCTTCAACGGCACCTATCCGGGCCAGGTGCCCATGGTGCTCGGGCACGAAAGTGCGGGCGTGGTGGAGCAGGTGGGCTCCGACGTGCACTACGTCAAGCCCGGCGATCACGTGATCACCTGCCTGTCGGTGTTCTGCGGCCACTGCGAGTACTGCCTGACCGGCCATATGAGCCTGTGCCAGGAGCCGGAAACCCGCCGCAAGTCGGATCAGGAGTCGCGCATCAGCCATGAGGGCAAGCCGGTAGGCCAGTTCGCCAACCTCGGCTCCTTCGCCGAATACATGCTGGTGCACGAGCACGCGGTGGCGAAGATCCGCGAAGACATGCCGCTGGATCGTGCGGCGCTCATCGGCTGCGGTGTCACCACCGGGGTCGGCGCGGTGATCCATACCGCCAAGGTGGAACCCGGCTCTACCGTGGCGGTGATCGGCTGCGGCGGCGTCGGCTTGTCCTGCATCAACGGTGCTGCCATCGCCGGTGCGAGCCGCATCATCGCGGTTGACGCCGTGGCCTCCAAGCTCGACCTGGCGCGCAAGTTCGGCGCCACCGACGTGGTCAACGCCAAGGAAACCGACGCCGTCGAGGCGGTCAAGGAGATCTCCGGCGGCGGCGTCCATTACTCCTTCGAAGCTATCGGCTTGAAGGTAACCGCCGAGCAATCGTTCAACATGCTGCGCAACGGCGGCACCGCGACCATCATCGGCATGATCCCGCCCGGCCACATGGTGTCGCTGCATGGGGTCGAGTTCCTGATGGAAAAGAAGATCCAGGGCTCGTTCATGGGCTCCAACCGCTTCCGGGTCGACATGCCCCGCTACGTGGAACTCTACCTGCAGGGCAAGCTGCACCTCGACGACATGATCTCCAGCCACATCAAGCTCGACGACATCAACGACGCCATGAAGGCGCTCGAGACCGGCGAGATCGCCCGTAACGTCATCATGTTCAACTGAGGGCCGGGCGGTGCGCTGGTTGTCGTTCGTTCGCGATGGGGAAGCGACCTTTGGCTACATTACCGCTGACGGTGACGGGGTGGTGGACGTGGGCTCGTGGGGCGAGTTCGCGGACCTGAAGACCGCCATCGGCGCCCAGGCGCTGTCGCAACTGGTGCAGCGCTATGGAGATCAGGCCGACGTGCCGCTTGCCGGCCTCGACTACCTGCCGACCGTGCCGAATCCCGACAAGATCCTCTGCGTCGGCCTGAACTACAAGGCCCACCAGGAGGAAACCGGGCGCGGCGGCGAGGGGCATCCCACCATCTTCGTGCGGTTCGCCAACGCGCAGGTCGGTCACGGCCACAGCATGTTGCGGCCCCCGGAATCCGCCACCCTCGATTTCGAAGGCGAGATCGCGCTGATCATCGGCAAGGCCGGCCGGCGCATTGCCAAGGCAGACGCACTGGCTCATGTGGCCGGGTTCAGCATCTACAACGACGGCAGCGTGCGCGAGTACCAGCGGCACACCTCGCAGTTCACCCCGGGCAAGAACTTTGCCGCCACCGGCGGGTTCGGCCCCTGGATGATGACGCCCGACGAGGTCGGCGACATCGCCCGTATGGAGATCACCACCCGCCTCAACGGTGAGGTCATGCAGAACGCCACCGCCGATCTGCTGGTGTTCGACTTCGGCGACATCATCGAGTACTGCTCGACCTTCTGCGAGCTCGTGCCCGGCGACGTCATCGTTACGGGCACCCCGGGCGGCGTCGGCGCCGCGCGCAAGCCGCCGGTGTTCATGGACGAAGGCGACCAGATCGAGGTGGAAGTAAAACCCATCGGTACGCTGCGGCACGTGGTCGCCGTCGGCTAGTCCGTCGGCCGGTTTTCATCCTTCCGGAGAGTCTTCATGCGGGTGCTGGTAACCGGCGGCAATCGTTACATCGGCCTCGATCTGGTGTTCGAACTGGCCCGCTGCGGCCACGACGTCACCGTCATCAACAGTCACGAAGCGCCGCTGCCGGAGGGCGTGCGGCGCATCCACGCCGACCGGCGCCAGGCCGGGGCATTCGAAGCGGCGCTGCAAGACCGGCGCGATGACTTCGAGGTGGTGTTCGACAACACCGCCTACCTTCCGGCCGACGTGCAGCCCATGGTGGATCTGTTTGCCGGGCGGGTAGCGCAATACGTCTTCACCAGTTCCCAGGCCGTGTATCGGCGCAGCTTCGTGCAGCCGATCCACGAGCACTTCCGCCGCCACGCTGCGGACGACGCGGACCCGCGCAAGGCCTACGGCGTCGGCAAGGTGCAGTGCGAGGATTACCTGCTGGAGGAATGGCAGCGCACCGGCTTTCCCGCGACCTGCCTGCGGGTCGGGCATACCTTGGGGCCGCGCAGCGCGCAAGCCACCCGCGATCCGGCGTTCTTCGCCCGTCTCGAGGCCGGGCGGCCGATCCTGATCCCCGGCGAAGGCTTTGCCGCGATGCAGCTGGTGCACATCAACGACGTCGCGCGCTGCATGGCCGCGCTGGTGGGTAACGATCGCGTGCGGGGCCAGGCTTACAACGTGTCGGGCGCGGAGGTGACCAGCATCGTCGGCGTGGTGCACCTCATCGCCCGCGCCATGGGGGTAACCCCGAACATCGTCCACGTGCCGATGGACATCGCACGCGCGCAACGCCCCCCGCTGCTGCACTGGGGCGAGGCGCTGACCGGTTCCGCCATGCTGTGCATCGACAAAGCGCTGCGCGACATCGACTGGGTGCCGCGCTTCGGCATCGAAGACGGCTACCGGGATGCCTACGCGTGGTACCGGCAGGAGGGCCGCGACCGCTACCAGTTCGACTTCTCTCGCGAGGATACCTTGCTGGCGCAACTCGGGCAGTCGAAGCTTGCTTGACAACGCACCCGCGCCACCAAGTGATCTGGTGCTCGATCGTCACTTGTGATATTTGAAATATCAATTGTGAGGCGCTAGATTCGAGCTCTCTCACGAGAGCGAGCGCTCGACATGATCACCGCGGCACAACTGCGCGCCGCCAGAGCGTTGCTCGGCATTGACCAGAAGGCGCTGGCGGCGCTGGCAGGGGTTTCGGCGCCGACCATTCAACGCATGGAGGCGAGCCCTGGGAATGTCCGTGGCGTGGTGGAGAGCCTCACGCGAGTAATCGATGCACTCGACCGTGCCGGTATCGAACTCATCGGTGACGGCGCGCAGAGCCTCGGTGGCGGCCGCGGCGTCCGCCTCAAAGACTCGCCACGCCAACCGTGACGCACGCCAACCCGAGCTTCGCCGATCTCTTCACGCCGAAGCTCGTCACCATCCTGCGCGAAGGCTATGGTCTCGCGCAGTTGCGGGCGGATGCCATTGCCGGTCTCACCGTTGCCATTGTGGCGCTGCCGCTGTCGTTGGCGATCGCCATTGCTTCGGGAGCGTCGCCGGCGCAGGGGCTCTACACGGCGATCATCGGCGGCTTCTTCGTCTCGCTGCTGGGCGGCAGCCGGTTCCAGATCGGCGGCCCGGCCGGCGCATTCATCGTCCTGGTGGCGGCGACGGTGCAGGTGCACGGCATGGATGGTCTCATTCTCGCCACCATGCTCTCGGGGCTCCTCCTGGTGGCGGTCGGTCTGCTGCGGTTGGGTACCTACATCAAGTTCATTCCCTATCCGGTGACGGTCGGATTCACCGCAGGAATCGCTGTCATCATCTTTTTCGGTCAGCTCAAGGACCTGCTCGGGTTGACGCTCGGCAAGCCGGAACCCGGGCCGCTGCTGGAGAAGGCCCCCGTGCTCTGGGAGAGCCTGCCGACGCTGGAGCCGACGACCGTGGTACTCGCGCTGGCGACCATCGGCGTGATCGCGGGCCTCAGGCGGGCCCGCCCGCAATGGCCGGGCATGCTCATCGGTATCGTTGGCGCAGCGATGGTCGTCGCGCTGTTCGATCTGCCGGTCGCGACGATCGGCTCACAGTTCGGCGGCATTCCGAGCACTTTGCCCGTGCCCGCCTTGCCGGAGATCACCCTGACCAGGATTCAGGCGGTGTTTCCCAGCGCGGTTGCTTTCACTCTGTTGGGTTCGATCGAGTCGCTGCTGTCAGCCGTGGTGGCCGATGGCATGACGGGACGCAGGCATCGGTCCAATTGCGAACTGGTGGGACAGGGCATCGCCAACGTCGCGTCCGGTCTGTTCGGCGGATTCTGCGTCACGGGGACCATCGCCCGCACGGCGACCAACGTGCGCGCCGGCGCGCACGGGCCCATCGCCGGCATTCTGCATGCCGTGTTCCTGCTGCTGTTCGTGATCGTGGCGGCGCCGCTCGCAAGCTTCATTCCTCTGGCCGGCCTCGCCGGCATACTGATCGTCGTTGCATGGAACATGATCGAGAAGCATGCCTTTGCGACGTTGCTGCGAGCCTCGCGCGGCGACGCGGCGGTGCGCGAGATGGCGGCGAAATTCGACGGCCATGCGCCGGAGCGCCTCCGCCTGACACCCTCCGAGATCGAGGCGGCGATGCAGAAGGTCTCCGCCCGCGACATGGAGGACATCCGCTTCGCCC
>JBLRXD010000275.1:0-6109 GCA_047920935.1 Pseudomonadales bacterium | reverse complement strand
GCCACGCGGAGGGTCGCGATTCGAATGGGGCGCACTTCAGCTCCTGAAAGTGCTTATCGGCGGCCGCCGACAAACGACGTCGAAGTCCGCCGACAAACGACGTCGAAGTCCGCCGACGAACGACGTCGAAATCCGCTAGCGATCGACGTCGAAATCCGCCGACACCCACCTTGATACTGTATTTTCATACAGGTAATCTGGCCGACCCCTGTATAAAAATACAGTCATCAGATGAACCGTTCGAATACGCCCTCAGAAGAACTCGCTGGCCTGCTCGATCACCCCGAGCTGTGGCGGGCAGGCCAGCTCAATCGACCTGCAGACACCATTTCCAGTGGGTTTTCCGGTCTTGACGAGCACCTGCCCGGCGGTGGCTGGCCGCGCTCGGGGCTCGCGGAGCTGCTGCTGGCCACATCGGGTGTCGGTGAGCTGCGCCTGCTCATACCCCTCATGCGCGCCCTCAGTCACGAGCAGGCACGCTGGGTGGCCTGGATCAACCCGCCGTTCGTTCCTTATGCGCCGGCCTTTCAGGCGCTGGGCATAGATATAAGCAAGATTCTGCTGATTCACCCCAAAACCCACCAGGAGGCGCTGTGGTCATTGGAGCGGGCCAGCCGATCCGGCACCTGCAGCATGGCGCTGGGCTGGCTGAACGAGCGCCAGTTGCAGCTCAAAGATACCCGGCGGCTGCAATTGGCGGCGCGACAGGGGCGCACCCTCTCCTGCCTGTTTCGCCCCGAGGAGGCTGCCGCGGCCAATTCCATGGCGGAGCTGAGGCTGCAGGTGGCGGCGGAAGAGCCAGGTTTCGTGGCGGTGGGCATCCGCAAGCGCCGGGGCGGCTGGCCGGTTGCCGGCATCCGCTTGCAGGTAGGCGATGCGACGGGGCCGGCGGAAATTCGTGAACAGCTTTCGCTGTGGCGCAGCAAGTGGCGCCATCGCGGGCTCGAGCCGGCGACTGCGGCAGATGAGCGCGAGCATGGGCGGGCCGGCCACGAGGCGCAGCATCTTTCTGACGCACAGGCATCGGCAGCGACGGGGCCACGGGTCACCCACTGATGCTGTGGCTCGGGGTGCATTTTCCGCTGTTGCCGCTGGAAGTGTTCACGGCGGGGCGTGCCTGCGCGGATCCGCAGGTGGTGATTCACGATAGCCGGGTGGTGCTGCGTAATACGGCAGCCATCGAGGCCGGTATCGGTTTGGGCAGCACCCTGGCCACCGCGCACAGCATCGCCGCCGGGGTCAGGCACTATCGCCGCAATCCAGAGCGCGAGCTCGAGCGGCTCAGCCTGCTGGCCGAGGTGCTGTATGGCTTCAGCGCGCGGGTCAGCCTGATGCCGATGGCGGCGGGCGTGGTACTCGAGATCGGCGGCAGCCTCAAGCTGTTCGGCGATGTGGATCAGCTGGCCCAGCGGGCACGGGCGCTTTGCCATGAGCTGGGGCACGAGGTGCGCATCCGTTGGGCGGCGACGCCGTTGGCTGCGTTGACGCTGGCGCGGGCCGACACCAGCAGCCTGGGCCAGGTTCCCCTCGATCAAGCGGCCATCGAGCCGAAGCAACTTACGCCGGAACGCATCGAACGGTTCGCCAATATGGGCATTCGCACCCTGGAGCAGCTCCTGGCATTGCCGAGCCGTGGCTTGGCCCAGCGCTTCGGCAAGGATCTGCTGGACTATCTCGCGCGCCTCACCGGCGAGCGGCCGGATCCGCGACCCAGCATCAGCCCACCCGAACGTTTTCACGCCACCTTGCATCTGCTCGAGCCGCTGGACAGCAAAGAAGCCTTGATATTCCCCATGCAACGGCTGCTCATCGACCTGCAGCACTGGCTGGTGGCGCGTCAGCTGGGGGCCGAGCAGCTGCGCTGGTATTTCTCGGCCAGTGGCAGTTCGGTCGCAGCAAGCGATGCAGGTGATCGTGCTGACGTCGCGCCTGAACGGCAGTCGCGGGTGTGTATGCCGGTGCGCTTTGCCCGTGCACAGCAGCGCCGGGAAGCCTTTCTGGAGATCACCCGGCTGCAGATGGCCGATATGGTGCTGCCCGAGGAGGTTATCGGCCTCGAACTCGAAGCTCCTCGGCTCATTCCCTGGGCGGCGGGTGACCGCGGGCTGTTCCACAACCAGCCGGGCATGCACTCGCCCGCAGACGAGATGCAGGGGCTGGATGAACTGGTGGATCAGCTGCGCGCGCGGCTCGGTCGCGGCGCTTGTTACAGCCTGGAAGTCCAGGAGCAGCATCTGCCCGAGCGCGCCTGGGCCGGGGTGACGCCGCAGCTGGCGGCGCCCCGCCCGCCGCCGCGTCACAGGCGCAAGAAGGCGAGCGCGCCAGCGCCCGCTGCGACAGCGAAATCGCCCGCTGCGACAGCGAAATCGCCCGCTGCGACAGCGAAATCGCCCGCACAGTCCCACGGCAAAGCGGGCAAACGACCGCTGTGGCTGTTCGAACCGCCGCGCGCCATCGGCTTGCAGCAACTCACCCTGCTGCGGGGGCCGGAGCGCATTCATACCGGCTGGTGGCTCACCGGCGGCGAAACGGCGACGCCCTCTGAGCATCCGCAAGGGGTTCAGACGCCTCCCAGTGAGATCCGCGATTACTACGTGGCCCGTCACCACAGCGGGGCGGAGTGCTGGGTGTTCGTCGATCCACAGGAGCGATGGTTTCTGCATGGATATTTTGCGTAGAAGCGACCAAGCGGCCGCCGACAGGACGCTCTATCAGTGCCGGGCTGATCGCGATGCAGGACGCGCGACCAGTGCCGGGCGATCGCGATCTGGAGATCGCTCTTATGGAGAACCTTGTTCTCCTCAAGCGACCGCGGCGGCCGCAAGGCCGCTGGATCGCTCCTACTCGGGGGATCGAGGTGAGTCATGACGTTCGCTGAGCTCCACTGTTTGAGCAACTACAGCTTTCTGCGTGGTGCGTCCCACCCCGAGGAGCTGGTGATCCGTGCCGCGGAATTGGGCTATCAGGCCATCGCGCTCACCGACGAGTGCTCGTTTTCCGGGGTGGTGAAGGCGCACATGGCCGCCCGGGAGCTCGACATCCGGCTCATCGTCGGGGCGGAGTTCCGCCTGGCGGAAGGCTTCCGGCTGGTGCTGCTGGCGCCGGATCGCAGCGCTTACGGGCAGTTGTCGGCGCTGATCACCCGGCTGCGGCGGCGCTCACCCAAGGGCAGTTACGAGGCCCATCTCAGCGATTTCCGCTGGGCCATCGAGGGGTGTTTCGCACTGTGGATACCGGCCTGCGGCGACATCGGCACGCTGATGGATCAGGGCCGGCAGCTGAAAGCGCTGTTTCCCGAGCTGTGGATCGCCCTCGAGCTGTTTCGGGAAGACGACGACCTGGACAAGATGGCCCACGCGCTCACCCTTTCCATGCGCCTCGATCTGCCCATCGTCGCAGCCAACGATGTGCATGCCCACACGCCCGAGCGGCAGCCGCTGCAGGATCTGCTCACCGCCATCCGCCACACCACCACGGTGGCGGAGCTGGGACATCGGGGTTTTCAGAATGCCGAGCGGCACCTGCGGCCCATCGCCGCGTTGCAGAGCCTGTATCCGCCGGAAATGCTGCTGGAATCCTGTCTCATCGCCGAGCGCTGCAGCTTCTCTCTGGACGAGCTGCGCTACGAATACCCTGAAGAGCTGGTGCCGCCTCACCTCACGCCCCAGGAATACCTGCGTCAGCTCACTTACGCCGGCGCCGCCGAGCGCTGGCCGGAGGGCATGCCGGAAGAAGCCCGGGCGCTGGTGGAGCGCGAGCTGGTGCTGATTCGCGAGCTCGACTACGAGTATTACTTCCTCACCGTGCAGGACATCGTGCAGTTCGCCCGCAGCCAGAACATTCTCTGCCAGGGGCGCGGTTCGGCGGCCAACTCCGCGGTCTGCTATTGCCTGCACATCACCGAAGTGGATCCGTCGCGCATGCACCTGCTGTTCGAGCGTTTCGTCAACAAAGAGCGAGCCGAGCCGCCGGACATCGACGTGGATTTCGAGCACGAGCGCCGCGAGGAAGTCATCCAGTACATCTACAAACGCTACGGCCGGGATCGCGCAGCGCTGGCCGCCACCCTCATCACCTATCGGCCGAAGAGTGCGGTGCGCGACGTCGGCAAGGCGTTGGGCATGGATCTCGACCTGCTGGATCTGCTCGCCAAGTCGCTGGCCTGGTGGGACAACCGAGCCACCCTGGCGGAGCGTTTTCAGGCCGGCGGGCTCGACCCCGACAGCGCCGTGGTGAAGCAGTTTCTGTACTTCGTCGACCGCATCCTCGGCTTTCCGCGTCATCTGTCCCAGCACGTCGGCGGCTTCGTGATCTCTCGGGGCCCGCTGGCCCAGTTGGTGCCGACGGAAAACGCGGCCATGGAGGATCGCACCGTCATCCAGTGGGACAAGAACGACCTCGAGGCTCTCGGCCTGATGAAAGTGGACGTGTTGGGGCTCGGCATCCTCACCGCCATCCGCAAGGCGCTCAGCGCCATCAACGCCTACCGTGGCACCCGGCTCAGCGTGGCGACCATACCGGCCGAAGACCCAGCAACCTACGAGATGCTGCAGTGCGGCGACAGCGTCGGCGTGTTTCAGGTGGAATCCCGGGCGCAGATGGCCATGCTGCCGCGACTCAAGCCACGCCACTTCTACGACCTGGTCATCGAAGTGGCCATCGTTCGGCCCGGGCCCATCCAGGGCGACATGGTGCATCCGTACCTGCGGCGGCGGCAGGGTCTGGAGCCGGTGGAGTATTCCGATGCCGGCGTGCGCAGGGTGCTCGAGCGCACCCTGGGCGTGCCCATCTTTCAGGAGCAGGTGATCGAGCTGGCCATGGTGGCCGCCGGCTTCACCGCCGGCGAGGCCGATCAGCTAAGGCGTGCCATGGCTGCCTGGAAACGCCGCGGCGGCTTGGGTGGTTTCGAGCAGAAACTCATCGGAGGCATGCTGGCGCGCGGCCACGACCGGGATTTCGCCGAGCGGGTTTTCAGGCAGATCGAGGGTTTCGGCGAGTATGGCTTTCCGGAATCCCATGCCGCCAGCTTCGCCCTGTTGGTGTACGTATCGGCCTGGCTCAAACGTCACGAGCCGGCCGCCTTTTACTGCGGGCTGCTGAACAGCCTGCCCATGGGCTTCTACACCCCTTCTCAACTCATTCAGGACGCGGTACGCCATCACATCCGCGTCCACCCCGTGGACGTTCAGCACAGCAGTTGGGACCATGAGTTGGAACCGCCCGTAGGAGCGATCTCCCGATCGCGATCTGGAGATCGCTCCTACGACGAGCAGTCGCAACCACCCTTACGCCTCGGCCTGCGAATGGTGAAAGGCCTGTCGGAAGCCATCGGCCGGCGTATCGCTGCAGCGCGCCCTTTCGCCGATGCAGAGGATCTGGCCAGGCGGGCGGGCGTGAACGGCCCGGCGTTGCGGTTTCTGGCACGGGCTGGCGCGTTGCGCTCGCTTGCCGGGCATCGCTATCAGGCTCATTGGGAGGTGGCGGGAATTCGCGAGCCGATGGCTTTGGAGGGGGTGGGCGATTGCGAAGATCGCGATCGGGAGATCGCTCTTACAGAAGTGTTTTTGCCGGCGCCGTCGGCGGTGGGCGACATGCTGGACGACTACCGCTATCTGGGGCTGACTCTGGGCAGCCATCCGCTGGCGCTGCTGCGCAACGACGCGCAGTTGGGCCGCAACCTGGCGCGCTGCTATACCGCGGCGGAATTGGAGGCCTGCCGGCATGGTCAGTTCGTTCGGGTGGCGGGCCTGGTCACCGGCCGGCAGCGGCCGGGAACTGCGACCGGGGTGCTGTTCGTCACCCTGGAGGACGAGACCGGCAACATCAATCTGGTGGTATGGGCTTCGGTGCTCGAGCAGTTTCGCGCCGCCCTGCTGCAGGGGCGATTGTTGCGTATCAAGGGCGTGGTGGAACGGGATCAGGAGGTGATCCACGTAGTCGCCGGTCACGTCGAGGACGTCTCGGGATTGCTCAGCGCGTTGGCCTCGGCGAGCCCGGTCGCCGGCGATGGCGGCTCGCCCAGTGCAGGGCCGTTCCGCTCCAGGGATTTTCACTGACCTGCTGCACATTGACCCGCCGCACATTGACCCGCCGCACATTGACCCGCCGC
>JBLRXD010000274.1:0-6193 GCA_047920935.1 Pseudomonadales bacterium | reverse complement strand
GCGCTCGAGGCCGACAGCCGGCGCCAGGGCACCCAGGGGGAGGAGATCGACTTCGCCCTGCTGGTGGACGGCCTGGCGGCGGAGCGGGAGCAGGGCATCACCATCGACGTCGCCTATCGTTACTTCGCCACCGATAAGCGCAAGTTCGTCGTCGCCGACACCCCGGGGCACGAGCAGTACACGCGCAACATGGCGACCGGGGCGTCGAATGCCGAGCTGGCGGTGATCCTCGTCGACGCCCGCACGGGCATCCTCACCCAGACCCGGCGGCACAGTTTCATCGCCTCGCTGTTCGGCATTCGTGATGTGGTGGTGGCCGTCAACAAGATGGATCTGGTCGGCTACGACGCCGAGGTCTACCACCGCATCCTCGAGGAGTATCGGCAGTTCGCCGCCGAGCTTGGGGCGCTCAACGTGGTGGGCATCCCGATTTCGGCGTTGAAGGGCGACAACGTCTCGACGCCGAGCACCATGATGGATTGGTATCAGGGCCCGACCCTGCTGCAGCACCTGGAGACGGTGCAGACCGTCAAGGATCTGGTCGCCAAGCCGTTCCGCATGCCGGTGCAGTGGGTCAATCGCCCGAACCTGGATTTCCGGGGGTTCAGCGGCACCGTGGCCAGCGGCAGCGTGCGTCCGGGCGACTCGGTGCAGGTGTTGCCCTCGGGGCTGCGCTCGACGGTCAGCCGGATCGTCACCCACGGCGGCGATCTCGAGCAGGCACAGCCCGGACAGGCGGTGACCCTGGTGCTTGCCGATGAGATCGACGTCAGCCGTGGCGACGTGATCTCCACCGCGCAGAACCCGCCGCAGACCTCGGATCAGCTTGCCGTCCATCTGCTGTGGATGGGCGAGGCGCCCATGTATCCGGGGCGCCAGTACTATCTCAAATCTGCCGCCCGTACCATTCCCTGCACGGTCACGGAGCTCAAGCACAGCGTCAACGTCAATACGCTGGAGACTCAGCCGGCGAAAAGTCTGGCGTTGAACGAGGTGGGCGTGGCGAACATCAGCCTCAGCCACCGCCTGGCCTTCGATCCGTTCGTCGAGAACAGCGAGCTGGGAAGCTTCATTCTGGTGGATCGGCAGAGCTTCGCCACCGTAGGCGCCGGGCTGTTCGACTTCTCGCTGCGGCGGGCGGACAACATCGTCTGGCAGGCGCTGACCGTGGACAAAGCGCGCCGGGCGACGATCAAGCATCAGCAGCCGGTGGTGATCTGGATGACGGGGTTGTCCGGGTCAGGCAAGTCGACCATCGCCAATCTGCTCGAGAGCCGCCTGCATGATCTGAATCGGCACACCTACATTCTCGATGGCGACAACGTGCGCCACGGTTTGAACCGCGACCTGGGTTTCACCTCCGCCGATCGGGTGGAGAACATCCGCCGGGTGGGTGAGGCCGCGCGGCTGATGGCGGACGCCGGGCTGATCACCATCGTCTCGTTCATCTCGCCGTTCCGCAGCGAACGGCGCATGGTGCGCGATCTGCTGGATGAGGGGGAGTTCATCGAGGTGTTCGTGGATACGCCGCTCGAGGTCTGTGAGCAGCGCGATCCCAAGGGGCTGTACAAGCGCGCCCGGGCCGGTGAGATCAGCAACTTCACCGGCATCGACTCGGAGTACCAGGCCCCGGAAGCGCCGGAGCTGCACATCCGCACCACCGAGATGGACGTGGAGCAGGCGGTAGAGCAATTGCTGGCCTATCTGGATCAGCGCGGCGTGCTCCACGGCGCGCTGTGACCGACCGTCACCCCGGTGCGCCCGTCGCGGGGGGCGCCGGCCGACTGCGTCAGCCGCAGCCGCCGCCGACTGCGTCAGCCGCAGCCGCCGCCGACTGCGTCAGCCGCGGGGCGCCTGCTCTTCCGTGGCGCCGCCGGCGTCCTTCCAGGCGCGGTAGCCGCCGCCGATGTGGCAGACGTTTTCCAGCCCCATGTGCTGCACCGTCTGTGCGGCCAGCACCGAACGCCAGCCGCTCTGGCAGTAGAACACGAAGGTCTTGCTCTGGCCGAACACGTCCTTGTAGTACGGGCTCTCCGGGTCGACCCAGAACTCGAGCATTCCCCGGGTGGCATGAAAGGCGCCCGGTACCTTGCCTTCGCGCTGCAGCTCGCGGACGTCGCGAATGTCGACGAACTGCACGTCATCGCGCCCGTGCAGGGCTTTGGCTTCGTCTACCGTGAGCGTGCGGACCTCTCGTTCCGCCGCTTCCAGCAGGGCTTTGTAGCCCACTTTCAGTGGCATGTTGCGCCTCCTCCCAACACTAAACGACCTTCTGGTGGCGGGGCTCCGGCACCAGCATGACCACCATTAGACCACCCGCCACCAGGAACGCAACCGACACCAGGAACAGTTGCGTGTAGCCGAAGTAGGCGGCAATGGCGCCGCCCAGCAGCGGGCCCAGCGCGCCGGCGATTTCCGAGGCGGAGTTGGCGATGGCGATGCGCATGGGCAGATCGTCGCGATGACCAAACTCCAGGGTCATGTTCATGGCGGAGTTCTGAAAGCCCTGTACCGCCGCGCCGATGCCGACGAACACCACCGAGGTAACCAGCAGGCCGCTCGAGGTCATGAGCAACAGGGTCGACACCACCCACAGAGCGATGCTCAGCAGGAACACCAGCCGGAAACCGTGGCGGTCGGCCATGCTGCCCCACAGCAGATTCGACACCGTGCCGGCGAGGGTGAATGCCACGGTAAGAATGCCCAGATTCGTCCCGCTGAGTTCGATGCTCGCCGCGGCGTAGAGAATGTAGAACGGCAGCGCCATGCGCCCGGCAGTGGCCAGCGAGCGGGCGAGAACGTAGCGAGTGAACGCCGGGTCGCCGCGCAGCAGCGCCGGCAGATCGGACAAACGCTGCGCCAGGCTGGAGCGTTGCCGCAAGGTGGGCGGCTCCGGCTCGCGGGTGAACGCCAGGGCCAGCAAGCCGCACATGGTGAGCACGAAGGCGAGGATGAAGGTGTACGAATAGCCCGCGACGTCAGGGTCGGCGCCGAGGAAGATCTCCCCCCCGGCCACGGCTACGGCGGCAGAGGTGATGCCGGCCAGGAAGTTGCGCAATCCGGTGAGCCGGCCCCGTTTGGACACGGGAATCACCTTGGACATCAGGTAGTTGAAGATCACCCCCTGCATGCCCTGGAACAGCCCGAACAGGGTCAACCAGAAGAAGATGGCCCACAGCGCATGGGTGGGCGACAGCAGCAGTCCGGACAGGGCGATGCCCAGCACCGAAAAGCGCATGGCGGCGCCGGTGATGAAGCCCAGTGGCAGAACCTTCGAGCGGTGCTCGATGAGTGTGGCGCCGAGCAGCGGCGTCACCGCCATGCCGAAGGCCTGCAGTGCCAGGGCCACGCCTACGGCAATGTTCGACCCCGACAGGAACAAGATGTAAGCAGGCAGGAAGGTAGGTGCGTTCAACAGCCGGAAGCCCGTCTGCCCGAGCATGCCGTGCACCAGGTGGACGACGAAGTTGCGGGTTAGATTGCGCCGTACCTCTACCTGGTAGAGGCGCTCAGCGCGGCGCTCGTTGTGAGCCTCGCTCATGCCGCTGATGCGCCCTCGCTGATGAGCCGCATCTGGTCAGCTGGCTTGGCCAATTGGGGGGCGCAAAACGTCAGATTGTTGCCGCCAGGGGCATCGCCGGCGTCGGGCCCGCGCCAGAGAATTCCGCCAAAATCCATATTAATCATAGGCTTGGGAATATATTCGGGCACTGGCACGATTTCTGAAGAGGTTTTGCCGTCGACCGTAGTATCTCGTCGAGGCAAGCGAATGACAGCCCCCAGATATACCGAACAGTTCGCCACCACGCCCGATCTCCTCCACGTGGCCATCCCGCGAGTGGAGATCATCGCGGAGATGACCGTGCGCGGCGAGCAGGAGGCGCTCGACGACGTCTGCCTGGCGGTCGCCGTGGTGGCAGACGCCATCGGCACCGCCCAGTTGCTGGCTCAGGCTTAGCGCCCGCGCGGGTGCTAAGCCAGTTGCTCGGTGCGGTGCTCGGCTGGGGCTAGCGCCCCCTCCAGTTCGGTTTGCGCTTTTCGGCAAAGGCCTTCGGGCCTTCGACGAAGTCTTCACTGCCGACCATGGCCTTGACGGAGTCGTACTGGGCGCGCATGGAGTCTTCCAGCGAGGCGGTATCCAGGCTGCGGTAGACCACGTCCTTGCTGGCGCGGATGGACAAGGGCGCGCACTCACAGATCTGCGCCGCCCAGCGCAAGGCGGCATCCATGAGTTCCTCGGGCGCCACCACCTCGTTGACGAAACCCAGTTCCTTGCCTTCTCGAGCCGGCACGTGGCGACCGGTGAGAATCATGCCGAGCGCCCGTTTGGCGCCGATCTGCCGAGGCAGGCGGTTCAGCCCCCCCGCCAGCGCCGCCAGGCCCACCTTCGGCTCGGGAAGCGCGAAGGTGGCATTTTCAGAGGCGATGATCAGGTCGCACGCCAGGGCGATCTCGAAACCTCCGCCCATGGCAACGCCGTTGACGGCGGCGATCACCGGCTTGTTGAGGTCGAACCGTGAGGTCAGCCCGGCGAAGCCCTTCGGCATCGGTACGCGTTCGCCGCCTTCGGCCTGGTAGCGCAGGTCGTTGCCGGCGCTGAAGCCGCGGCCGCGGCCGGTGATGATGGCGACCCACATGTCGTCGTCGGCAGCGAACTGATCGAACACCTCGCCCAGTTCGGCGTTCGCCGGTGGATGCAGCGCATTGAGCCGCTCAGGGCGCTCCAGGGTGACGATGAAGATGTGGTCGCGTTTCTCGACGCTGCAGTATTCGGGCATGGCTTGCTCTCCCATATTTCCTCCCGTTCAGCCAGCTTGCCGATGCCGTTGGCGGTTCGGTCAGGATCGTTCAAAGGTGTAAGGTCGTGTTGAAGAAGTTAACGTAAGGTGCCGGCGAAAGCACTAGTTCGGTCAGGCTGCAGTTGGCGAAGTGGTAGTTCGTCCAGCTCCCGGGGTTGTGATCGATCAGGGTACCCAGCGCCACCGCCATGGCGGCGCCGTGGCTGACGATCAGCACCCGCTCGTCATCCTGGTGACGGTGGTGGATCTCCCGGAACGCCGGCACGATCCGCGCGGCGACCTGGCGCAGGGTTTCTCCCCCGGGCGGCGCGAAATCGTGATCGCCGGTGGCGAGCTCGACGAACTGGTATTGCGCGGCGAGTTCCTTGAAGGATTTGTCTTCCCACTCGCCGATGGCGTATTCGCGCAGATCGTAGTGGATCTCGACCTCGAGCCCGAGGCTCTCGGCGACGATTTCCGCGGTGTGGCGGCAGCGGGTCAGCGGGCTCGAGTAGATGGCTCGCAGCGCCGGTTGGGTGGTGCGGATGTGCCTGGCGGTGCGCTTGGCTTCGCGCCGCCCGCGCCAGGTGAGAGGGCTGTCGGTAGAGCCGTGCCAGCGGCCCAATCGGTTGGCCTTGATCTGGCCGTGTCGAAGCAGCAGTAAGCTTGCCATGGAATTGTCGATACACTTGTCATGGCGGCGAAGCGATGTGCGTTGCCGCGGGCGGCGCATTATACTGAGTTAGTTATCTTCGTGCGTGGTGCTGGTCTCTTGATCTCGTTGTCTTCGTTCCGCTCCCGGCCCCGTCGCGGCGCGGCCTGGTTTCTGTTCGCCCGGCCGTCGCTCGTGGTGCTGGCGTTTGCAGCAGTGCTGGCCGGTTGCGGTGACGGCGCCGACTACCGGCGCTACAGCGGCTCCACCATGGGCACATATTACGAGGTCACCGCGCGTTGCCCGCTGGATGTCTCCGCAGATATCGAGGAGGAGTTGCTGCAGGTCAACGCTGAGATGTCCACCTATCTGCCGGATTCCGCGCTGTCGCGCTTCAATCGCGCCCCCATCGGAGAGTGGTTTGCGGTTCCTGAGACTCTGGTCGAGGTGGTTGCCGCCGCCGAGACATTGAGCCGTGAGTCGGCTGGGGCGTTCGACGTCACGGTCGGGCCGCTGGTGAATCTCTGGGGTTTCGGCCCGCCTAAGGTAGACCGCCCGCCTACCGCGGCGGAGGTGGAGGATGCGCTTGCCCGGGTGGGCTATACCCATCTCGAAGTGCGGTGGCAGCCGCCGGCGCTGCGCAAGCAGGCGGATCTGTACGTGGATCTCTCCGGCATTGCCAAGGGTCACGGCGTCGACCGGGTGGTGTCGCGGTTGCGGCAGCAGGGCTGCGAGTCGATGCTGGTGGACATAGGCGGCGACA
>JBLRXD010000273.1:0-6203 GCA_047920935.1 Pseudomonadales bacterium | reverse complement strand
GTGGCCGCCATGTCTACGGGCGGCGGTTCGACGACCACCGAGGAAGCTGCGGCTGCCACCGCGGATGCTGCGGCTGCCTCGAGCCCGCTGGCGGCCCCTTCAGTTGCGGCCACTCCAGTTGCGGCCGAGCCGGTGGCGGCCGAAGCTGCCCCGGTGGTGTTCGGCGAGCCGCGCGCGCGGCGGCCTCTGGTGTGGGCGGGAATCGCGTTCGGCCTGCTGCTGCTGGCGGTTCAGGTGCTCTGGTATCAGTTCGACGACTGGGCCAAGCAGCCCCAGTGGCGCGGCTTGTATGCCACCGCTTGCCGCACCCTGGGCTGCGAATTGCCCGTTCAGCGCGACGTGGCCCTGCTCGCCACCCGCAACCTGGCGGTGCGCAGCGATCCGCAGCAGCGCGGCATGCTGCTGGTGAACGCCGTCATCGTCAACGACGCCGAGTTCGCTCAGCCGTTTCCCGTGCTCGAACTGCGCTTCACGTCGCTGCGCGACATCCTGGTCGCCGGCCGCCGCTACCATCCCGAGGAGTATCTATCGGGCGATGCGATGGGGATGACGCTGATCCCGGCGAAAACGCCGGTGCAGGTCGAGCTGAGCATTGAAGATCCCGGCCCTGAGGCGGTGAATTACTTCCTGCGTCTGCGCTGAACTCGCGGCCATCGGCGCGGCGAAGTTGAGGTAGCGCGGCGAAGGCGTATCATTACGCCCCTTCCGTTGGGTACCCCGGCAATCCAGTGACTTCCACAGGGCCTCACATCGGGCCGTACAAACTGCGCAACTCGGTGCTTCTGGCCCCTATGGCCGGCATTACCGATGCCCCCTTCCGGGCGCTCGCCTGGCGCTACGGCGCCGGCTACGTGGTGTCCGAGATGCTGGCCGTGCACGAGCAGTTGTGGGATACCGACAAGTCGCGGCTGCGGCGGGTGGCGGTGACGGGCATCGAACCCAGAGTGGTGCAGATAGCTGGCGGTGATCCGCAGACGGTGGCTGACGCGGCGCGACGCCACGTCGACGACGGTGCGCAGATCATCGACATCAACTTCGGCTGCCCGGCAAAAAAAGTCTGCCGCAAGGCGGCAGGATCACAACTGCTCAAGGATCCCGAGCTGGTGGCGCGTATCGTTCGCGCCGCAGTGGCTGCTGTGCCGGTGCCGGTGACGGTGAAGATGCGCACCGGTTGGTCCAGCGAGATGAAAAACGGCGTGGCGGTGGCCGAGCTGCTGCAGTCGGAAGGGGTCGCCGCCGTGGCCGTGCATGGCCGCACACGGGCGTGCCGGTTCGCCGGAGAGGCGGAGTACGACACCGTTGCCGAAATCAAGTCGCGGCTGCGCATCCCGGTGTTCGCCAATGGCGACATCGATTCCCCTGCCAAAGCGCGCTCGGTGCTCGTCCGCACCGGGGTCGATGGCGTCATGATCGGCCGCGCCGCGCTGGGCGCGCCATGGCTGCTGGGCATGGTAGCCGACCCCGCCAGGGCCGAGCCCAGCCTCGCCGAGAAGTGGGCGGTGATGCGCGAGCATGTGGCGGCGTTGCACGACTTCTACGGTGACAAGGGCGTGCGCGTCGCGCGCAAGCACGTGCAGTGGTATCTGGCAAGGTTGCCGCAGGGTGCCCAGGTGGTCGCCGCCTTCCACCGCCTCGATGACCCGGCGGAGCAACTCCGCTGGCTGGGGGCAATGACCGCACAGGTGGCCGCTTGAGCAAGCAGGAAAATGCCCCAGCGGAGACAGAGGCCGATGCGGCCACAGTGGGCGAAGCCGAGGTGGTGGCGCAGCGCGGCACTCTGCTCAGGAGCCAGGTGGAGCAGGTACTCGGCGAGTACTTCGCCGTTCTCGAGGGCGAGCATCCCTGCGACCTCTACGACGTGGTGATGCGGGAGGTGGAGCAACCGTTGCTGGCGAGCGTCATGCGCTATGTCGGCTTCAATCAGAGCCAGGCGGCGGAGGTACTCGGCATGAGCCGCGGCACGCTGCGGAAAAAACTGAAGGATCACGGCATCATATGAACGACTCGACCCCATCCAGGCCGGCGCGGGCGCTGCTCAGCGTCTCCGACAAGGCGGGCATCGTGGAACTCGGCGCGGGGCTTGCGGCCCTGGGGGTCGAGATCCTCTCGACCGGAGGCACGTTCCGCACCCTGCTCGACGCGGGCGTGGCGGTGAAGGAAGTCTCCGCCCACACGGGTTTTCCGGAGATCATGGACGGGCGGGTGAAGACCCTGCACCCGGCCATTCACGGCGGCATTCTCGGGCGCCGCGGGGCCGACGACGCCGTCATGGCCGAGCATGGCATCGCCCCCATCGATCTGGTGGTGGTGAACCTGTATCCATTCGAGGCCACGGTGGCGCGTGCTGACTGCACTCTGGCGGAGGCGGTGGAGAACATCGACATCGGCGGGCCGGCGATGCTGCGCTCGGCCGCGAAGAACCACGCCGACGTAGCCGTGGTGGTGGATCCGACCGATTATCCGAGGATCCTCGAGGCGTTGCAGCAGACGGGTACCGATCTCGAGTTGCGCCGGGAACTGGCCATCAAAGCATTCCGCCACACCGCTCGCTATGACGCCATGGTGGCGGCATATCTTGGAGCCGCCGAGCCCCTGCCCGAGTCCCTGACCCTGGCATTCGACAAGCTCGCCGACATGCGCTACGGCGAGAATCCCCACCAGCAGGCGGCCTTCTATCGGGAGGTGCGTCGCGGCGGCGCGACCACGGGCAGCGTGGCCAACCTGCATCAGCTCCAGGGCAAGGCGCTGTCGTTCAACAATGTGGCGGACACGGATGCGGCGCTCGAGTGCGTCAAAGCGTTCGCAGCGCCGGCTTGCGTCATCGTCAAGCACGCCAACCCTTGCGGTGTCGCCGAAGGGCAGACAGTGCTCGAGGCCTATCGGCGCGCCTTCGCCACCGACCCGACCTCGGCCTTCGGCGGCATCATCGCGGTGAATCGGCCGCTCGATGCCGTCACCCTGGAGGCCATGCTCGAACAGCAGTTCGTCGAGGTGGTCATCGCCCCGGAGGTCGACGCGGATGCGGTGGCGGCGGCGGGGCGCAAGAAGAACGTCCGGCTGCTCGCGTGCGGCGCGCTGCACGCGGCGCCTCGGGGAATGGAATACAAGCGAGTGGGCGGCGGGCTGCTGGTGCAGACGGCAGACGAACTGTGTGTGGACGAGGCCGCCCTGCGAGTGGCGAGCCGGCGCCAGCCCAGCGACCAGGAAATGACCGATCTGCTGTTCGCCTGGAAGGTCGCCTGGTTCGTCAAGTCCAACGCCATCGTCTACGCCCGTGACGGCCAGACCCTCGGCGTGGGGGCCGGACAGATGAGCCGCGTGGTCAGCGCCCGGATCGCTGCCCTGAAGGCGGCGGACGAAGGGCTTACGGTAGCCGGGTCGGTGATGGCGTCGGACGCGTTCTTCCCGTTCCGCGACGGCATCGATGCCGCGGCCGCAGCGGGCATCACCGCCGTGATTCAGCCGGGCGGTTCGGTGCGCGACGACGAAGTGGTGGCTGCAGCCGACGAGCACGGCATGGCCATGGTGTTCACCGGCGTTCGCCACTTCCGGCACTGAGTCCGGCACTGAGCCGAAGCAACTTCCGCGAGGGTGGCTATGAAGATTCTGGTGATAGGCAACGGCGGCCGCGAGCACGCGCTGGCATGGCGGGCGCTGCAGGGCGAGGGTGTGGAGCAGGTGCTGGTGGCCCCGGGCAATGCCGGTACCGCGCGCGAGCCGGGGCTGGTCAATGTCGAGGTCGCCGTGGACGATTTCGCCGGCCTGGCTGAGCTGGCGCGGCGCGAACGGGTGGCGCTCACCATTGTCGGCCCGGAGGCGCCGCTGGTGGGCGGCATTCGTGAGTACTTCGATGCCGCCGGGCTGCCTTGCTTCGGTCCGACCAGCCGCGCCGCGCAGCTGGAAGGCTCCAAGGCCTTCAGCAAGGATTTCCTGGCCCGCCACGGCATCCCCACCGGCGCCTACCGGACGTTCACCGACGCCGCCGCGGCGGAGGCCTACATCCACGCCCAGGGCGCGCCCATCGTCGTCAAGGCCGATGGGTTGGCGGCGGGCAAGGGTGTGGTGGTGGCGCGCACCGTGGCCGAGGCCGTGGCAGCGGTGCGCGCGATGTTGTCGGGCTCCGCGTTCGGCGCCGCCGGCAGCCGGGTTGTGGTGGAGGAGTTCCTCGACGGCGAGGAGGCCAGCTTCATCTGCCTGTGCGACGGCGTCACCGCGGTACCGTTCGCATCGAGCCAGGATCACAAGGCCCGCGACGATGGTGACACGGGGCCGAACACCGGCGGCATGGGTGCGTACTCGCCGGCGCCGGTGGTGACCGCCGAGGTGCACGCGCGGATCATGGAAGAGGTGATCAAACCCACCGTGGCCGGCATGGCCGCCGACGGTGATCCCTACGTGGGCTTCCTCTATGCCGGTCTGATGATCATGCCGGACGGTACCCCGAAGGTCATCGAGTACAACTGCCGGTTCGGCGATCCCGAGGCGCAGCCGGTGATGATGCGGCTGCGCTCCGACCTGGTGGCCGTTTGCCGCCGGGCCCTGGCTACCGACCTGGCCGGGGTGGAGCTGCAGTGGGACCAGCGGGTGGCGTTGGGCGTGGTGATGGCGGCCGGCGGCTATCCCAACGACTATCGCAAAGGCGATCCCATCGACGGGCTCGACGGCTGCGACGCCGACGACCTCAAGGTGTTTCACGCCGGCACTCGGCTGGTGGACGGCCAGGTGGTCAGCAACGGCGGGCGCGTGCTCTGCGTGGTGGGTCTGGGCGACGACGTCGCCGCGGCGCAGCGGCGGGCCTATCAGGGCGTTGCCGGGATCAGCTGGCGCGACCACTACTACCGCCGCGACATCGGCCATCGCGCCATCGGCAGACGCTGACCCGCGGACCGGCGAGGGTCGCGCTTCGGCGCGGCCGCTGGCTTACCTTGACGGCCTCACAAGGCGGCTGCCGCCGCACCCGCGGCGCGGTCATCATCACCGCATGTACCTGGACGTACTCAAACGGCTGCCGGCCTTCGTCGGGCTGCCCGCTGCGGCGCTGGAAGCGCTGGCGGCCGGCGCCCGCCAACTGCGGCTGCCACCGCGACGCTGGCTGGTCCGCTCCGGGCGGGCGCTGGCGGGGCATTACTATCTGCTGGAGGGGCGGGTGCGGGTGGTCGGCGGCGCTGCGGGTTCGGCCGCGGTGGTGGCCGCCGGTTCGACCCGGGCGCGCGAGCCCATCTATCCGGGCGCCCGGGAGGTCGAGACGCTCAGCTCCGCGCTGTTTCTCCGGGTCGATCCTCATGCACCCGACGTCACGGCGATCGCCGGCCTCCCCGACGTGGTCGAAGTGCGCGCCGACGATGATCTCTGGCAGCAGCGTTTTTTGCTGTCGCCGCTGATGCAGCGGCTCGACCCCGCCGCCTGGCAACAGATCCTGCGCGCCATGACCACTGAGCAGCAGCAACGCGACGAGTGCATCATCGCCGCCGGCGCTGCCGCCGACCGCTGCTACGTGCTCTGCAGCGGGCGCGCAGAAATCATCGGCGCCGACGGCGCCACCGCGGTGGCGACCCTGTCCCCCGGCAGCCTGTTCGGCGAAGACGCGTTGATCACCGGCCGGGTGCGCAATGCCAGCGTCTGGATGCGCTCATCCGGCAGCACCGTGAGTCTGCCCGCCGAGTTGTTCGCCACCTGGTTGCTGCACCGCGTGGTGCAACCGCTGGCCCACCCCGATGGCCGGCGTCTCCTCAGCCTCGATCGCCACCCGCCGGCGGCCGCCCTGCACCTGCCGGTCACCGACATCCGCGCAGCCGCTCGAACACTCTCACCCGAGCACCACTACGCCATCGTCGGCGCAACCCATCGCGAACGTGCGCTCGCCGCCTTCCTCCTAACCCAACAAGGCCTCGACGCCCGCCCCGTCGGCCGTGGTGCCTCATAGGCGCCCGCCCCTTTATGGCGGCCGCCCCTGTATGGCGGCCGCCCCTGTATGGTGGCCGCCACCGCAAGCAAGCCCCCGGAACGTGCGGCAGATGGCGCGCTGAGCTTGCACGGGGCGCGGGCCCGGAGATTGACCTGGCACGAGCCGTGGAGCGCAGCCGCGCGCAGCAAATTGACGCCGTTGCGGGTGACGCCAGTCACCCGCAACGGCGGCAACTTTGCGCAGCAAGGGCACCGCGGAGCGGCTGCGCGAAGGCCGTGCCGGGTCAATCTCCGGGCCC
>JBLRXD010000272.1:0-6224 GCA_047920935.1 Pseudomonadales bacterium | reverse complement strand
TGACGCCGCGGCGGATGACCGTCAGCTCAGCCGCTGCGCTGGCAAGTTTGCGTAGCGAGGGCACCCGGGACGGGTGGCGCGGGGGCGTGCAGGTGGTTTTGCCGCCGCACGCCGCGCAGCGAAGGCCCCTACGCGCGAACGAGCGAACGCGCGAACGAGCGAACGAGCGCGAAAAGCCGTTAGCTGTAGTAGGCATTCTCCGTAACCGTATGATCCGTAGCATCCCGGATCCCGGTGAGCTCCGGCACCTGCTCCATCAGCGATCGCTCCACGCCGTTCTTCAGGGTGATGTCCACGGCGGAGCAGCCTTGGCAACCGCCGCCGAACTGCAGCACCGCGACGTTGTCCTCGAGCACCTCCACCAGCGACACCACGCCGCCATGGGCAGCCAGGCCAGGATTGATCTCGTTGTAGAGCACGTAATTGATGCGGTCTTCGATGGGTGCGTCGGGGCCCACCTTGGGGGTTCGAGCATTGGGCGCTTTGATGGTCAGCTGCCCGCCCATGCGGTCTTCCTGGTAGTCGACCAGCGCATCTTCCAGATAGGGGGCGCTGCGCTCCTCGAACCAGGCGGTGAAGCCGTCGTAGCTTACCGGGAGATCGCCGGCCTGCTCTTCCCCGGGGCGGCAGTAGGCGATGCAGGTTTCCGCATGAGGGGTTCCCGGTTGAGCGACGAACACGCGGATGCCCACATCGCCGTCGTCCTGCTTCGACAGCAGCTCGCGCAGGTAGCTCTGGGCCGTCTCGGTGATCTCGATCATGCTCATCCTCGTTCGCCTGGCGCGGGGCCGGGCTATATCCTAGTAAATTAGTCGGGAATGCTAGCCGATCGACGCGCGCGCGGCAATCACCGCTCGCAGACCATGTGGCCCCTGAACGTCCGTATGAGCGCCGCTCATGTTGCGCCCTACGGACTTCAATTGAATTCACTCAGCTGCCCCGTAGACTAACCAACCGGTTTTTTCCCAAGCGACGGAGTCCCCATGCCTGAGTCCCAAGAGCAACAGCTGCGCGCAGCGCTCGGTCGCCGTATTCTGGTGCTGGACGGGGCCTATGGCACGCTGCTGCAGGGGCTCAAACTCGACGAAGACGGCTACCGCGGCGATCTCTTCGGCGGCCATCCCTGCCCGCTGAACGGCAATCACGACGTGCTCGCGCTCACCCGCCCCGAGGTGATCTTCGCTGCCCATGAAAGCTATCTGGCGGCGGGCGCGGACATCATCAAGACCAATACCTTCACCTCCACCCGCATCGCCCAGGCCGACTACCAGCTCGAAGATCAGGTGCCGGCGATGAACGAAGCCTCGGCCCGGGTGGCACGGCGGGCCGCGGACGCCCACTCGACCCCGGAATGGCCGCGCTTCGTAGCCGGGGTGATGGGGCCCACCAACCGCACCGCCAGCCTGTCGCCGGACGTCAACGATCCGGGCTTCCGCAACGTCACCTTCGGTGAGTTGGCCGACAACTACCTCGAGCAGGCCCGGGTGCTGATGGCCAACGGCTGCGATCTGATCCTGATCGAGACCGTGTTCGACACCCTCAACGCCAAGGCCGCGGTGTGGGCCGTCAACGCGCTCTCGACCGAGCTCGGCTACCGGGTGCCGCTGATGATATCCGGCACCATTACCGACGCCAGCGGCCGTACTCTCTCCGGCCAGACCTGCGAGGCCTTCTGGTTTTCGCTGCGCCATGCCGAGCCGCTGGTGGTGGGTTTGAATTGCGCCTTGGGCGCGGAGCAGCTACGGCCCTACGTGGATCAGCTCGGCCGGGTGGCCGATACCTTCGTCAGCGTACATCCCAACGCCGGCCTGCCGAATGCTTTCGGCGAATACGACGACAGCCCTGAATCCATGGCTGAAACTCTGGGCGAATTCGCCGACAGCCGGCTGTTGAACCTGGTGGGCGGCTGCTGCGGCACCACGCCGGAGCACATTGCCGCCATCCGCGCCGCCGTGCAGACCAAGCCCCCGCGGGATCCGCAAGTTCTGCCACCGGCCCTGCGGCTTGCCGGCCTCGAGCCGCTGGTGGTCGGCGAAGACGCGCTGTTCCTCAACGTCGGCGAGCGCACCAACGTCACCGGCTCCGCCAAGTTCGCCCGGCTGATTCGCAACGGTGATTACGAGGCCGCCCTGGACGTCGCCCGGGAGCAGGTGGAAAACGGCGCTCAGGTGGTCGACATCAACATGGACGAAGGCATGCTCGACAGCGAGGCGGCCATGGTCCGGTTCGTCAACCTGCTGGCGGCGGAGCCCGACATATCCCGGGTGCCCTTCATGGTCGACTCGAGCAAGTGGGAGGTGATCGAAGCCGGCCTGCGCTGCATCCAGGGCAAGCCGGTGGTCAACTCCCTGTCGCTCAAGGAAGGCGAGGAAAGCTTCATCGAGCAGGCCCGCAAGTGCCGGGCCTACGGCGCCGCGGTGATCGTCATGGCCTTCGACGAGGACGGCCAGGCCGACACGTTCGAGCGCAAGACGGCCATCTGCGCGCGTGCCTACAAGGTGCTCACCGAGGTGGTGGGCATGCCGGCGGAAGACATCATTTTCGACCCGAACATCTTCGCCATCGGCACCGGCATCGACGAGCATCGCAACTACGCCGTCGACTTCATCGAAGCGTGTCGGTGGATACGCGACAACCTGCCCCACGCGCGCACATCGGGCGGGGTCAGCAACGTCTCTTTTTCGTTCCGTGGCAACAACGCCATCCGTGAAGCCATTCACGCGGTATTCCTCTACCACGCGGTGCGCGCCGGGCTGAGCATGGGCATCGTCAATGCCGGTCAGCTGGCGATCCTCGACGAGATTCCCGGCAACCTGCGGGAGCGGGTGGAAGATCTGGTGCTCAACCGGCGCGAGGATGCCACCGAGCGGCTGTTGGCGGTGGCGGAGGAGTATTCCGGCCAGGGCGAGCGGCAGTCGGCGGCGGATCTGAGCTGGCGCGAGGCGCCGGTGAAGCAGCGGTTGACCTACGCCATGGTGAAAGGCATCAACGGCTGGATCGTCGAAGACACCGAAGAGGCACGCCTCGCGGCCGCCCACCCCATCGACGTCATCGAGGGGCCACTGATGGACGGCATGAACGTCGTCGGCGACCTGTTCGGCGCCGGCAAGATGTTCCTGCCCCAGGTCGTGAAGAGCGCCCGGGTGATGAAGCAGGCGGTGGCGCATCTGATCCCGTTCATCGAGGCGGAAAAAGGCCCCGGACGGGAGGCCAAGGGCAAGATCATCATGGCGACCGTCAAGGGCGACGTCCACGACATCGGCAAGAACATCGTCGGCGTGGTGCTTCAGTGCAACAACTACGACGTGGTCGATCTGGGCGTAATGGTGCCCATGGACAAGATCCTGGCGACGGCGAAGGCGGAAAAGGCGGACATCATCGGGCTGTCCGGGCTGATCACCCCGTCGCTGGACGAAATGGTGTACGTGGCCTCGGAGATGCAGCGCCAGGGGTTCGACACTCCGCTGCTCATCGGCGGCGCCACCACCTCCAAGGCGCACACCGCGGTGAAGATCCAGCCGGCCTACCAGAGCGGCCCGGTGGTCTACGTGCCGGATGCCTCGCGCAGCGTCAACGTGGCGGCGGCGTTGATCTCCAGGGAGCAGCGCGGCGCCTTCATCGACAAGGTCAACGACGAGTACCAGGCGGTACGCAAGCGCAGCGCCGCACGCTCCTCGAAGCGGGAGCTGCTGTCGCTGGAAGACGCTCGCGGCAACGCTTTCTCCTGGGAGTGGCAACGTTACCAGCCGCCGCGGCCGAACACCCTGGGCATCACCGTGCTCCGCGACGTTCCCCTGGAAGCGCTGGTGCCGTTCATCGACTGGACGCCGTTCTTCATGACCTGGGAGTTGGCGGGGAAATACCCGCGCATCCTCGAAGACGAGGTGGTGGGCGACGCCGCCCGATCGCTGTTCGCCGATGCCCAGGCGATGCTCGATACCCTGGTGTCGCAACAGCGCCTCAAGGCGCACGGGGTGCTCGGCCTGTGGCCGTGCAACCGCGTCGGCGACGATCTGCTGCTGTACCAGGACGAGCAGCGTCAGGTGGAGATGGCGCAACTGCATCATCTCCGCCAGCAGACGCTGAAGCCGGAAGGGCAACCCAACTACTGCCTGGCGGACTTCGTCGCGCCGCTGGGCGTGCCTGACTACCTGGGCGCTTTCGCGGTCACCGCCGGCGACGGCATCGAGGCGGTGCTGGCCGAGTATCCCAACGACGATTACGCCTCGATCATGATCAAGGCGCTGGCCGACCGTCTCGCCGAAGCCATGGCCGAGTACCTGCACCGGGAGGTCCGCCGGCATTATTGGGGCTACGCCAGCGACGAAGGCCTCGACGCCGAAGCGTTGATCAAGGAACGCTACCAGGGCATCCGCCCGGCGCCGGGTTATCCGGCCTGCCCGGAACACAGTGAGAAGGCCACCCTGTTTCAGTTGCTGGACGCGCCGCACAACGCCGACATCCACCTGACCGAGAGCTTCGCCATGCTGCCGGCGTCCTCGGTTTCAGGTTGGTACCTGTCGCATCCGGAATCCCGTTACTTCGGCATCGGCAAGATCGCCGAGGATCAGCTGGAAGATTACGCCCGCCGCAAAGGCATCAGCAACGAAGCAGCACGCAGCCTGCTACGCCCCGTCCTCCTCGACTGAGCGCACGCGCAATCGCCCTCATCGCCCTCGGCAATCGCCCTCTGGAGAGGGCTCTTATGGAGAACCTTGTTCTCCTCAAGCGACCGCGGCGGCCGCAAGGCCGCTGGGTCGCTCCTACACAGACGGCGAGCGGCGGGGGGATGCGCACCCTCAGAATTGTGGGGCCCAGCCGGAAATGAAATGCACGGCCGCCAGCACCAGGGCGCTGAAGATCACCATGATGGCGATGACGTCTGCCTTGCGATCGGCGTCGTCGTTGTCTTCGGGAGGATTCTCGTTCAGTGCCACTTGTCTTGCCTCTGATCTGGTCGAATATGCTGGAGCCGGGGCCCGGAAAACGGGCCGCGGGCAGTCTACGAAAAATCCGCGGCGCGAGCCATCCCCGGCGCGCGGACTGGGCCCGAACGCTCCTGGCCGATGGTTCGGCGATTCATTCTAAGCTTAGAGCGAACGGTTATTTCTCGCTCATCGTCGACATTGATAGTGTCCGGCCGCCCCCAGTTTTACCGCTCAGTTATGTATCAGTACGACAATTTCGATCGCCAGTTCGTCGCCGAGCGCGTCGCCCACTATCGCGCCCAGACCGAGCGCTATCTCGCGGGTGAGCTCGGCGAAGCGGAGTTTCTGCATCTGCGGCTGCGCAACGGGCTGTACATCCAGCGCCTCGCCCCCATGCTGCGGGTCGCAGTGCCTTACGGCACCCTCTCAAGCCTGCAGTTGCGGCGCCTGGCCCACATCGCCCGCCACTTCGACAAAGGCTATGGCCACCTCAGCACCCGTCAGAACATGCAGTTCAACTGGCCCGACCTGGCCGAGGTGCCGGACATCCTGGAACAGCTGGCCGAAGTCGAGATGCATGCCATTCAGACCAGCGGCAACTGCATTCGCAACGTCACCACCGACGAGTACGCAGGCGTGGCCGCCGATGAGGTGCTCGACCCGCGCCCCTACTGCGAGATCATCCGCCAGTGGTCCACGGCGCACCCTGAATTCGACTGGCTGCCGCGCAAATTCAAGATCGCGGTCACCGCGGCCAGCGCCGATCGGGCCGCCGTCGACGTGCACGACATCGGGTTGCACATCGGCCGTGATGCCGGCGGTGCCGCCACCGTCGACTTCAAGGTAGGTGGCGGGCTCGGCCGCACCCCGGTCATCGGCGCGCTGATCCGCGAAGGTCTGCCGGTAGCGCACCTGCTCACTTACCTGGAAGCCATTCTGCGGGTCTACAACCGCTACGGGCGCAGGGATAACAAATACAAGGCGCGAATCAAGATCCTGGTTCGTGCCATGGGTGCCGAGGCCTTCCGCCAGCAGGTAGACGACGAGTGGGAGGCGGTGCGCTACTCACCGAGCACGCTCAGCGACGCAGAGATCGCGCGCATTGCAACCTGCTTCACCCCGCCCGACTACCCCGAGCGGCCGGACGCATCCGCCGAGATCGCCCGACTGCGGCTGCTGCATCCGGCCTTCAGCCGCTGGCTGGCGAACAACGTCCACCCCCATCGGGTGCCGGGCTACGCGATCGCGGTGCTGTCGACGAAGATCGTCGGCGTGCCCCCCGGGGACGTCTCCGAC
>JBLRXD010000271.1:0-6248 GCA_047920935.1 Pseudomonadales bacterium | reverse complement strand
ATTCTCACACAATCAGGGCTTTTCTTTTAGTTATTCATGAATAATCCGGGCTAGCCGTTCTGGCCGAAGTGCGACGCGGTTTTCAGGTAGCCGAGTTCGGCGTCGCTGGAGCTGCGGCCGAGCACCTGGTTGCGATGGGGAAAGCGCCCGAAGCGCAGCACGATGTCCCGATGCTGCTGGGCATGACGCAGGTAATTGCCGGTGAGATGCCGCTGGCCCGGCGGCGTGGCGTCACGCAGTGCGGCATACAGCCCCACCGCGGCATGCTGATCGACGCGCGATTCCGCATGCTGGAAGGGCATGTAGAGGAAGGCCCGTTGGTCGAACGCAAGCGCTGCGTCCATCCCCGCGTCGATGGCGCGCCGCGCCACTTCCAGGGCCAGCGGATCACTGGCGTACGCCCGGTCGGAGCCGCGGAACACCTGGCGCGGGAACTGATCGCACACCAGCACGAACGCCACGATTCCCTGCGGCGATTGCAGCCAGGCGTCGAGCTCGCCGCTGGCTGCGGCGTCGAACAGCCAGCCGAAGCGTGCGCCGATCTCCGCATCCGCTGCCGGGTCCGCGGCAAACCACCGTTGCCGCCGGCCCTCGTCCGCGAAGCCGTCTTCGAGACTGCCGAACCAGTAGTCGAGTACCTGAGCGGCGGTTGCCAGCGAAGTCGAGGGATCCATCAGCCGATGCTCACAGGCCCCAGCATTCGAGATCGTTGCCAAAGATCAGCGGCCCGGTGTAGTGCTCTTCGATGGCGTTGCGGCTGAGCGACTCCAGGCCTCGGGTGCGCATCATGCGGTGGCCGAGAATCACCATTCGCGCCTCTGCCTGGCGGGCGATCTGACCGATCTGCCCCGGCGTGACGTGCAGTTCGGTGGGCTCGCCGCGAGTGCCATGGGGTATGGAGTGATGAATGACCAGGGCGTCAACGCCCCTGGCGAAGTTCGGGACGACGTTGTTGCGGTTGTTGAAGTTGCCGGTGAAGACGATGGACTGATCGCCCACGTCGACCCGCCAGGCCAGCGCCGGCACCGGGCCGTGATGCACGGGAATGGCCGACAGCTGCAGGTGCTCAGAGCCGAATTGAGCCCAGCGCCGAGTTCCGGCGGCGGGAACGGTGCGGGCGTTGACCCGATAGCCGCCGCTGGAACGGAACGTCAGAAAGTCCGCCAGGTAGGGAAACGCGCCTTCCGCGCCGATCAGCCGCTCGACGAAGGTTTGCGTGTCCGGGTAGATGCCGGCGCCATCCGGACCGAAGACCGGCAGCGAACGATCGCGGCCGGCGAACATGGAACCCTTGATGAAGGCGGGGAACTCGCTGGTCTGGTGCGCCTGGAGATTGGTGAACACCACCGCCTCGAGGTCGGCGAAGTCGGCGCCGGCGCGATCGAAGTTCGCCGATGCGCCGGCGCCGGCATCTACCAGCAGGCGCGCCCGATTGTCGATGAACACCACGTAACTGGCGCTGGCCTGACCGTCGTTGAGTTCCGGGCCGCCGCCGCCGAGGATCTGGATCCACACGCCCTGATCGCCACAGAACGCGGCGGCGTGGCTCGTGGGCGCCTGCGCGGCGGTGCCTGCCAGCGTCAGCAGCAGGATGAGGGTCAACGGTCGCATGGATGGAATCCTTCTCATGAATGGGCGCCGAGTGCGGCGATCTCATCGAGTATGCCGTGTACGGCCGCCTCGTCCGGCATCCGCCAGTCGCCTCTGGGAGACAGGCTCACGGTGCCTACTTTCGGCCCCGGCGGCAAGGTACTGCGCTTGAACTGCTGGCTGAAGAACCGCCGGAAGAACGTGCCCAACCAGTCGCGGATTACCTCCGGGGGGTAGCGATCGGCGAACGCCAGGCAGGCCAGATGATAGATCTTGGCGGCGCCGGCGCCGTTGCGCACGTAGTGAAACAGGAAGAAGTCGTGCAGTTCGTAGGGGCCGATGATGTCCTCGGTGCGCTGGCTGACGCCGTCTTCGTCGGCCGTCAGCAGTTCCGGAGAGATGGGCGTGTCGAGCACCCGCTCCAGCACCTCCGCCAGCTCGGCGCTGGCGCGATGCGCCCCATACCAGCGCAGCAGGTACTTCATCATGGTTTTCGGCACGCTGGCGTTGACGTTGTAGCTGGCCATGTGGTCGGCGTTGTACGTGCACCAGCCCAGCGCCAGCTCCGACAGGTCGCCGGTGCCCACCACGATGCCGCCGACCTTGTTGGCGTAGTTGAACAGGATCTGGGTGCGCTCGCGCGCCTGGGCGTTTTCGAACACCACGTCGCCGCGGTCGCTGTGATCGAGATCCTGCAGATGCAGAGTCACTGCCGGACCGATGGGAATCTCTCGCAGCGACACGGCGGCGCTGTCGGCGAGTTGATGCGCCGAGTCCCGGGTGTGCTCACTGGTTCCCGGGCCCGGCAAGGTCAGGGCGTGCAACTGCTCGGTGGGCCGGCCCAGCTTCGCCAGGGCCTCGAGGCACACCAGCAACGCCACCGTGCTGTCCAGCCCCCCGGACAGGCCCAGCACCAGCGCTTCGCTGCGGGCGGCCAGCATGCGTCGCGCCAGCCCCGTGGACTGGATGCGCAGAATCTCCGAGGCGCGGGCCTCGAACTGGGCCTCGTCGCTCGGCACGAAGGGATGCGGATCTACGCGGCGGTGCAGGTTGTGCAGCTGCAGCGGCTCGGGCAGCACGGTCACCCGATGATAGCTGAGCGTGCGGGGGGCCCTGGCGAAGGTGGAGTTCTGCAACCGATCGTGGTGCAGCCGGCCGAGGTCCAGTTCGGTGATCAGGGTCTGGGCGTCGAAAGCGAAACGTTCGCTCTCTCCCAGCGCGTGGCCGTTCTCGCAAGCCAGCAGGTGCCCGCCGAACACCACGTCCTTGGTGGACTCCATCGGACCGCTGGAGGCGTAGAGGTAGCCGCAGATACCCCGGGCACTGGCCATATGGACCAGGTCGCGGCGGTACTCGGCCTTGCCTATCAGCTCGTTGCTGGCCGACAGGTTGAGGATCAGGTTGGCGCCGGCGAGGCAGTGGGAGATGCTCGGCGGGTGCGGCATCCACAAGTCTTCGCAGATCTCGATGCCCACCTCCAGATCGCCCATGCGGAACAGCTGCTCGCGGCCGATGCGGAAGCTGCCCAGGTCGGGATCGTTCCAAGCCTCGTTCACCCCCTCCCCGGAGGAGAACCAGCGTTGCTCGTAGAACTCGCCGTAGTTGGGCTGCGCCGTCTTCGGCACCATGCCCTTGACGGTGCCCTCCGCCAGCACCACAGCGCAGTTCAGCAGCCTGCCGTCGGCGCTGGCCCAGGGCGCGCCCACCACGCACACCATGCCTTTGGCCGCCGCCGCCAGGGTCATCAGCGCCTGGCGGGTATGACGATGCAGATCGGCACTGAAGAACAGATCTTCGCACGTGTAGCCGGTAAGGCTGAGTTCGGGAAACAACGCCAGGCTGACGTCGTCCCGCGCCAGGGCTCGCAGGTGGTCGGCAATGCGTTCGGCGTTGGCCAGCGGCTCGGCCAGAATCAGCTCTGGCGCCACTGCTGCTACGCGAACGAACCCCAGGTCGGCATAATTGGTGGGTGCTTTCATATCGACAGTCTAACCGGGCTCGCGTTTTTCGCCCAAAGTGTAGAGAATCCGGGCTCCGGTAATTTAGGGGAAGTCAATGAACTTCGAGTTTTCAGAAGACCAGAACATGCTGCGGGATCAGGCCCAGAAATTCCTGGCCGAGCACTGCCCGCCCACCGTGGTGCGCAAAGTCCTCGAAAGCGAGGCAACCCACGACGCCGATCTGTGGAAGAAGATCGTCGACATGGGTTGGACGGCGGCGGTGATTCCGGAGGAGTTGGGCGGCCTGGGGCTGAGCTACCTGGAGTTGTGCGTGATCGCCGAGGAGTTGGGGCGGGTGTGCGCGCCGGTACCGTTCTCGTCCAGCGTCTACCTGGCCACCGAAGCCCTGCTGCTGGCCGGCAGTCAGGAGCAGAAGGAGAAGTGGCTGCCGCAGTTGGCCGCGGGCGAGGTGATCGGCACCTTCGCCATGGCAGAGGGCCAGGGCCGCACCACGGCGAAGACCCTTTCCACCATCGCATCCGGCGGTAAGCTCAACGGCACCAAGGTGCCGGTGCCAGACGCCGGCATCGCCAACCTGGTGATCGTGCTGGCAAAGCACGACGGCGGCGACGGCGCGGCGCTGTATCTGGTGGAGACCGATCAGCCCGGGGTGAGCGTGGCGACGGTGAGTACCCTCGACCCCACCCGTCCTCAGGGCAAGCTGACCCTGGACGGCGCAACCGCGGAGCCGCTGGGCGCCCCGGGCGAAGGCTGGGCGCTCACCGAGGCGCTGCTGAACCGGGCGGCAGTACTGTTCGCCTGGGAGCAGGTGGGCGGTTCTGAGGCCTCCCTCGAGCAGGCCCGTGAGTACGCCCTCGGCCGCTATGCCTTTGGCCGCCCGATCGCTTCGTATCAGGCCATCAAGCACAAGCTCGCGAACATGTACGTGAAGAACACCCTGGCGCGCTCGAATTGCTACTTCGGCGCATGGGCCCTGGCTGCCGGCGCGGCCGAATTGCCACTGGCCGCGGCGACGGCGCGGGTGTCCGCCATCCAGGCCTACTACTTCGCCTCCAAGGAGAACATCCAGACCCACGGCGGCATGGGGTATACCTGGGAGTTCAATTGCCAGTTCTACTACCGCCGGGCCAAGGCCCTGTCGGTGAACATCGGCAGCGAGATTCTCTGGCAGGACAGGCTGATCACCGCCGTCGAGCAGAGCAACGCCGCCTAGCCGGCCGCACAGTCAACCAATTCGAGACGAGAGAAGGGAGCATCCACCATGGATTTCAACGATACCCCAGAGGAAGCCAAGTTCCGCGAAGAGGCGAGAACCTGGCTCAAGCAGAACGTCCCCAGCGAGCAGGAACTCGCGGGCAAGAGCTTCATGGAGCAGGCCAAGCTGTGGCAGAAGCGCAAGTACGACGCCGGGTGGGCCTGCATCACCTGGGCCAAGGAGTACGGCGGCCGCGGCGCGTCGGCTATCGAGCAGGTGATCTGGAATCAGGAAGAATCAAAGTACGAACTGCCCGGCGGCGTCTTCGGCATCGGTCAGGGCATGGCGGCTCCGACCCTGATGGCCTGGGCCGACGACGAGGCCAAAGCCCGTTACCTGCCGAAGCTGGCCAGCGGCGAGGAAGTCTGGTGCCAGTTGTTCAGCGAGCCGGCCGGCGGCTCCGACCTGGCGGCCCTGCGCACCCGCGCCGTCAAGGACGGTGACGAGTGGGTGGTGAACGGCCAGAAGATCTGGACCTCGGGCGCCCATTATTCCGACTACGGCATCCTCGTGGTGCGCACCGATCCTTCGGTGCCCAAGCACAAGGGCCTGAGCTACTTCTATCTCGACATGAAGAGCCCGGGTATCGACATCAAGCCCATCAAGCAGATCTCCGGCGACGCCAACTTCAACGAGGTCTACTTCAACGACGTCCGCATTCCCGACAGCCAGCGCCTCGGCGCGGTCGGTCAGGGCTGGCAGGTGGCGCTGACGACGCTGATGAACGAGCGTGCGTCCATCGGCGCCGGCGGCAGCAATGTCGGCTTCAAGTCGGTGTTCGAACTGGCGCAGAAAGTCACCATCGACGAGCGCCCGGCCATCGAGAACGCCAACGTGCGCGCCAAGCTGGCCGACTGGTACTGCCAGGAAGCCGGTTTGAAGTACACCTCGTACCGCACCCTGACGGCGCTGTCCCGCGGCGATCTGCCCGGGCCTGAGAACTCCATCGGCAAGCTGGTTGGCGCACCCAAGACCCAGGACATGGCGTCTTTCGCCATCGATCTGCTGGAGCAATCGGGCGCCATCTGGGACGAGGCGTTCTCGGCCGAGGCCGGGCTCTACCAGGGCACCTACATGAGCATCCCGGGGCTGCGCATCGCCGGCGGCACCGACGAGATCATGGCCAACATCATTGCCGAGCGGGTGCTCGGGCTGCCCCAGGACGTGCGGGTGGACAAAGGCATTCCGTTCAGCGAGGTGCCCACCAGCGCCGCGAAGAGCTGAGGCCCCCACCGGATCGTAGGAGCGATCTCCAGATCGCGAAGGTCGATGTGGGAGCGATCTCCTGATCGCAATCGGGAGATCGCTCCTACAGAAGCTCTACCGGGTCGCCGGCGGCGATGGGGCCGCCTTCCAGCACCGAAGCGTACACGCCCAGATTGCCGGCGTTGTGTCGCACCAGCGCGCGCATGATGCGGGGATCACGCGGCAGCTCGCCGAAT
>JBLRXD010000270.1:0-6279 GCA_047920935.1 Pseudomonadales bacterium | reverse complement strand
AGGGACTTGGGAATCGACTTCGACCCCTCCAGCTGGGACGAACTGATGCGCTCCGGCAACGTGCTCGCCGTCGACGTGGGGCTCGTCAACGAGCGCACCTTTCTCAACAACGTGGCCGTAGGCTTGTACCCACGCATGCTGCGGCAGCGGGCCAGACTCGAGGGCGAGAAACTGCTGGGCTCGAAACGCCTTGCTTCATGGTGGGCGACCCTTCAGGTAATGCGTCAACGCGTGCACACCTTCACCGTCCACTGGGAGATCGACCACAAAACCGGCGAGTTCCGCACCAAGGCGCTGCTGGTCGCCAGCAACGCCTACACCGGGCGGCCGTTCGCCCCGCTGTCCCGGGAGGCGCTGAACCGCCGCGAGCTGGTGCTGTTCGCGCCGCGCTCCCTGAGGGTGCGCGACATCGCCCGGATGGCCAGCTACGCGCTTGCCGGCAACATTCTCGATTGCCCCGGGCTGGACACGGTGTCCGCCCGCGACATCCGCCTGCGGCTAAAGGCCCACCACGTCACCGCGGCGGTGGATGGCGAGCTGGTGCGGCTGCGGTCGCCGATCTCCATCCGCCACCACGAACAGCCGTTTCAGGCCGTGGTGCCCGAACAGGCGACGTGACCGGAGCTGCGCGCAGCGCGGCGTGGCAGGCCACAACCGCGGCTGCTATTCTCGCCCGCTGGGGAGAGGAGCTCGTTCATGCAGTCGGTGATGGTGGTACTACTGGGCATTGCCGGCATGTGCTTCGGCTGGTTCGTTTATTCCAGATTCATCGCCACCCGCATTTTCAAGCTCGACGAGCACTTCGTCACCCCCGCCCACGAGTTGAACGACGGCGTCGACTACGTGCCCACCAACCGCTACGTGCTCTGGGGTCATCACTTCACCTCCATTGCCGGCGCAGCACCGATCATCGGGCCCGCCATTGCCGTTTACTGGGGCTGGGTTCCGGCAGTTCTGTGGGTGGTGCTCGGCACCATCTTCTTCGCCGGCGTGCATGATTTCGGCGCCTTATGGGCCAGCAATCGCCACAAGGGGCGCTCCATGGGGGCGCTGTCGGAATCGGTGATCGGCAAGCGCAGCCGCGCGCTCTACATGATCGTGGTGTTTCTGGTGCTGCTGATGGTGAACTCGGTGTTCGGCGTGGTCATCGCCAATGCCTTCGTCGACACCCCAAGCGCCGTGTTCCCAGCCTGGGCGGCCATCGCCGTGGCTCTGGTGATCGGGCAGCTGGTGCATCGCCGCTTCAATCTGGTCGCATTGGGGCTGGTGGGCGTGGCCATCCTGTACTCGACCATTTACGCGGGCAGCGTCATGCCCCTCGCCCTGCCCAGCGACGTCGTCGGCCTGACGCCCCAGGCCACGTGGATACTGATCCTCTTCGGCTATGCGGCGATCGCCTCCATGCTCCCCGTCTGGGTGCTGCTGCAGCCGCGGGATTTCATCAACGGCATGCAGCTGGTGGTGGGCCTGGTGCTGCTGTACGGCGCGGTGCTCCTGTTCATGCCCGACATGTCGGCGCCGGCCTTCAATCAGCACGCCAGCGAAAGCGGGCCTTCGCTCATTCCCCTGCTGTTCGTCACCATCGCCTGCGGGGCCATCTCCGGCTTTCACGGCATCGTTGCCTCGGGCACCAGCTCGAAGCAATTGAACAAAGAAACCGACGCGCGCTTCGTCGGCTACCTGGGCGCCGTGGGCGAGGGCACGCTGGCGCTGATCACCATCGTCACCGTGAGCGGTATCGCCCTGGCAGCGACCCCCGAGGCATGGCACGCCATCTACCACGAGTTCGGCTCCGCCGGAGCCGGTGCATTCATCGCCGGAGGCGCCAATCTCATCGAGCAGGGCTGGGGCATTCCCGCAGGCGTAGCCCAGACCATTCTCGCCACCATGGTGGTGCTGTTCGCCGGCACTACCATGGATTCCGGGGTGCGACTGCAGCGCTACATAATCCAGGAATGGGGCGTGATCTACCGCATCCCCCTGCTCACCAACGGCGTGCTGGCCACCTTCCTGGCAGTGGGCGCCTGTCTGCTGCTCGCGTTCGGCGCCGGCGGCACCGCGGGTACCGGCGGCATGATCATCTGGCCGCTGTTCGGCTCTACCAATCAGATTCTCGCCGGCATGACCCTGCTGGTGATCAGCGTCATCCTCATCAAACTCGGGCGCCCGTCCTACTACACCCTGGTGCCCATGGTGTTCGTGTTCGGCATGTCCTTCCTCGCCGCCTGCGTGACGCTGGTGCAGTTCTACCAGGACGGCAATTATCTGCTGGTCGTGCTCGACCTCATCGTGCTCGGCACCAGTTTGATGGTCATGCTCGATGCAGGCTCGGCCATATATACGTTCAAGCGCGGCCGGAACGTCGCGCTGCAATCCGACGCGCCGGCGGAGTCGTAACTAAGTAGAATCCGTTTCAATCTTTGCCGGCGTGTGCTAGTTTCGAGGCGAATGCCGGATTGGTTTCGATCATGCCGACTACCCATGCACCCGCCATCCTGGCTCCCGAACTCGTCGAACGATTCCGGCGCGACGGTGTGGTGTGCCTGCCGCAAGCGCTGGCTCCCGCCACCCTCGAGCGAGCCTTCGAGGCTTACCAGTGGAGCCTTGCCAACCCAGGGCCGGGGGCGGCCGAACTGCCGGCCAACGGCACCGGCACGTTCTATCAGGATCTCGCGAATCCGGCGGCGCTGGCCGCTTACACCCCGCTGGTGCGCGACACCGAGGTCGGCGACATCATCGCGGCGCTGTGGCAGAAGCCAGCGGTCTGGTTCATGTACGAGCAGGTGTTCAAGTAGGCCGGCGGCACCACCCGGCGCACACCCTGGCACCAGGATGCCCCCTACCTGCCGGTACGCGGCAACGACCTCGCGGTGATGTGGCTGTCGTTCGAATCCGTTCCCCAGCAGCAGGCGCTCGAGTTCGTCGCCGGCTCCCACCTGGGCACTCTCTACGACGGCTCGCGTTTCGATCCCGCGGACGATACCGCGCCGCTGTACGGCAACGATATTCTGCCGCGCCTGCCCGACATCGAAGCGCAGCGCGACGCGTTTCCGATTGTTTCCTGGGCCACCAGCCCCGGAGACATCCTGGTGTTCCATCCCGCGGTGCTGCATGGCGGTGGCGCCACCGGTGCAACCGCGCAACGCCGCACTCTGTCGTTGCGCTTCTTCGGCGACGATGCCGTGGTGGCCGCCCGACCCGGGCGCGTCCGGGTCGAAACCGATGGCGCGCCGCTCGACGCCGCAGTGCACCCACTGACACGGATGCGCGCCATGCCCGACGGCGCGCCGTTTCGCGACCCGGCCTTCATTGCCATCCGCCCCCGGAGCAACGCTTGAACCAGCCCGCAGACCAGCCGCTGGCGTCCGGAGAGGTCGTCGCCGTCAAACCCCAGCACAGCTTCGACCATGGGCGGCTCGATGCCTACCTGCGCGAACACGTGCCGGGCTATCGGGGCCCGATGACCGTATCGCAGTTCGAGGGCGGGCAATCGAACCCGACCTTCTTCGTCCACACACCGGCACGCGCCTACGTGCTGCGGCGCAAGCCGCCGGGCGCGCTGGTCAAGTCGGCCCATGCCGTCGACCGCGAGTACCGCGTGCTGAAGGCACTCAACCACACGACGGTGCCGGTTCCCGAGGCACTGGCGCTGTGCGAGGACCCCGACGTCATCGGCACGACGTTTTTCGTCATGGAGCACGTCCCGGGCCGGGTGCTGGCCAATGCCGCACTGCCCGAGCTTGCGGCAGAGCAGCGCGCGGCCCTGGTGTTCGACTACATCGACACACTGGCGCTGTTGCACGCGGTCGACTACCAGAGCCTCGGGCTCGACGATTTCGGCCGCGCTGGTAATTATTTCGAACGCCAGATCTCGCGCTGGGGGCGGCAATACCGCGAGACCGAAACCGTCGCGATCCCCCAGATGCACCGCCTGCTGGCGTGGCTGGAAAGCTCGGTGCCGGCGCAGCAGATCACCAGCATCGTTCATGGCGACTATCAGTTCGGTAACGTGCTGACCCACCCGACTGAGCCGAAGGTGGCGGCGGTGCTCGACTGGGAGCTTTCGACCATCGGCGATCCATTGGCCGATTTCACCTACTTCACGGGTCCCTGGCACGCCCCGGCCGGTGAGCGCTCGCTGGCAAATCTGAATCTCGACGCCCTGGGCATTCCTTCATACCAGGCCGTGCTGGAGCGCTATTGCACCCAACTGGACCGGGACGACATCGGTGACGAGCGGTTCTATCGCGCCTTTCATGCGTTCCGCAGCGGCGCCATCCTGCAAGGCATCATTCGCCGCGCCCTGCAGGGCAATAATGCCGGCGCCATGGCGCTGACGTTCACCGCCGACAACGTACGCGCACTGGCCGAGCGCGGCCTCGATTACATCGACTCGTAGCATCTAGCATCTCAAAACGGAGAACCACTCAAATGAGCTTCGAAACCATCCTTACCGATACCCGCGACGGCATCCTGACCCTGACCTTGAACCGCCCCGAGCGCCTCAACGCGTGGACGCCGTTGATGTCGTTCGAGCTCGCCAGCGCCATCGAGGCCGCCAACCAGGACGATGACATCATCGCCATGGTGGTCACCGGCGCAGGGCGGGGCTTCTGTGCCGGCGCCGACATCGGCGAGGTCTTCAAGGCCCAGGCCGAAGGCAAAAGCTCCGCCGCCGGCCCGCGCCGCACCACCGACTGGGTGAAGCTGGTGCGGGGCTCCAAACCCATGGTGGCCGCCATCAATGGCGCCGCGATCGGCGTCGGGCTCACGCAGATACTTCCCATGGATTACCTGATCGCCGCCACCAACGCCAAACTGAGCCTGCGTTTCATCAAGATGGGCCTGGTGCCTGAACTCGCCAGCTCACACTTCGTGGCCCTGCGCTGCGGTTTCGGCCGCACCAACCAACTCATGCTCACCGGCAAGACCATCACCGGCGAGGAGGCCTGCGCCATCGGCCTGGTGGATCAGGTGGTCGAGCCTGAGCAACTCATGGAAACGGCACGCGCGACGGCCCGAGAGATGGGGGAAAATCCCCAGGCGGCGCTGCGTATGGTGAAAGCCCTGCTGACCCAGAACATCAGCGAAGGCGACACCGATCTGGTGCAGAAGCGGGAGATCGAAGCGCTGACCCAGTGCTATCAGTCGCCCGAGCACAAAGAAGCCATCGCCGCGTTCATGGAGAAGCGCGAACCGAACTTCAAGCAAGCCCGGCAGGGATAGCTCGACAGTCGAGACCAGCGGCGCAGGCCATACTAGTGCGTCCTGCGCTCGAAGCGCGCGGTGATCTCGGTGAGACCCAGCAGGTTCTCGTTGATCACCTGCTCCACTCGAGCGCGCTCTGCCCCGCTCGGCAGGTCGAGGGACGCCACGCTCAGCGCGTACAAGCGGAACACGTAACGATGCTGGCCGCGATTCGGCGGCGGGCATGGCCCGGCGTACTTGTTGTGCTGGAAGTCGTTGCGGCCGGGCACCCCTACACCGTGGACGTCGGCGGGCAGACCTTGTCTGTCTGCGGGAATGTCGAACAGCACCCAATGGGTGAAGGCTTCCTTGGCGTTCGCCCCTTTGGCCCTGGCCCCCGTCGGGGCGTCCAGGTCTTCCATGATGAGCGCGAAGCTGGCAACGCCCTCCGGGGTATACATCCAGCGCAGTTCCGGCGAGACGTTACGACCATCGCACGTGTGTCTGGCCGGTAGAAACGTGTCGTGCCCGAACGCGGGACTCCATAACGTGAAGCTCTGCTGTTTCAATTCGACCCCTCCGTGAACCAGCGATCAGGCCAACGCCGGTGGCGGAGCAATTTACGTGCCCCCTTTCCGCCCGGCACGGGGTTTGCTGCCCAACGCCACGATGATGGCTTACCAGATCCGCCGGCAGGCCTCACGGGCGCTCTTGCTGCTCACCGTGACAATGGCCCTGGGTTCGGGTTGCGGCGTTCACGATCCCTCCCCCCGGGAGCCGTTCGCCGCGCCGGTCGCCCAGCCGATCACGGCCCCGCCAGTTTTCCACGTGCTGGAACACTGGCATTGGCCGGATACCCTGCCCACCCGTCACCGGCCTCCGGCAACCGCGGGCCCCGCGGGGTGGCTGGGGCTTTACCCCGCCGATCGCTTCCAACTGACCGACGGACGCTGCCGGACGTGCCGGACGCCGACTGCGGCGCTGTGGTACTTTCGCGACGAGATCATCGCCGTTCCGCGCGCGGAGTTGCCGATCATCGGAGTGGACGCGCCGGCCGACGACCCCCCCCACCCCGCCTTGCTGTGGATCGGT
>JBLRXD010000269.1:0-6318 GCA_047920935.1 Pseudomonadales bacterium | reverse complement strand
CTGCAGATCGCCCCGGGCGTGCCCCTGCAGTGCGACGAGCCAGCCGACTTCCGCACCTTCCGCATCGGCCTGTTCGGCCTGGACAAGCTGGCCGACGTCGATCGCACCGTCGCCACCCTGCAGCGCGCGGTCAACGACCTACGCCGGTAGGAGCCTTCTCCAGAAGGCGATGCCGGCATTCATCGCGATCTGGAGATCGCTCCCACATTCGGAGATCGCTCCCACATTCGGAGATCGCTCCCACAGATGGAGATCGCTCCCACATCCGAGGGAGACGGATCAGTAGCTCAACCGGTAGCTGTCGCCGTCGCGGACGATGGTGCCTGCGGTGGGCGCCGCGAAGTGGGTACCGATCACCAGCACCGGGCCGTCGCCGTAGCGCTGCAGAAACGCCTGCCGGGTGAGGGCGCTCTGATCCTGGTCCCAGTCGGCCGTGCTCGACCACTCGGGGTGAATGATCTGACAGGGATGGTGAATCATGTCGCCGGTGATCACCGCTTCCTCACCCTGGGAGCGGATGTGCACGCTGACATGACCGGGGGTATGGCCCGGGGTGGGCTCCAGCCACACCTCGTCGGTGACCCGGTGATCGTCGGCCACCAGATCCGCCAGGCCGGCATCGAAAATCGGCTGCACCGAATCCTCGATCACCGGCCCGTAATCCTGGGGCTCATGGCGCCAATGGTGCCACTCGCGCTCGGCATACAGATAGCGCGCGTTCGGGAAGGTGGGCGCCCAGGCGCCGTTCACCCAGCGGGTATTCCAGCCGACGTGATCCACGTGCATATGGGTGCACAGCACCGTGTCCACCCGATCCAGGGCGAAGCCGGCGCTCTGGAAGCGCTCGAGGAAGTCAGACTGCATGTGGTTCCAGCGTGGGTAGCTGCGAGGTTTGTCGTTGCCGATGCAGGTGTCCACCACCAGCGTGCGCCCCTGGGATTCCACAACCAGGGCGTGAATGCTCAGCACCAGGCGCCCCTGCTCGTCGACGAACGGCCGCAACCAGGGAACCTCGAGCAACCTCTGGGGGGTCGCCTGGGGCAGCAGGTGGGGGCCCAGCGACGCGGTGGTCAACTCCACGATCCGGCTCACGCGCACAGCGCCGATCTGCCACGACAGCATTCGCCCCCCCCTGGTGCATCTTTGCGGCCATCGAGCGTTGCAGATATCCGGCAGCCCGTCAAACGTGTAGCCTGGCGCCAGCCAGCGATCGAATTCGCCAATTGCATCCTCAACGACGGATCGTTCTTCGGGCTCAGCCTTGATGAGATGGTCATGGTCGAATGCAAAGCTCATGACCTGGACCTGCGCGAAGCGAGCCTGCGCGGTGCCGATTTCTCGCAAACCGACTTCCTCAATGCATTGTTCAATCGCACCAACCTTGCCGCAGCGGATTTCACCGGCGCCTGCAACTACCGCATCGACATCTTCCACAATGAGATCCGGCGGGCAAAGTTCAGTCGGGACGAAGCCCTCGGGCTGCTCGGCGGCCTGGATATCGAGGTCGTGGAGTAGTCGGCCCAGGCATACTTCTCGCGCTCAGCGCCATGCGCCGTTATTCTCGTTTTCCACCAAGGGCACGCGGGAGGAAGCCATGGAACAGCAGGAACCGATTCTGAACGTCGTCCACCACGGCCACGTAGCCCTGGTGGAAATCAATCGACCGCCGAACAACTTCTTCGACGTGACGCTGATCAACGGCCTGGCGGACATATTCGAGGAACTCGACGACGAGCCCGAGGTGCGGGCCCTGGTGCTTGCCAGCGCCGGCAAGCACTTCTGTGCCGGCGCAAACTTTACCGACTCGGGCGCCCAGAGCGAGCGGCGCGAGCGCCGCCTGGAAGACGGCAACCCCCTGTACACGGCAGCCGTGCGCCTGTTCGCCTGCAAGAAGCCGGTGGTGGCCGCCATTCAGGGCGCGGCGGTGGGCGGCGGCTTCGGTCTGGCGCTGATGCCCGACTTCCGGGTGGTCTGCCCGGAGGCGCGCTTCACCGCCAACTTCGTCAAGCTCGGCTTTCATCCCGGTTTCGGGCTGACCAGGACGCTGCCCGCCATTGTTGGCCAGCAGCGCGCGGCGCTGATGTTCATGACCGGGCGCCGCATCGATGGCGTCACCGCCCACCAGTGGGGCATGGCCGATGTGCTGACGGATCAGGCCAGCCTGCGTGAGGAAGCCCTGGCTCTAGCTGGCGAGATAGCCGAAAACGCACCATTGGCCGTGATGTCGGTGCGCGCCACCTTGCGTCATGGTCTGGCCGATGCCGTGCGCCAGCAGACCGATCACGAATTTGCGGAGCAGTTTCGCCTGCAGCAGACCGACGACCATCGCGAGGGCGTGCGCGCGGTGGCGCAACGCCGCCCGGGCAATTTCACGGGGCGCTGACGCTCATGGCCCGGGCCGGCAGGCCGCCGCTCCAGGCAGACTCCAGATCGTTCTGCACGATCAGCGCCTGCACCTCGCGCACGTACTCGGAACCGCGCGCGGAGTAACGCTCCAGCCCCTCGGCCAGGCGGACGCCGCAGAGGGGCGCATCCCGGGACCGCAGTGCGGCCCGCCGTTGCCGGAATGGCTCATAGCTGGGATGGGTGTTGAGGTTACGTACGTAGCTGCGCACCGATGCGCGCACCGAGGCATATTTTCTGACCTCATGGGTTTGCCCTGCGGGGCGGTCCCTGGGAACCAGGCCACAGCCGCGCTCGAAGCACCACTGGCCGAACAGATTGTTCGCGCTTCTGGCAAAGCGCGAAGAGCCCCATCCGGACTCTTTGGCGGCTTGAGCAAGAACCAGGCTGCGCGGAATCACGTCCACCCGTTCCAACAACGCATCGAGCAAGGCGCGATAGGAGCGCTCACCGTCGGCAAGGCGATACTCACCGCCGAGAGTGCGGAGGAACGCCCGATCGCTGGCGCCGATGCCCTGACCCTTCTGCAAGTCGCTGTATATGCTCAGCAAGCGCGCCCGCTGCGCCAGGATGATCTGGTTCTCCATGCGTATCAGCGGCGTCAGGTAGTCGAAAAACTCGCGCTTCCTCTCTTCGACCTGCCCGATCCGATGGAAGGGCGGCAATGCCCCACCGGATACCGGCACGGCTTGACCCGCGCCCGGCTCGGCTGCGCTGGGAGCGACCGTGAGATGCAGTGCCAGCCCCGCCAGCCACGGAAGCATCGCCCGCACCGTCCGCCTGGCCTGCCGCTGGCCATCGCTGGCAGCGCGACGTTTCATCGAGGCGGTTGTGCGAGCATGGTGTCCATCAGCAGGTATCTAGCAGGTATCGCGCCAATTGCGCTGCTGTCATGACGCTGTCCGGCCCGCGCTGCTAAGGTAGTGCCAACCTCGAGGATGACCACCATGACTCCCGACCGCCCCAGCCAGACCGCCATGGCCACCGCCTTCATGCGCGCGCTGCATCTGATCGCCGACGATGCGCCTGCGGTGTTCGAGGATGACGTCGCCAGCCAGCTGCTGCCCATCTACCAGCGCCGCTTCCTGGCGCGTCTGGGCGCCCTGCCAAAGCCATGGCTGCGCACCTTCCGGCAACGCCGCTATGGCCTCACGCCCATGCGCGCGCAGATCGTAGTGAGAGCCCGTTACGCCGAAGACGCCCTGCTGGCCGCCCGCTCAGCGGGAGCCGAACGCTATCTGATCCTGGCGGCGGGGTTGGATACCTTTGCCCAACGCCAGGCGGGGAGCGACGCGCCTATCGCGGTGATCGAGGTGGATCATCCGGCCACCCAAGCCTGGAAGCGCGACTGGCTCGAGACCCACGGCATGACGGCCCGGGGGGTGGAATACCGCGCGGTGGATTTCGAACGCGAAACCCTGCGCGACGTGCTTGATACCAACGACCGGCCGCAGTTCGTCTCCTGGCTCGGCACCACCTACTACCTGAGCCGCGAGGCCATCGCCGCCACCCTGGCCGCTCTCGCCGATCTGTCGCCCCGGGGATCCCGCCTGGTACTCGACTACTGGCGGCAGCCGCCGGTGTTCGACCCCAGCAGCGCGCTGCTGTGGGGGACCCGACTCGCCACCGCCCTGCAGCAGGAGCCGATGCGCTGCTTTCTCGAGCCGGCGGAACTCGAAGCCATGGCCCGCGAAGCCGGCTGGCGCGTGCGCGAGAACTGCGCGCCGGAGATCCAGAACCAGCGCTATCTGCACCAGCGCAAGGACGGCCTGGCGGTTCCCGCGTTCGCCTACCTGGCTCAGCTGGAGCGCTGACCGCGCCTTTAGCCTTCCGCCGCCAGCGCCCGCTCGCGGTCCCGAACCCGGTGCCGCTCGTCGAGCACCGCGCGGATTTCCGCGTGAGCCTTCTCGTCGAGGCTGAAGCGGCGGAACAGGAACGCGCCGATCAGGTAGCACACCAGCGGAAACAAGCCGTACAGCGATACCATGGCGATCTGCACCGTCATCGTCTGCGGCTGATTGGGCACGAAGCCGGCGAACTGCAGCACGAAGCCGGTGAGCAGCAGCATGGCGCCCATGCCGCCCTTGAAGACGAAGTTCCAGGCCGCGAAGTAGGAGCCTTCCTTGCGCTCGCCGGTGGTGTACTCGTCGTAGTCGATGACGTCGCCCTGCACCGACGGCCCGATGGTGCCGCCGCAGCCGGCGGCGAGACCGCCGAACGCCGCCGCCACGGCGATGTAGATGGATTTGGCGGTGATCGACTCGATGAACGGCAGCGCGAACATGGCGCCGAACGCAACCCCGGTGAGGACCATGGAGAACAGCCACAGGCGCACCTTGCCGAAGCGCCGCGACAGTGGCAGCCACATGGGCACCGACAGGGTGGATGGCACCATGTAGCAGAGGATGAACAGCGGCGCCAGCGCCGGAGCGCCGACCACGTACTGGGCCACGTACAGGGTCAGCACGCCGATGGCCGCGCTGCCGATGTTCTCGATGAACGTCACCACGATGAGCAGCTTGGCGTGGGGATTGCGCCAGACGTCGGCGAACGCCTGCAGCGGCTTTTCGTTCACCCGCCCTTGATTCTCCTGGGGCTCGCGCAGTTGCGTGCCGGCGAACACGATCAGCGCGCCCATGGCCAGGGCCGTGCCGAGGGCGATGTAGAAGGCCAGCTCGCGCACCACTTCCGGGCCCTGCTGCTCGGCGCGGATGAGGAAGTAGAAGCTCATCAGCGACAGGATCGAGCCGAAGGTATAGAACGCGTGGCGAATACCGAACAACCGGCTGCGTTCGTGATAGCTCTTCGACAACTCGGCGCCCAGCGACAGGTGGGGCACGAAGAACACGGTCATCGCGGAGTAGAAGCCGATGATGGCCACCGCCATCCAGATGGTCAGGCCGATGCCCTCCAGTCCCTGGGGCGGCGCGAACACCATCACGAACGCCGCGCCGATGGGCAGGATGCTCGCCATCAACCACACCCGGCGCCGGCCGAAGCGCGTCCTGGTGCGATCGGAGAGGTAGCCCACCAGCGGGTCGGAGATGGCGTCCCAGATGCGCGACGCGCTGAAGATCAGGCCCATTACCGCCGGCGCGATCAGCAGCACGTCGGTGGAGAACTTCATCACGTACAAGCCGATCAGCAGGTACATGTAACCAGCGCCCACGCCCGGCGCGCCGTAGGCCACCACCATGCGCCACGGCACCCGGTGAGGGTCGACGCCGGCGCTGGCCACGCTCCCGGGGGCCGCTCGAACGGTCACGCGTTGCGGATCGTCAGGCCGCCGTCCACCGGCAGCGCGACGCCCGTGGTGAAGCCAGCCGCGGGCAGAACCAGCGAAAGGGTCATGTGAGCCACCTCTTCGGGATCCGCGTAGCGCTTCAGCGCCACCCGCCGGCGCGCGAACTTCAGTTTGGCTTCATCGGGAATGGCCGCGGTCATGCCGGTGCGAATCGGCCCCGGGCAGATGCAGTTGACGGTAATGCCCTCCTCGCCGAGCTCCACCGCCAGCGAGCGGGTCAGCCCGATGACGCCGGTCTTGGCCGCGGTGTAGGGGCTGCCGAACTTGGTGGCGCCCAAGCCTTCGGTGGAGGCGATGTTGACGATGCGCGGATGCTCGGACTTGCGCAGCCACGGCAGCGCCGCGCGAATGGTCCGCGTGTGGGCGGTGAGCAGAACGCTGAGCGACCGCTGCCATGCCGCTTCGTAGTCGTCGCTGTCGATGGGCGCGAACAGCGAGATGCCGGCGTTGTTGATCAGGATATCGATGCCGCCGAAGTGATCGGCGATGGCGGCGAAGGTCTCGACGATGGCGTCTTTGTCGTCGAGATCGAGCGCCCAATCCTGCACCGGATAACCGGCCTCACGGATCTCCTCGGCCACCAAATTCAGCGGTTCGGCATTGACGTCCAG
>JBLRXD010000268.1:0-6361 GCA_047920935.1 Pseudomonadales bacterium | reverse complement strand
AAAGCGATCTCCAGATCGCGATCCGTCCTGGGTGGGAGCGATCTCCCGATCGCGATCGGGAGATCGCTCCTACGCTGGCACGGCGCATGCGTGGCAAGGGCTGATGATGGCAGGCGTCAAGCTGTTTCTGTGTGGCGATGTGATGACCGGCCGCGGCATCGATCAGCTGCAGGCGACGCCCAGCAGCCCGGAACTGTTTGAGCCCTACGTGCGCGACGCCCGGGACTACCTGCGGTTGGCCGAGCGCCGGCATGGAGTCCTGGCGCGGCCGGTGGCGTCCGACTACGTCTGGGGCGATGCTCTGCACGCCTTCGAGCGCCACGCTCCGGAGCTGCGCATTGCCAATCTGGAGACTGCCGTCACCACCAGCGATTGCCCCTGGCCGGCGAAATCCATCCACTACCGGATGCATCCGGCGAACCTGGATTGCCTCACCGTGGCGGGGCTGGATTGCTGCGTGCTCGGTAACAACCACGTGCTCGACTGGGGCCGTGCGGGCCTGCTGGAAACTCTCGACACGCTGCATGCTGGCGGCATCGTCACCGCAGGCGCCGGCGCGGACGCAGCGGCGGCGCAGGCGCCCGCGGCGCTGCCGCTGGCTGGCGGCGGGCGCCTGCTGGTGTACTCGTTCGGCGTTCCGTCCAGCGGCATTCCCGCCGCCTGGGCGGCGACAGATCAGCAACCGGGCGTCAATCTGCTCGCAGATCTGGCGCCGGCCACCGCCGATCGTCTGGCGGATGGGCTGCGGCGGCAGAAGCGGCCGGGCGATCTGCTGCTGGTGTCGATTCACTGGGGCGGCAATTGGGGCTATGCCGTGCCCGCCGAACAGCAGGCGTTCGCCCGCACGTTGATCGATCGCGGCGGCGTCGATGTGGTCCACGGCCATTCGTCCCACCATCCCAAGGGCATCGAGATTCATCGCCACCGGCCCATTTTCTACGGCTGCGGCGACTTTCTGAACGATTACGAAGGCATCAGCGGACACGAAGCGGCGCGCGGCGACCTGACGCTGATGTACTTCCTGCGCCTGGCCGCCGATGGCTCACTGGTCACGCTACGGATGGTGCCGCTGCAGATCCGCCGCATGCGGCTGAGCTATGCCAACCCGGGAGACGCCGCCTGGCTTGGCGCGATGATGGCCCGCGAGTGCCAGCACCTGGGCGCCCGCATCTCCTCGGTCGACGGCGAACTTCGCCTGCTGCCGTGAGGCGCGCTGCCAGACGGGGCGGCCAGTTGTGCGACCCGCTCAGTCGGGCGCGCCCGGCTCCGCGTCCACGGGTTCTTCGAAGGCGATGAAAAGCACGCAGGGCTCCGCCGAGGCGCAAACCGTCGTGTGTGGCAACTTGGCTGGACCATAGGCATAGGTGCCCGGCTGCATGGTCACCGGCTCCTGGCCGTCATAGTCCACCTCGAGCTCGCCGGAAACCAGCACCATGCGTTCCGCGGAGGTGTGCCAGTGTCGCGCCACCGTGGACTCGCCAGGCAGACGGAAGAACACGTCGGCGTTGCGCTGCTCGGGGTCGCCTTGCAGCACCGCGATGCCGCAGCCTTCGGGCATGAATTCCGGACAAGGGCCCCATTCCAGTTCGTCGGAATCCGCCTGCCAGATGTGGGCCTGCTCGGCGCCTGGCGTCTGGGCGACGGCGGTGGCGGAGACACCCAGCACGGCGCCGGCCAACAAGGCGCCGGCCAACAAGGCGCCGGATAAGCCGCGGGGGTTGATCGAGAACCGGGGGAGTGGGTTCAGGTCAGCGAGAGAAAGAATGTTCCAGGACATGGCTCACCTCCTCATCACAACATGTCGCTCAGAACCTAGCACGATCCCGGCCGGATCGACAGCCCTGCTGCCGCGCGGGGCTGTCGGCCGGGGCGCTGTCCAGCGGCTGAGGCGGTCCGCGCGGCGTCAGTAGCGCTCGAAGCCGCGCTGCAGTTCCCAGTCGGTGATGCGCCGGTCGTATTCCTGTTGCTCCCAGCGCGCCGTGTGCACGTAGTGATCGACCACCTTATCGCCGAAGGCGCCACGCAACATGGTCGACGCATCCAGCCGCGCGGTGGCTTCGCGCAGCGTTTTCGGTATCTCTGGCAGCGCCCCGTCCTGGTACGCGTCACCCGTAAAGGCCGGCGCCAGTTCCAGCTCCTCGTCGATACCGGCGAGGCCGGCGGCGAGTAGCGCGGCGAACGCGAGGTGCGGATTGAGGTCGGCGCCGCCGATCCGGCACTCGGCGCGGATGGCTCTGGTGCCCGCGCCGCACAGACGGAATCCGGCGGTGCGGTTGTCGTCGGACCAGACGATGCGAGTGGGGGCAAAGGTACCCGACTGCTGGAAGCGCTTGTAGGAGTTGATGTGCGGCGCCATGAAGTAGGTCATCTCCGCGGCGTACTTCAGTTGCCCGGCGAGGAACTGGCCCATCAGCCGGCTCACGCCGCGCTCGCTGTTCGGGTCGAGGAACAGCGGCTTTTTGCCGTGGCGATCCCACAGCGAGGTGTGGATGTGGCACGACGAGCCAGCCAGGTCGTAGTGCCATTTGGCCATGAAGGTGACCGCGCGATCGTGGCGCAAGGCGATCTCCTTGATGCCGTTCTTCATGATGGCATGGCGATCGGCCATGGTGAGCGCGTCGGCATAACGCACGTTCAACTCGTGCTGTCCGGGCGCCCACTCACCTTTGGAATTTTCCACCGGAATGTCGGCGCCATACAGGCCGTTTCGAATGGCCTGCATGACGTCCTCCTCTTTGGTAGTGGCGAGGATGTTGTAGTCCTCGATGTAAGGGCTGGCCGTCTTCAGCGCCGCGTAGTGCTTGTCGCGGGCCGAGTCGTAGGTTTCCTGGAACAGGTAAAACTCCAGTTCCGAAGCGAGAAATGCCTGGAGATGGCGCGCCTCGAGACGCGCGCACTGGCGCTTCAATATCGCCCGCGGGCTGTGCGGCAGGTCTTCGTGGTGGTGATCCTGCACGTCGGCGAGCACCAGCGCGGTGCGCGACAACCACGGAATCCACCGCAGGGTCGACAGGTCGGGCTTCATGATGAAGTCGCCGTAGCCATCGGCCCAGTTGGCGGCGCGATAGCCGGGCACCGGCTCCATGTCGATGTCGTTGGCGAGCAGATAGTTGCAGCCGTGGGTTTCCGCATGTGCGGTGGTGACGAAGTGGTGGGCGTGAAAGCGCTTACCGATCAGGCGCCCGAACATATCGACGAAACAGACGATCACCGTATCGACGAGACCTTCGTCCGCGGCGGACTTGAGGCCGTCGAAGCTGAGCATGCCGGTCATGTTCGTGCGTTCCTTGGTCAGCGGGCAAGCCAATGGCCGAGGATGATACGGGCAATTCTGTCGGATCGCGATCTGCAGATCGTTGCTGCCAGCCGCGGCATGAGCACGATTCTTGCTTTCCGGTTTTTGGACTCATGGTCAGCGCTGCTCAAAGAATCGTCATTGCCATTTTCGCCGCCGCGCTGCGTGTGGGGATGCTATGCCTGGTGCTGGCGACATGCGTGTGGAATTGGCCCAACCTGGCGCGGGCGGCCGTGCCCGGCGATGTCGCGCCGTTCGTTCCGACGATTCCCACGGGAGACCTGCGCGCGGCCTTTGCGGCGCTGCCGGGTGACCATGTCGGAGAGGTGGCGGTACGCCCCCTCATCGATAACGTGGAGGCGTGGACCGAGCGCTGGCGCTTGCTGGCAGGTGCCGAGCAACGTCTCGACGTGGGGTACTTCATCCTCACCGAAGACGTCTTCGGCATGGCCATGCTCGGCCATCTGCTGCACAAAGCGGAGCAGGGGGTGCGCGTGCGCCTGCTGCTCGACGCGATGGGTCGCACCATGGGGAGGGACATCGATCGGGATGATTGCGTGCCGGCTCTGGTCGGGCTGGCGGGCCTGGAGGTGCGCGCCTACCGGCCGATGCGAGCGCGGTTGCTGGATGCGCTCCGGGAGCTGAACCCGCTGGCCGCGCTGGCCAGCAACCACGACAAGATCTTCGTGGCCGACGATGCAGTCGGACTCATCGGCGGGCGCAACATCGGCGCCCGCTACTTTGCTCATGCGGCGGATCTGCCGGAGGCATTCCATGATATCGATCTGACCCTCGAGGGCGTTGCAGCGGTGGCGGCGCTGGTCGGCGCGTTCGAGCGGATTCATCTGGACGGTCAGACCGAAGTCGTCGACGCAGCAGACGACGGGTTGCGGCAGCGATGCCTGGTGGAAATGCGCCGCGCCTACCGGGCGATGGATTCATGGCTGCAGCCCGGGCGGGCATCGGACGCCATCCCGGTGGCGCGTTCGGCAGACGATCGCTGGCATCAGGAGTTGTCCGAATTGCCCCGCCTGCGGGGCGCCCTGGGGCGTCCGCGGCCGGCGGCGTCCAACGGGTCGGTTGTGATCCTCAACAGCCTGCCGCGGCGGAGGCCGCAGCTCGATCCCATAACCGCCAGCCTGTTGATGATGTTGCAGGCCGCATCTCGGCAAGTGCTGGTGGCCAGCCCTTACCTGGTCCTCACGGAGGATATGGCACAGGCGCTGGCTGCAAGCGGGGAACGCGGCATCGACATCGTCACCGTGACCAACAGCCCCGTCTCCACGGATAATCCGTTCAGTGGCGAACTGTTTCTGGATGTCTGGCCGGAACTTCTGGCCAAAGTGCCGAACATGCGGCTGTTCGCCGGCGGCACCGAGCGCAATCTTCACGGCAAGCTGACGGTGTTCGACGGCGCAGTCGCCCTGGTCGGCGCCTACAATCTGGATCCGATCAGCCTCACCATCAATGGCGAGATCGCCGCTGCGATCTGGTCGGAAGAGTTGGCCGCACGCTTCGCCGAACAGCCCTATGCATTGCTTCGGCAGGGTCCGCCGCTGATCTACGAATACCTGATCGAGCGCGACGCCCGCGGCCGGCCGCTGAGGGACGATGATGGCGAGGTGCTGGTGGCGTTCGGTCCGGCCGACCACAGTGATCCGGAGCAGTGGCAGCGGCCGAACCTGATGTGGCGGCTGCTGCGCCTGGCAGCTTACCTGCCTGCGGGCCCCAACGTCTTCGCCGTCCCCTGATCAGGCCGTGTGTTCGAACACGAAACCGCCCGGCGACAGCACCAGGCGATGACGGCTACCGGGCATGTCGGCATCCCAGGCGGCGTAGCCCGCATCGCCGTGCCACATGGCGATGCGGGTACCATCACGGCGCTTCGCCAGACGGGTTTCATAGAATTCCGGTTCGGGGTTGCCCAAGTGCTGCAAAACCGCATCCGTGGAATCATGCTGAGCCAGCTGATACAGGGTCACCCAGGTAGGCGGCGCCAGATCGATCTCGCCGGCGGCGTGCCGCTGCAGCGCCAGCGAAGGGTTGAGCCATTGGTGGTTCTGAATCTCACCACCGTCGATCTCCACGTTATGGTCGTCCGCGCGAGCGGCAAAGAACCAGGTGGAGAAACGTTTCGGCGTGCTCGGCGGCGGGGTCCAGTGGGCGAACCAGACGAAGTCCTCGGGGCGTGCGCCGATGCCGGCTTCTTCCCGGGTCTCGCGCACAGCGGCGTTGCGCGCGGCGGTGTTCGGGTCGCCGTCCTGTGGGTAGTCCTGCGGATCTATGCGCCCGCCCGGAAACACCCACATACCGCCGAAAGCGATGCTCGACGACTTGTGCAGCATCAGCACCTCGAGTTCGGGCGTATCGCGAAGCAGCACCACGGTGGCGGCGGGGATGGCCGGGCTGCCGCCCTCGCGCGTGGCGATATCGTCGCCGTAGATGTCGTTTTTGTGCTTCGCCTGGGTCTTTTCTGTGTTGCTCATGGAGATCCTTGATCCTGCGAGTCAGTAGCTTAAGTCGCTGCGGCGCCGCTGTCTCGCTCGCGCCGGAACAATTGCCGTACCATGCGCCGGCGATTCAGCAGCAACGGAACACCCATGCAAGCACTGTTCGAGCCCTTGTCCTTCGTTCGCGGCCCCGCCATGAAGAACCGCTTCATGCTGGCGCCGTTGACCAACTCCCAGAGCCACGCCGACGGCTGCCTGTCGGATGACGAGTTCAACTGGCTGGTAATGCGCGCCCAGGGCGGTTTCGGTGCAACCATGACCTGTGCCGCCCACGTGCAGGCTCAGGGCCAGGGCTTTCCCGGGCAATTGGGGATATTTGCCGATGCGCACCTCCATGGGCTGACCCGCCTGGCCGCCGCAATCCGGCAGTACGGCAGCCTTGCCATCGTGCAGTTGCATCACGCGGGCATGCGCTCGCCGACGGCGCTGATCGGCACGACGCCGTTGTGTCCCTCCGTCAACGAGGAGTTCGGCGCCCGCGCGCTCTCCACCGGCGAGGTCGAGCAGGTGATCGAGGATTTCGTCGCCGCTGCCGTGAGGGCGGAGCAAGCGGGTT
>JBLRXD010000267.1:0-6362 GCA_047920935.1 Pseudomonadales bacterium | reverse complement strand
CCGCTGTCTGACGTACGGCAGACCGCCGGAAACCGTCTGCTCGAGCCGCTGCAGATACGGGGTCTCATCCGCTTCCGCGAACGGCGCGATCGCCCTGAACATCGTCTGGGCGACATCACGCAGCGCCACCACGCGGCCGTCGTCGTCGACCACCACCATGGCGTCGATGCCATAGCGTGAGGCAACGAAGCAGTTGTCCTTCAACGACCACCAGTGCACGGGCTTCAGCGGCTGCCTCAGCGGGGCCTCGTCACGCTGCGGAACCGGCGCTTGCTCCGGCGCGTGTTGTAGAAAACGCACCAGCGCCCGCACCAGGGCGGCCAGCGCAAGGGCTTCGCCCACCGTCGGCTGCGCATCCATGACGCGCACCTCCAGCGTACCCAGCACCGGGCTGGGGCGAATGTCCCAATGCAGATCGTGAAGCTCCGCAGCGATCCCGGCGCGCTGCAGGCTGGACAGAAACCGCTCCGGGCAACCCCAATCGGCAAAATCCGGAGGCGTACCGTAGGACCTCGCTGTCGCGAGCACCCGGTGGCGGAAGGCCGCGAAGCGGGTGTCTTCGCCCTGCCAGAACGGGGAGCTGGCCGACAGCGCGATCAGCACCGGCAGGTAAGGCTTCAGTTTCCGCATCAGCGCCACGGCGTCGTCGCCGGAGCGCATTCCCAGGTGCACGTGGGTGCCGAACGTCACCTGATGGTGGCTGAGCCAGCCGGCAGCCTGCTCCAGGGCCCGATACCGCGCGCCTGGGGTGATCGTGGCTGAACGGTTGAAACATGGATGCGTGCCGGCACTGCAGACCTCGAGACCCAGGCCCTTCGCAACGCGCAGCAGATCGTGGGCCAGGCCCTGCACGCTGCCGGCAAGCTCGCTCAGGCTTTGCGCTGGAGGCGACGCCAGTTCCAGGCTGCTCTGGTGAAACTCGGGCTTCAGATAGGGTTCGCCCACATGCTGCTCGAGCATTGGGCCCGCGGCATCGACGAGATCCTGGGTCTGGATGTCCACCAACTGGAACTCCATCTCCATACCGATGGAGAGCCCAGGCGAAGATCGAAATGCAACAGCCACAGGTCAGCCGTACTCGGCGGCCGCATCCCGGGCTACCTGGTCGAAGAACGCCGCGCCGACCCGCAGCACGGCTTCATCCACGTCGAACGCGGGGCTGTGCAGAGGTACGAACTCACGGCCGGGGGGGCGAGCGCCGAAACGCACGTAGCAGCCGGGTATCTTCTCCAGATAGTAGGAGAAGTCCTCGCCGCCCATGCTTGGATGGACGAGCTGCATCAGCCCCGCCTCCCCCACCACCTGGCGGGCGGAGCGAGTGGCCAGCCGCGCCTCGCGCCCGGTGTTCACTACGGGCGGATAACCCTCCTCGATCTCCACGTCGAGGCGGCCACTGTGCAGATCGGCCATGGCGCGGGCCATCCTGCGGATGCCGGCGAACAGATGTTCGCGTACCTCGGGCAACGTGGTGCGAATGGTGCCCTCCAGCCACGCCCGATCGGCGATGACATTGGCGGCGGTGCCGGCTTCCACCCGCCCCACGGTCACCACCGAAGGGTGCAACGGGTCGGTCTCCCGGGAAACCAGCGTCTGCAGGGCTGTGATCAGGAAACCCGCGATGACGATCGCGTCGGTGGCTTCGTGCGGGCGGGCGCCGTGACCGCCGCGCCCCTGCACGTCGATGGCGAAGCGATCCGTCTGCGCCGTGATGACGCCCTCGGACACCATGATCTCGCCGACCCGATAGTGCGCAGTGACGTGCCCGGCAAAGATCGCCACAACGTCGTCGAGCGCACCCGACGCCATCACCCCGCGGGCACCGCCGCCACGCTCTTCCGCCGGCTGGAAGACCAGGCGCACATCGGCCTCGGGCGGTTCGTCCACCAGCAACTGAGCGGCGCCGAGCACCATGGCCATGTGGGCGTCGTGACCGCAGGCGTGCATCTTGCCTTCCAGAGTCGAGGCGAACGGCAGATCGGTGTTCTCGTAACCGGGCAGCGCATCCATCTCGGCCCGCAAAGCGACACACGGGCCGCTGCCCGCGATCCTGCCGATGACCGCGCTGCCGACGCCCTGGTACTCACAAGGAATGCCCAGGCGGGCGAGTTCAGCGATGATCTGCTCGGCGGTCAGCTCCTCCCGGAAGGCCAGCTCCGGTATTCGGTGCAGAGCCCGGCGCAGCGTCACCATACGCTGATAGGCAGCTTCAGGGACGCTGTCGTAGCGCACCGCTCACATCCCCATTTGCGGCGCATGGTGGCCGCCGTGAGCAAAAGCACACTCGCCACCGATACTTATGCGCCATTGGGACCTTCCTGTTCGCCGCGGCTGGTTGCCATATCCGAGGAACGCCATCCATGGAACGTGCCAATACCGCCGGCAAAGGCTGTTACTCCCCGGTGGCACGAAGCTTGCCACGTGCGGCGGGCGAACCCTCCCATGCTGAACTCATTCGAGAGGTACCCACATGAGCGCACAGACCACGCGGGCGGCGATCGACGATGCCCTGCAGGCGGACCCGCGAGTGCACATCGACGAACTGGTCATCAACCAGAGCGGCGACGACGGTCGCATCACCGTGGAGGGCCTGGTGGACGACATTCAGGCGAAGCGACTGGCCATCAACGCCGTCTGGGGCGTGGTCAAGCGCGACCACCCCATCGTCGATCGGCTGCGCGTCCGGGCCGCGCCGGAAGGGGAGTCGGAGTTCAGGGCCGAGCTGGAGAAGACGCTCGGCACGGAGGGTATGTTCGCCAATCATACCCTGGTGCTGGAGGCGGCGGGCGAGCGCCAACTGCTGCACGACAGTGGTGCCGATGCCCCGCGGATCGAAGCCCGCATTTCCGGCCCGGTGGTGACCCTGGAGGGCACGGTGCCGAGCCTGAGCCACCTGCGTTTCGCCGAGGTGCTGTGCTGGTGGGCGCCCGGCTGCGAGCGGGTCGACAATCACCTCCAGGTAGACCCGCCGGAGGAAGACAGTGATGAAGAACTCGTCGACGTCATTCGCATGGTGCTCGAGAAAGACCCGCTGGTGGACGCCACCCAACTGCGCGTCGGCTGCGCCGGCGGCTTTGTGGAGCTGCGCGGACTCGTGGTCCGCGAGGAGCAGCGGCAACTCGCGGTGCTCGACAGCTGGTACGTTCCCGGCGTCTGGTCGGTGGTCGACCACATCGACGTGCGGAGCTAGCGCATGGTGAGCCACCTGCTGTCCGTGGAGCATCCCGAGCACCTGCGGCCCATCATCGAGCGGCTGACGACCCTGGCAACCGACCTGCACTGGACGTGGAACCACGGCGGCGATGCGTTCTGGCGCAGCATCGATGCCAACGTCTGGGAGCGCACCAGAAATCCGTTCGTGGTGCTGCAGAACCTGTCGATCGGCAAGCTCGGGCGCCTGTACGACGATGCCGAGTTCCGACGGGAGCTGGATCGGCTCAACCAAGCCCTCGAAGCCTATGAGACCCGGCCACGCTGGGGAGACGAAGTGTTCCCCAACAGCCACGCCAGCGAGGCGCCCGCGGACGGTAGCAACGTACCCCCGCAGGTCGCCTACTTCAGCATGGAGTTCGGCCTGGGTGTGGCGCTGCCCATGTACGCTGGTGGGCTCGGGATTCTGGCCGGCGATCATCTCAAGGCTGCCAGCGATCTGGGCATCCCCCTGGTGGGCGTAAGCCTCATGTATCACGAAGGCTACTTCCGCCAGACCTTCGATCCGGCAGGCCGTCAGCAGGAGATCTTCGCCCACATCGACTCCCGCAACGTGCCGGTGCGGCCGCTGTCGCTGCTGGGCGACGGCTGGCAGCGCATCACCATCGACTTTCCCGGTCGCACCGTTTACCTGCGCGTGTGGGAGGCGCGTGTCGGTCGGGTGCGGCTGTTTCTGCTCGACAGCAACGATCCACTGAACAACCCCAGCGACCAGGGAATCACCAGCCGCTTGTACGGCGGCACCACGGAAGAACGGCTGATGCAAGCCATCGTGCTCGGGATCGGCGGCTGGCGCCTGATCGAGGCGCTGCCCGAACCGATTCGCGTGCTCCATCTCAACGAAGGCCATGCCGCCTTCGCCACCCTGGAACGCGCACGCTGCTGCATGGAACGCGAGCAGATCTCGTTCTGGGAAGCGCTCTGGGCCACCCGCGCCGGCAATGTGTTCACCACCCACACGCCGTTACCAGCCGCGTTCGACGTATACCCGATAGACCTGCTCGCCAAATACAGCAGCGCCTACGCGCCCGAGTTGCATCTTAGCGCCAGCGAGCTGAACGCGCTGGGGCGGGCCAGGGGCGACGCCGACGCGGGTTTCAACATGGCCTACCTGGCCATGCGCACCTGCGCCCGGGCCAACGGTGTCAGCGAGTTGCACGGCAGGGTCAGCCGCCACATTTTCCGCAACCTGTTCGAGCGCTGGCCGGAGAGCGAAGTACCGGTGAGGCACGTCACCAACGGCGTTCACGTACCAAGCTGGGATTCGCCGTGGTCCGACGAGATCTGGACCGAAGCCTGCGGCAAAGACCGCTGGCTGGGGGTGGAAACGGATCTCGGCGCCGCCATGGCCCATGTCGACAACGAGACCCTCTGGGACGCCTGCGGTCGCGAGCGCGCCGACCTGGTCGGCTACGTGCGCGGGCGCCTCGTGCGGCAACTGGCCATGCAGGGCGCCGGCGAGGACCAGCTGCGCTGCGCCGCTGCGGCCCTGGACCCGAACGTGCTCACCCTTGGCTTCGCGCGGCGATTCACCGCCTACAAGCGGCCGAATCTGCTGCTCAGCGATCCGCAGCGGCTCGCCCGCATCCTCACCGACCGCACCCGTCCGGCGCAGCTGATCATCGCCGGCAAGGCGCACCCCGAGGACGGCAACGGCAAGCTGCTGCTGCAGCGCTGGATCGAGTTCGCCAACCGCGATGACGTGCGCGGCCACGTGGTGTTCCTCTACGACTACGACATCCCCCTGGCCCAGGAACTGGTGCAGGGCGTGGATGTGTGGCTGAACACGCCGCGGCGGCCGTGGGAAGCCTGCGGCACCAGCGGCATGAAGGTGCAGATCAACGGCGGGCTGAACCTGTCGACTCTGGATGGCTGGTGGGCCGAGGCACACCAGCCGGATTACGGGTGGGCCATCGGCGCCGATCCCGGCTCGGACATCGAGCGCGACTTCCACGCCGGCGCCGCCGCCGGCCATGGTGACGAGGAGGATGCCGCCACACTCTACCGATTGCTGGAGGAGTCGGTGATACCGGAGTTCTACCACCGCGACGAGCATGGCATTCCCCAGGCCTGGGTCAACCGCATCCGCAAGACCATGGTCGATCTGGTGCCGAAGTTCAGCGCCAATCGCATGATGCGGCAGTACACACAGAGCTATTACCTGCCGGCGCTGCAGGACTTCGGGCGGCGCATCTCGCAGGGGGCAGCCCGAGCCCGGCAGCAAGCTGCCTGGTGGTCGCGGCTGAACGCTCACTGGCCGAACATTCACTGGGGCAGCCTCAGCTTCACCCCCGACGACGGCAGCATCCAGGTGGCGCTGCAGGTGTATCTGGGCGACATCCGGCCCGATGACGTCTGTGTGCAGCTGTATGCCGACCCGTTGCCCGACCAGCCGCGGCACTGTCAGGCAATGTCCCGCTGCGAGCCCATTGCCGGAGCGCAAAACAGCTTCTGCTACCGCCTCACCCTCAGCAGCGAACGTCCGCTGGAGCACTTCACGCCGCGGGTCATCGCCAACCCCGAACATGCCCAGACGCCCATGGAAGCCCCGTTCATCAGCTGGTGGCATCGCTGAAGCGAGACGCGGCGCCAGCGGCCGCTTACAGGCTCACGCCATGCTCCAGCTGATACCGCAGCCGCGTCAGCCACGCTGTCGGCTGATCCGGATGCGGGGCGTACTCGAACTCGGCGCCGAAGTCGCACGCCATCATCTCGACCACGAACAGGTCGAGCAACGGCAGCGCATCCTCCAGGGTCGGCCCAAACAGATCACTGCCTGCGGTGACTTCGGCATAGCCCCCGAGGAACGCCCGGCGCGCCCGTGTCAGCCACTCCAACGCCAGCGCGCGCGACGTCCGTGGCTCACCGAGCTCCACCTCGGCCGCCGCCTGCAGCGACCACTGCGCCGCGCCCTCCAGCGAGCACAGCAGCCGCGCCACGTCGCGCAACGGGCTGTGTTGCGCCGCCGGACCAGGGGCCATCGGGTCGTCCTCGAAGTCGGTGATGATGACGTCGTTCTGCGCCACCAGCACCCGCCCCAGGTGGAAGTTGCCGTGGCAACGGCTCAGCACGCCACGAAAGCGCCCGCCGCCGACCGCGTCGATATGCCGCTGCAGGCTCGCCTGCAGCGGCGCCAGCTGTGGCGGCTCGGCGCC
>JBLRXD010000266.1:0-6364 GCA_047920935.1 Pseudomonadales bacterium | reverse complement strand
CCTGCAACTGCGCGGTGTCGACCCCGCCATCCTGACGCCCATCAGAGTGGCGGAAATCGACACCGCCTCGGCCGCGGCGCGGGCGCTGTCGATCCTCGGCATGCTGCCCTACCTGCTGGTGCTGGTAGTCTTCATGGGGGGGTTCTATCTGGCCATCGACGCCACCGCCGGGGAGCGCGAGCATGGCTCGCTGGAGCCGCTGCTGGTGCAGCCCGTGCCCCGCAGCGAACTGGTGCTGGGTAAGATCGCCGCTGCCAGCGTATTCAGCGCCATCTCGGTGATTTTGTTCCTCGTCAGTCTGGCGCTGTCGGTGCCGTTCGTGCCGCTGCATAAGATCGGCATGTCGCTGCAGATCGACGCGCTCACCTCGCTGAAGATGCTCGGCGTGTGCGTGCCGCTGATCTTCCTGGGCGCGGCGCTGCTCACCGTGGTGGCCTCGTTCGCCAAGAGCTACAAAGAAGCCCAGACCTACCTGACCATGGTGATCCTGGTGCCGACGCTGCCGCTCATCATCACCCAACTGCTCAACGTGCGGCCGAGCGCAGCACTGATGATGGTGCCCAGCCTGAGTCAGGCGACGCTGGTCACCAGCCTGATCAAGGGCGACGCGGTGCCCTGGTCCTACCTCGGAATCTCCCTGGGCACCACCAGCCTGCTCGCCGGTCTGCTCGCCTGGGTGGCCGTCGCCCTGTATAAGCGCGAAGGATTACTGCGCTGAAGCGAGCCGGCAGTTGTCGCCGGGTGAAAGCGCTCTTACAATACGCGGCCCCGCGCAGCCCGATGACCAGATCAGCGGCTTCCGGGGCCGACGCCGAGATTCGTCGGAGTGTAGCTCAGCTTGGTAGAGCACCACGTTCGGGACGTGGGGGCCGGAGGTTCAAATCCTCTCACTCCGACCACTTCACTACTTCACCCACGCAAACATCCTGCCCATAGAGCATCAGCGCTCCTCAGTGCTGGGCGAGCGACGTCCGCCGTCGCCGCGCTGCCCCGGCCAGCTCGAAAACGCCAGAAAGTACAGCAGCGCCAGGTTGGCGATGGGGATGAGGATCAGCAGGCTGAGCCATCCCGAATACCCTGCTTTGCCGCAGATGCGCCAGAAGGGCACCACCACGACTGCCGCCATGACCAGCATCCACATCGTGTGCAGGCCGAAGCCAACGTCATGCATCATCGTTCGATCCTCCGCGCGGGGCGCGACCGGGGCAGCACGACCTGTGCCAATCAGCCTGAGATGAGAACCGCTTCTTTGACCCCGGCAGCGATCTGCTACAGGCTTGACGATTACCCGTTTGCCACGATCGGAGGATCCACATGAACATACCGCACCAACCAATTCGGGCCGTCGCCGGACTGGGCTGCGCCCTGCTGCTGGCCGCCTGCGGCGGCGGCAGTGGCGGTGCCGGCCCCGATGCAGGCTCTGGCGCCCTGAGCATCTACATCACCGACGCCCCGGTGGACAGCGTCGAGGAGGTGTGGGTGCAGTTCAGCGGGGTGCAGGTGAAGCCGCGCAGCGGGCCGGCCCTGGACTTCAGCTTCGACGATCCGATCACCCTCGACCTGCTGGCGTTGCAGGGCGAAAACCACGCGCCGCTGCTGGTCGACGCCGAGTTGCCGGCGGGCGAGTACAACTGGATCGCGCTGGCCGTCAACGCCGATTTCGATTCCCAGCTGGATTCCTATGTGGTTACCGATACCGGCGCCCACGTCGAATTGCGGGTGCCCAGCGGCAGCCAGTCGGGCCTGCGCCTGGTGAGCGGCTTCACCATAACCGCCAATCGCAACACCAGCTTCATGATCGATTGGGATCTGCGACGGGCGCTGATCAAAGCCCCCGGCCAGCCGGGCTACCTGTTGCGGCCCGCGCTGCGCATCACCGATCTGACCGAATACGGCAGCATCGCCGGCAGCGTCGATGATGCACTGCTGATGGACGCAGGCTGCCGCAACGATCTCGCCACCGATCAGGGCAACCTGGTGTACGTCTACGAAGGTGCCGACGTCGAGCCAACCGACATTGCCGACGCATACACCGGGCCGCTGGCGACCGCCAGGGTGGCTCAAGACGACCAGGCGGCCGGCGCCTATACCTACTCCGTGCCGTTCCTGTCGCCCGGCGACTACACGGTGGCATTCACCTGCCAGGGTCTGGAAGACGATCCGGAAGCGACCGACGACCTGGTGTTCGTGCAGCCGCAGAACGCCACGGTGGTGAACGCACAGACAACCGAGGTCGACTTCGTGTCCGAGTGACCGTCTTCCCTGGCTCCCCGGTAGTGAATTCACCCGGGGACCGGGCTAGCATGCGGGACCACAGACAGGGAGGGATCCGATGGAGTTTTTTCGCCTCGACGGCAAGCACGTGGTCATCACCGGCGCGTCCTCCGGATTTGGCAGCCATTTCGCCGGGGTGCTGGCTGACGCCGGCGCCAACGTAGTTCTCGGTGCTCGCCGGACCGACAAGGTTCAAGATCGGGTCGCCGAGATTCGCGCCGCCGGCGGCGAGGCGGCCGGGCTGCCGCTGGACGTTCGCAACGCCGACAGCATCCGCAGCTTTCTCGCCTCCGCCGAGGAAGCCTTCGGGCCCATCGACGTGGTCATCAACAACGCCGGCGTCGAGTCCGGCGCCAAGACCTACGCGATGATCGACGAGGAGGATTGGGACTTCGTCATGGACACCAACCTTAAGGGCGCCTGGATGATGTCCAAGTTCTATACCGAGCGGGTGGTTGCCAACAAGCAGGCGGGGGGCAACATCGTCAACATCTCGTCCATAACCGACCGCCGCACCATCAAGGGCCAGTTTCCCTATGCGGTATCCAAGGGAGCCCTCACCCGCATGACCGAAGTCATGGCGCTCGAGGCCGCGCGCTACAAAATTCGCGTCAACGCCCTGGCCCCCGGCTACATCCTCACCGACGTCAGCCGCCTGCTGCTGGAAAGCGATGCTGCGCCGGAATTCGTCAAAGGCGTGCCGATGCGGCGTTTCGGTGAGTTCGACGATCTGAACGGGCCGATCCTGCTGCTGGCCTCCGACGCTTCGAGCTACATGACGGGCTCGGTGATCGTCGTCGACGGCGGCCACGTCTGCGCGTCTCTGTGAATCAGATGAATCAGCCTTCCGCACGAGGATCAGCCCATGAGTGACATCAAGCCCTTCCGCATCGAGGTACCCGAGCAGCAGCTCGACGATCTGCGCGCCCGGCTGGCGCTCACCCGGCTGCCGGAGAAAGAGACGCCCGGCGACTGGTCTCAGGGGGTGCCGCTCGCTTATGTGGAGGAGATCAAGGAGTACTGGCAACACCAGTACGACTGGCGTCGCGCCGAGGCGCGCATCAACGCCTTCGAGCAGTTCGTCACCACCATCGACGGCATCGACATCCACTTCCTGCACGTGCGCTCCCCCGAAGCCGACGCGCTGCCGCTGATCATGACCCACGGCTGGCCGGGCTCCATCGTCGAGTTCCTCAAGGTGATCGCGCCGCTGGCCGACCCGGTCAGCCACGGCGGTGATGCCGGGGACGCCTTCCACGTGATCTGCCCGGCCCTGCCCGGCTACGGCTTCTCCGGCAAGCCGGCAACGCCCGGCTGGGGCGTGGAGAAGATCGCCGACGCCTGGGCGGAGCTTGCCAGGCGCCTCGGCTACTCGAGCTACGTGGCCCAGGGCGGCGACTGGGGCTCGGCGGTGACCACCGCGCTGGGCGTGCGCGACACCGATCATTGCCGCGCCATTCACGTCAACATGGTTTCTGCCCGGCCGGACCCGATGGACAACCTGACCGAGCTCGAGAAGAAAGGGCTCGCCGGCATGAAGCACTACCAGGACTGGGACTCCGGCTACTCCAAGCAGCAGAGCACCCGCCCGCAGACCCTGGGCTACGGCCTGGTGGATTCGCCCATCGGCCAGGCGGCGTGGATTCTCGAGAAGTTCTGGGCCTGGACCGACTGCGATGGCCACCCGGAAAACGCCCTGACCCGCGACGAGATGCTCGACAACATCATGCTGTACTGGCTCACCGCCAGCGGCGCCTCCTCCGCGCGCCTGTACTGGGAAAGCTTCGGCTCGTTCAGCGCCGGCGAGGTGCAGATCCCCACGGGCTGCAGCATCTTCCCGAAGGAGATCTTCCTGTGCTCGCGGCGCTGGGCGGAGAATCGTTACAAGAACATCATCTACTGGAACGAGCTCGACAAGGGCGGCCACTTCGCCGCCTTCGAGCAGCCGGAGCTGTTCGTCGGCGAGTTGCGTAACTGCTTTGGTCTGGTGCGCTGATGGTGATGCGCTGATGGCAGTGCACTGATGGCAGCGCGCTGATGGGCTACCGGAGATGAGCGAGCCGCTGTGGCGCCCCGACCCCGAGCGCGCCCGGGCCAGCGCTCTGGCGCGCTTCGCCGCTGAAGCCGGCCGATCAGCCGGGCGCAAGCTCGACGACTACGCCGACCTGCACCGCTGGTCGATCACAAGCCCGGGTACGTTCTGGCAGGCGGTGTGGGATTTCACCGGGGTGATCGCCTCGCAACCGCCGGCGACGCCGGTGGAGGATTTCGAGCGTTTTCCCGGTGCCCGCTGGTTCCCGGGGGCGCGGCTGAACTTCGCCGAGAATCTGCTGCGCTTTCGCGACCAGCGCATCGCCCTGGTATCGGTGCTGGAGACCGGCGAGCGGCGCCAGCTCAGCTACGCCGAGCTGTACGCTCAAACCGCCGCGGTAGCCGACCGCCTGCGCCAGCTCGGCGTGGCCCCCGGCGATCGAGTGGCGGGATGGCTGCCGAACACCGCCGAGGCGGTGATCGCCATGCTCGCCACCGCCAGCGTCGGCGCGGTGTGGAGCTCGTGCTCGCCGGATTTCGGCGTCGCCGGAGCCCTGGACCGATTCGGCCAGATCGAGCCCAAGGTGCTGTTCGCCTGCGACGGCTACTGCTACAACGGCCGGCGGCTCGATACCACCGCCAAGGTGCACGAGGTGGTGGCCCGGGTGCCGAGCATCCGCCAGGTGATCTGGGCATCCGTGATCGGCGGGCTACCGGCGGGGGCGGAGACGTTCCAGCACATCCATCAGCACCACCCGTCGCCCGAGATCGACTTCGTCCAGCGCGCCTTCGACGATCCGTTGTACGTGATGTACTCCTCCGGCACCACCGGCCGGCCGAAGTGCATCGTCCACGGCATCGGCGGCACCCTGCTGCAGCATCTGAAGGAGCACCAACTGCAGGTCGACCTGAACCGCGACGACGTGCTGTTCTTTTTCACCACCTGCGGCTGGATGATGTGGAACTGGCTGGTGAGCGGCCTGGCCAGCGGCGCCACCCTGGTGCTCTACGACGGCTCACCGTTCCATCCGCACCCGGCCGCGCTCGTCGATCTGGCTCAGGGGGAAGCCATCAGTGTGTTCGGCGTAAGCGCAAAATATCTCGCCGCGCTCGAGAAGGCGAACGTTCGCCCAATTGTCCGCCACCAGCTGCCGGCGCTGCGCAGCGTCCTTTCAACCGGCTCACCGCTCAGCCACGAAGGCTTCCGTTACGTTTACCAATCTGTCAAACGCGATGTTCATCTGGCGTCCATCTCCGGCGGCACCGACATCATTTCGTGCTTCGTGCTCGGCGCGCCGACGCTGCCGGTGCACGCCGGCGAGATCCAGTGCGCGGGCCTCGGCATGGCGGTGGACGTGTGGGACGACGCCGGCCAGCCGGTCCGCGGCAGCAAGGGCGAGCTGGTTTGCACCCAGGCGTTCCCCTCTTGCCCCCTCGGCTTCTGGAACGACCCCGACGGCAGTCTGTTCCACCAAGCTTACTTCGCGCGCTTCCCCGGCGTCTGGGCCCACGGCGACTTCGCCGAGATCACCGAGCACGGCGGCTACGTCATCCACGGCCGCAGCGACGCGGTGCTCAACCCAGGCGGGGTGCGCATCGGCACCGCCGAAATCTACCGCCAGGTGGAGCAGTTGGACGAGATCAAGGAATCCATCTGCGTCGGCCAGGACTGGGACGACGACGTACGGGTGGTGCTGTTCGTGGTCATGCAGCCCGGCCACGCGCTGGATGACGCCATGCGGCAGCGCATCCGCGACACCATCCGCGAGCACGCCAGCCCCCGCCACGTGCCCGCCCGCATCCTCGAGGTGCCCGACATTCCCCGCACCCTGTCCGGCAAGATCGTCGAACTGGCGGTGCGCGAGGTGATCCACGACCGTCCGGTAGCCAACACCTCGGCGCTCGCCAACCCCGAAGCCCTCGACCACTTCCGCCACCGCCCCGAACTCGCCACCTGACCCGAGGGAGCGCAATGCCCTGTAGGAGCGATCTCCCCATCGCGATCTAGCCCGGATTATTCATGAATAGCTAAAAGAAAAGCCCTGATTGTGTGAGAATA
>JBLRXD010000265.1:0-6370 GCA_047920935.1 Pseudomonadales bacterium | reverse complement strand
GGGCGACGACGGCTTGCCCGCCGCGGAACCTGCCAGCCTGGAGGAACTGCTGGCAGCCAGCCCCAACGGCTCGCGCTCACCGGCAGCCGGCACCGAACCGGCACAGCGCCCCGCGCCGCGGGTACTGGACGAGCGCGTCGCCTTCGTCATGCACACCATGCTCCAGGACGTGGTGCGGCGCGGCACCGCCCGCCGGGCTCGGGAACTCGAGCGCACAGATCTCGCCGGCAAGACGGGCACCACCAACGATGCCGCGGATACCTGGTTCGTCGGCTACAACCCCGACGTGGTCACCGCGGTGTGGGTAGGCTTCCCCAACTACCAGCCGCTGGGCGCGAGGGAGTACGGGTCGAACACGCCCCTGCCCATCTGGATCGATTACATGAAGGTGGCCCTGGCCGGCCTTCCGAACCACACGCCCGCTCAGCCCCCGGGGGTGGTGACCATGCGGATCGACCCAGCGTCCGGCGAAGTCACCGACGCGGGCAATCCCAATGCGGTGTTCGAGTACTTCCTCGCTGAGCATGCCCCCCGCCCGCGGCGCAATCCGGGGCTGGAGCAACGGCAACGGGATGCCGACGAAGTCCGACCCAGCGACATCTTCTGACCGCAGCGACTTCGGCTACCGCTACTGGATGATCTTGATGAAGTCACCGGCCCGGGGTTCACCCGTAGGGTGCAGGCCGTTGATCAGCCGCAGGGTTTCTTCGGGATGCGACTTGATGGAGACGCGCTTGGCGAGCTCTGCGAAGGTATCGCCGGGCTTGGCCATCACCACTTGGATCTGTTGGTTGCTGGCTGCGCGCATGTCGGCCGCCGTCATGGCCCGGAAAGACTCCAGGGTCTGCCGCCACTGGGGCTCGAACGCCTCGACATTGCCGACGTCGCCCACCTCGCCGCGGAACAGGTAGACGCTGGAATCCTTGTAGATCACCGCGATCTTTCGGGCCTGGGTGGTGCCGTTGGCCACCTCGACCTCGCCGACGTAAGCGGCATAGCCGTTGATCTCCAGGCTCTCTCCGCTGGTCACGTCGTCGCGCTTCAGCGTCTTGGTGATGAATTCCTCGGGCGTCTGCTCGCTGCTTGCGGGATTGAGGCGCTGCACGGCGATGGAAGAATGGGTCGCCCCCTGCGGTGCGCGGCCCACCACTTCGGAGGCGGTGTTCATCACATCCCAGCCGTCGGGGAACTGAAACACCACCCGCAAGGTGCCGTGGTAGTAAGTGTTGTCCTTGATCAAGCCGGTAATGGCTTCGTTGCCGAACACCAGGCCGTCCATCATTTCCCAGAAGTCCCGCTCCGGCTCCATCAGCGTTTCCGGCACCAGCCCCTGAGACTTCATCACGGCATCATGCAGGCGCTTGTCGTTGCGCGGGTGCGAAGAGAACAGCCCGTGGTAGGCGATGGGCTCGTTGAGCACGCTCCGGCTGAACAGCTGGTGATCCTTGAGCACATGCAGCACGTCGATCATCGCCAGCGGGTTGTACCCGGCTTTGGCAAGAAACTTGCCACCATACTCGTCCGCCTCGAGTTCGAACTCGCGGCCGTAGCCGGAGCGGATGGTTGCCGTAGCGGTATTGGCGAGATCGGCCACCGCCCCGGTGCCGGTCATCACCGCGCCGATGAAGCCCATCACGTTGCCGAACGCCCCCAACCGGTTGCTGCGCCTGGCATGATTGCCGACCACGTGGCCGATTTCGTGACCGATGACGCCGGCCAATTCGTCTTCCGAGCGCAAGAAGGCGATGAGGCCACGGTTGATGAATATGTAACCATCCGGCAGCGCCATGGCGTTGACCGACGGATTGTCGAGCACGTAGAAGTGATATTTCTTGCCGGCATCCGGAGACACCGCCAGCAGCCGTTCGCCGATTTCCTGGACGTAAGCCTGCCACTCCTCATCCTGGTAGATCTGGTCCTTCTCGACCAACTCGCGATACAGCTTCTCGCCAGGCCCAGCCAGGGCGTTGCCGGCGAAGCCGGCGAGGCAGGCCAGCAGCAACGCGGCAACGCCGCGACGGCCCCAGGCGCGGTGCTGGATTGGGCTCCAAGGGATGGTGGTAACGGTGGGTTGGCTCTGCAAGGGGTCGTCCTCCAGGTCTCACGTCCCGGTGCGCGGGATCCTACAGCATCGTAGAATTAGACCGAAGAGACTGGAGAGGTTCCAAAGATCGCCATGGCTGCGGTGCGGATACCCGCCCACGGCAAAGCGCCCGCCTTCCGGCAGGCGCTGTCTGCGCCGACGGCTAGCTGCCTGAGGACCGAGTCCCGAAGCGGCGGCGGAAGCGTTCGACACGGCCGCCGACATCCATCATCTTCTGCTTGCCCGTGTAGAACGGATGGCAAGCGGAGCAGACGTCCAGATGCAGATCACCCGAATGGGTGGAGCGGGTTTCGATGACATTGCCGCAGCTGCAAACGGCTTTCACTTCGGTGTACTGGGGATGGATATCTGGTTTCATATCTGCGCCACGAGCGGCTGAATGGAAGGGCGCGCAGTTTAGTCAGATGCCGGTAACATCGCAAGTCGACGACTACCGGCCACCACAAGGACTTCAAGTTGAGCTTTTCTCCCCGGGTAGTAAGGGTGGCGGTGCCGAAGCCGCTGCCGCAGCTGTTCGACTACGGCTTTGATCCCCCCAGCGACCGGATCGCCGCGCTGCCGGTGCCGGGCGCCCGGGTGCGGGTGCCGTTCGGCCGGCAGACGCTCACCGGCATCTGCGTCGCCGTGGATCCCCTCGACGCTCACCCTGATCCGAAGCCGCTGGTGGCGGTGCTCGACCGCGACAACGTCTTCGGCGAGGAACTCTACCAGCTGGCCCTGTGGCTGGCCGACTACTACCACCACCCGTTGGGGGAAGTGCTGGCAGCCATGCTGCCGGCCCAGGGGCGGCGCGGCGAGCCCCTGGAGCTGCGCACGGAAACGCGCTGGCGGCTCACCGCTGCCCGCCCCGATCTGCGGCGGGCGCCGCTGCAGCAGGCGCTGGTCGCGCACCTACAGGCCGCCGGAGGCTGCGCCCGGCCCCAGGAACTCGAGGCGGCAGGGTTCAGCACCGCAGTGGTGCGCGGGCTGGCTTCGAAAGGCGTGCTGCTGCGCGAGCAGGTAGCGCTGTCGGGGCAGCCGGCCGGGCCGCCGCAGGAGGCGCAGCTGCTGCTGAACAGCGAGCAACAGCAGGTCTTCGACGCGTTGAGCGAGCACACCGGGCGGTTCAGCCCGAGCCTGCTCGAGGGCGTCACCGGTAGCGGCAAGACCGAAGTCTACCTGCGCATCATCGACGTCGTCCGGCGCGCCGGGCGGCAGGTGCTGGTGCTGGTGCCGGAAATTGCCCTCACCCCACAGACCCTGACCCGGTTCGAACGCCGCTTCGGCGCCGCCGCGGCGCTGCACTCCAACATGACCGACGTCCAGCGGCTCGACGTCTGGTTGCGGTGCCGCTCCGGTGAGGTGGGCATTCTCATCGGCACCCGCTCGGCGGTGCTGACGCCGTTCGCTGATCTCGGGCTGATCGTCGTCGACGAGGAGCACGACGGCTCGTTCAAGCAGCAGGAAGGCCTGCGTTACTCGGCCCGCGACGTGGCCGTGAAGCGCGCCCAGACGCTGAACATCCCGCTGCTGCTGGGCAGCGCCACACCGTCGCTGGAGTCTCTGGTGAACGCCGCAGCCGGCCGCTATCGGCACCTGCATCTGCATGGTCGCGCCGGCGGGGCGCAGATGCCGGCGTTCCATCTGCTCGACATTCGCGGCCACAGCCTGCAGGACGGCATCAGCGACCGGCTGCGGCGCATCATCGGCACCCATCTCGAGGATGGTGGCCAGGCGCTGATATTCCTCAACCGCCGTGGATACGCGCCCACCTACCTGTGCCCGAGCTGCGGCTGGCAGGCGATCTGCCCCCACTGCGAGATGCGCATGACCCTGCACCGCAAACCCGACGGCCTGCTGTGTCATCACTGCGGCCATCGAGCGCGCCTGCCGAACGCTTGCCCATCCTGCAACCGCAGCGAACTGCTGGCGGTGGGGCTTGGCACCCAGCGCACCGAAGCCGGGCTCGAAACCATGTTCCCCGACGTGCCCCTGTACCGCATCGATCGCGACACCGCCCGCAGTCAGCGGCGGCTGCAGGCGCAGTTTGCGGCCATCCACCGCGGCGAGCCGGCCATCCTGGTAGGCACCCAGATGCTGGCCAAGGGCCACCACTTTCCCAGCGTCACCCTGGTGGCCGTGCTCAACGCCGACGCCGGGTTTCTCAGCGCCGACTTCCGCGGCCCGGAGCGAACCGCGCAGCTCATCATCCAGGTGGCCGGGCGCGCGGGCCGCGCCGAGCGCCCGGGCGAGGTGTGGATTCAGACTCATCAGCCCGACAACGCCATGCTGCAGTCGCTGATCACCGAGGGCTATCCCGGCTTCGCCCGGCAGGAACTGGAACTGCGCAACAACGCCGGGCTGCCGCCGTTTCGCCCGATGATTCTGATCCGCAGCGAAAGCGCCGACGCCGACGCGGCGCAGCGCATGCTCTGCCGGCTACGCGACCTGCTGCTGGCCGCCACCGAGCCCGTGGGTGGCAACCTGGAGGTGCTCGGGCCGGCTACGGCGCCGATTCCCAGGGTGGCCAATCGCTTCCGCTATCAGCTCATGGTGCTGGCCGACAGCCGCGGCCCGTTGCACCGGATCGTGCGCACCATCAGCGGCGATCCGCCGCGACTGCCCGGGGTACGCTGGTCCGTGGACGTAGATCCGTACGATACCTTCTGATCCCGGGACGATTTCGCCTATCATTGCCGCAGATGACTCGATTCACCTCCCAATTGAGGCTCGCGGTTCGACAGGACCGCTACCAGCGGCGCCAGCCTGCCCGCGCTCGCGCCAGCTCGCCGGTGCGCCGGACGCTGTTCCATGCGCCGAGTTTCTCCGCCGGAGTGGTGATGGGGGCGGTGGTAGTGCTGGGCGCGGCCTATCTGCCGGAGTTGCTCGGCGATTCCGCCGCGGCCGGCCGCGACGCCGTCCCTGCCGCCGCTGCGCTGGAAGCACGCCCCAATCTCACCTTCGAGTTCGACCAGCTGCTGCGCAACAGCCGGGTCACCGCTGATCCAGAGCCTTACCTCAGCGAGCCCCGCGTCAGCGCCAGCAGTGAGACCGGTGAGCCGGAGATATTCCTGCTGCAGGCTGCCTCGTTCCGCTCCCGCGAAGACGCCGAACGGTTGCGGGCCGCGCTGCTGCTGATGGATCTGCCAGCCGCCACCAACAGCACCTCACTTTCCACCGGGGTATGGTATCGGGTCACCGTGGGGCCGTTCGACAACCGGGTCCAGGCCGAGCGCGCCATGACCCGGCTGCGAGAGAGGAACATCGCCGCCATCTGGACAAGGCGGTAGCCCGTTGCAATAGCCGCTGCCCGTCCCCACTATCATCAGGGCTATCCGGCCATCAGGGCCGACCGGCACTCGGGCCCAACCAGCATTCGAGCCAACAACGAGCAAAACAGCAGCCTGAGAACGGAGCGACATGGAGCAACCCCACGCCACCACCATACTTTGCGTTCACCAGGGCGGGCGCGTCGCCCTCGGCGGCGACGGCCAGGTGAGCCTCGGCAATACGGTCATGAAAGGCAACGCGCGCAAAGTGCGCCGGTTGCACAACGACCAGGTGCTGGCGGGGTTCGCCGGCGGCACCGCCGACGCGTTCACCCTGTTCGAGCGCTTCGAGGCGGCGCTGAGCAAGTTCCAGGGCAATCTCACCCGCGCCGCGGTGGAACTCGCCAAAGACTGGCGCTCCGACCGGGCGTTGCGGCGGCTCGAAGCGATGCTGATCGTCGCCGACAACACCACGGCGCTGCTCATCAGCGGTAATGGCGACGTTATTGAGCCCGAATCCGGGGTGATCGCCATCGGCTCCGGCGGCCCCTTCGCCCAGGCGGCGGCGCGCGCGCTGGTCGAAAACACCGAACTCGACGCGCGCAGCATCGTCGATACCGCGCTGGCCATCGCCGCCGACATCTGCATCTACACCAACCACAATCGAACTATCGAGGTTCTGGAATCTTCATGACGCTGATGACGCCCCGGGAGATCGTCCACGAGTTGGACAAACACATCATCGGCCAACAGGACGCCAAGCGCGCCGTGGCCATCGCCCTGCGCAATCGCTGGCGCCGCATGCAGCTGCCGCCAGCGCTGGGTGAGGAAGTCTCGCCCAAAAACATCCTCATGATCGGCCCGACCGGGGTCGGCAAAACCGAGATCGCCCGGCGGCTGGCCCGCCTTGCGGGGGCTCCGTTCATCAAAGTCGAGGCCACCAAATTCACCGAGGTGGGGAACGTCGGCCGCGACGTGGAATCCATCATCCGGGATCTCGCCGATGCTGCCGTGAAGC
>JBLRXD010000264.1:0-6397 GCA_047920935.1 Pseudomonadales bacterium | reverse complement strand
GTGGTAGTGGTCGCCCAGCAACACGCCCACGGTGGTAAGCCGCGACGCCATCTCCCGCACCTCGCCCTCCGCATCCTCCAACTGCCACGGGGTCTGCTCCTCGCGGAAGATGCTGACATGGGCCGGAGCGCCCACCTGCAGGGTGCCGAAGCCGTAGCGATCGATGCCGATGGCCTGGGCTGGCGCCAGGGTCACCGCGCGCACCACCTCGGGCAGCGACCAGCCGAGCATCCGTACCTTGCTCATGGTGCGCGCCAGACTGACGGCATAGCGCTCGAGGTTGCCGCGATGCAGGTCGGTGCTGATGCAGTGCAACGGCAGGCCCTGCTCCATGGCGGCCTCACAGACGCGGAAGCTGAACGACGACCGGCCGTGCCCGAGATCGACCACCACCCCGCGCTCCACCGCTTCGCGGAACGGGCGGATCACCTGGTCGCGGTACCCGAGCACGCCACCGATCTTGCCGTGGTAGGCATGGGTGACGATATCGCCGGGACGCAGCAGATCGAGCACATCGTCGATCACCGGCGGCGCGTTGCCGATGTGCAGCATCACGGGCTTGTTCACCAGTTCCGCCGCCTTGCGCGCCAGCTTCACGGCCTCCAGCCCGAAGCTGCCGGTGTGGCTCTGGGAAGCCAGCACCTTCACCCCCACCAGCCATTCCGGGTGGCGCTCGAACGCCCGCACGGTGCCGTCGAGATCGCACAGATCGGGTCGCGAAGCGTGCCCGCCGCCCAGGTTCGGCAGACCCGGCGAGCCGATGTTGATGAATGCGAACACCCGGGTGCGCTGGGTGCGCAGCACGAACTCCTCGAAGGCGTCGATGGTACGGGCGCCGGAGGAGCCGGCGTCGACGACGCAGGCCACACCCTGCTGGATGCCGATGCGATCGGCCTCCAGGCGCGAGTGGCCGAACAGGTTGTGGCTGAACACGTGGGTGTGCAGATCGACGAAGCCCGGCGCGACGTAGTCACCGGTAGCGTCCACCGTCTGATCCGCCGGGCCGCTCAGGCCCTCGACGATACGGCCGTCTTCGACGTAAACCGCGCGCCGCGCAAGCGCCCCCGACTCGGGGTCGACGACCTGCCCCCCTTGAATGCAGATTCGAGCCACTGGCGCCTCCCATCATTGCCCCCAGGCGGGGCGGATGCTTAGATGATCGGGAAACCCCTGCTGGCGGTCAACGAAACTCGTGAAACGTTTATACATCGGCACGTACACTCGCAACACCGAATCCCGCGGCATTTACTGCTGCGACTGGGATGCCGCCAGCGGCACGTTTTCCGGCCTTACCCTGGCGGCCCGCGCCGACAATCCCTCGTTCCTCGTTGCCCACGGCTCGACCCTGCTGGCGGCCAACGAGGTGACCGATTTCCGCGGCCAGGAGCAAGGCGCGGTTTCCAGCTATCGAATTACCAGCGCCGGCCTGGAGCTCAGCGCCATGCTGCCGAGCCACGGCGCCGATCCCTGCCACCTGGCGGTCGGCGATGGGGAAGTCGCCGTCGCCAACTACAGCGGCGGCACCGTCGCCCGCCTTGCCCTCGCCCACGGCGTGCTGACGCGCACGCGCACGGTGGTGCGTTTCGCCGGCACCGGGCCGCACCGGCGTCAGGCCAGCGCGCATCCCCACGGGGTTTACTATCACGGTGGCGAGTTGCTGGTGGCGGATCTGGGGGGCGATTGCGTGCATCGCCTGCGCCAGCACGGCAATCACAGCCTCGCACCACTGCGCGTCGCGGCCGGCAGCGGCCCACGACACCTGGCCATCGCCGCGAGCGGGCGCATCTACGTGGTCAACGAATTGGCCAACACCGTGGACGTGCTCGAGCACGGGCACAGCGTGCAGACCGTGACCACCCTGCCAGCCGGCGCTGCCCCCGGCAGCAGCAACAGTTTCACCGCGGAGATTGCCCTCAACGCCGCCGAGGATCGTCTGCTGGTCAGCAACCGCGGACACGACTCGCTGGTGAGCTGGCCGCTGGATGCAGCCACCGGCCGGCTCGGCGAGCCGGCATTCTGCCCCACCGGCGGTCGGTCTCCACGCCATTTTCTCATCGACCCCGCCGGTTGGATCATCGTCGCCAATCAGGCCAGTGACAGCCTCACCACCCGCCAACTGATGCCCGACGGCACCTTCGGCACCGCCGGTGACAGCCTGCTGGTACCCAGCCCGGTGTGCATCGCGGGCTGAAACAGCCGGCGTCCAGGATCACGTAGGGGTACGGATCGTCCAGCTGCCCTGAAGCGCTGCCGCTCAGTCCGCAGCCCCAGCAGTGCTTTAATCTTACGGCGCGGTGACTCTGCTCTTGCTGATGTTCCTCGTGCTGGGAATCGAGGTCATGGTCAAATACCGGTTTCATCGATGGCCGACTGATGAAGGCTCTGTCAGGTGATTTGCTCAGCCGCATGCTGGTGTCGCCGGAGTTCAACGTAACGCTGTTTGCGTTCCTGTTGAATTATCCGTGGGAATTTCTGCAGGTGCCGTTCTTCGAGAACATGCCGGAGATGGCGCACTGGGAAGCGGTCGTGTTCTGTACCAGGGCGACGCTGGGGGATATGCTGATTGCATTGGTCGCGTACTGGTTGGTGGCTCTGGTGTTGTGGAACCGAGCCTGGATCCGGCAGCCTGGTACGTCCGCAATGGTTGGTTTCGTCGTGGTGGGCGTGCTCATTACCATTGGGCTTGAGTGGCATGCCACAGAGATACAGGGCCGCTGGCAGTACAGCGAATTGATGCCCAGGTTGCCGCTGCTGGGAACGGGCCTTGCGCCGATGTTGCAATGGATTCTCCTGCCGCCTCTTGTTGTCTGGTTGGCGCGGCGACAGATACTTGGTCACGAGCGATTGTCGGATACAAGCGCGCGCACCGCCAAGTAGTGCATCGTCACTGCAGGAGAACCCGCGACATGCGAAAACCCTTGACTCGTCTGAGGCTCCGAGCAGTGGGCCGGGCTTTGCACGTACAGGGATGCTGGCAGGGAGTTTGCTATTAAGTGATCTCCTCAAGGCTGATGACCAGCCTCTGAACTCCAGGGAGACCGATCCATGGGGATACTGCTGTTCCTCCTACTCATAATTCTGATCGCGGCGTTTGGCTTCTGGGACACTCTCGCGGCCATACTCGGGGCCACACTCATGGTCATCCTGCTCATTGTGCTTGCCGCGGCGATCCTGGCTTTGGCCGGCGTGCTGATCGCCAGGAGACGGCGCACTTCGTAGCGGCGTGGTGCGCCATCAGGCGATAGCTCCCACCGGAGGGTGCGGTTGTTGTTGGCAGAAAACTCCGCTTTTCCTGAAGCGACCGCGGCGGCCGCAGGCCGCTTGGTCGCTCCTACGAGTAGGCTCTGAGGAGGTTTCGCAGCCGCGTCCAATCCGCCTGCACGTCGACGTAGGCCGCGCTCTGCCCGGCATCGACCACCACCTGATCGGAAACCGCCACCATGGCGTCGGCGGCGGCATCGTAGCTGTCGTGCAGACCCAGCGCCTGGGCCAGAAACACCGCGGCGCCGCGGCTTTCGGCAGCGCCGTCGGTGAGTTCGAGCGGCCGCCCGAGCACGGCGGCGAGCATGCTGGTCCATAACGCGCTGCGGGCGCCGCCGCCGGTGAGGCGGATCATCCGCGGCTCGCCAGCCCAACCGTGCACCTGGTCGAAGACCTCGGCAACAGCGAACGTCACCCCTTCCAGCACCGCCCGGTAGGTGGCTGCAGAGCCGTGATCCACCCGCAACCCGGCCAGCACGCCACGGGCCTCCGGGTGCCGCTCCGGCGCCACCTGGCCGCCCAGATACGGCAGAAAGCGCACCCCCGAAGCGCCCACCGGCACGCCTGCCGCGGCTGCCTCCAGGGAAGCGAACGCCTCATCCCGATGGTCACGATCCGCGCCGAGCAGATCGAGCAGCCAATCGGCCGCGCGGCCGCCGAGCCAGGCGTTGCCACCCACCACCTGACGATCTTCCGGCAGACAGTAGAAGCGATAGGCATCCTCTGATGGTCGTTGCGTGACCGCGCGCACCACCGCGTTGGTGCCGAGAGTGATGACGTAATCCCCGGGACGACACGCGCCGGCGCCGACGTTGGCGCAGATGCCGTCGTGGGCACCCACCGCCACCGGTGTCTCGGCCGGCAGCTGCAGCAGCCTGGCGGCGGCCGGCGTCAGCCCGCCGGCCAACTGCCAGGGCAGCGCGGGACGCGGCAGCAGCGTCGCGGGCAGTTGCAGCTCGGCCAGCGCCGCCGCCGGCCAGGCAGGGCCGTCGGGGCCCGACGACCAGTCGGTCAGGTGCGCGCCAGTGAGACGAAGCAGCAGAAAATCCTTAGCGTAAAGCGCGTAACGAGCCCGCGCAAACAACGTCGGCGCCTCGTCCCGCAACCACAGGCACTTGGCCAGAAGCGCCGAGGTGTAGGGCGCCAGCTCGGGAAACGCGGTGCGCAACGCCATCCGCTGCGGGCCATGCCGATCGTCCTGCCAGGGTGGCAGCAGCACGTCGCCCTGGGCGTCGGCGAAGATCGCCGCCCCGCCGCGGCCGGACAGTGACAGCCCGAGCACCCTGCAGCTTCCCAGCCGAGCCTGGACGGCCGCGCGGACCTCGCTCACCAGCGCCGCCGTGTCCTGCCACCATTCGTCCGGGTTCTGCCACCTGGAACCGCCTTCGCCATGATCGCGGTGCCGCCGGGCGCGCAGCTCGAGCAGCGCGCCATCGGGGGCGAACGCTGCCACTTTCAGTCGGGTGGTGCCTAGGTCTATGCTCACCAGTACTTCGTTCATCGGACGATTAAAGCGATGATCACCGACGCTGACAAACATCTCTTCCACGAGCAGGGCTACCTGGTGGTGGAGAGCGTTGTGCCAGAGACCCTCTGCGCCGCCGTTCGCGATACCATTGCCGAGTATCTGGGGGTTCGCGCCGACGACCCGAGCACCTGGTACCGCAGAGACGTACAGGGCCACGGTATCGTGCCCCTGCACCACCCCCAGGCCTTCTGGGACTTACGCCAGCATCCCGGGATCCATGCAGCTTTCGCCGCACTTTACGGCACCGAAAAGCTCTGGGTGAGCATCGATCGGGCTTCGTTCAAGCCGCCCAGCCGCGGATTCTCCGGTACCTACCGCGTCGACCCCATCCACTGGGACGGCGACCCGCGCCGTGATGGCCTGTCCATTCAGGGGCTGGTGTACCTGAGCGACACCTCCGCCGAGCAGGGCGGTTTCTGCTGCGTACCGCAGCTCTACCGGCAGCTCGACGATTGGCTCGCCAGGCAGACCGACCCGCAAGCACTGCGGCGGCCCAACGTAAACGAGTTCGAAGTGGAACGCATCGGCGCCCCCGCCGGCAGCCTGGTGTTGTGGAATCGGCGCATGCCTCATTCCAGCGCCGAGAACGTCGGCACCACGCCACGCTGGGTACAGTACGTCTGGATGGAACCGGAGGGCGATGCGCAGGCCCGGCAGGAGTTGGCCGCCTTGTACCGGGAAAAGCGTCCGCCGGAGTGGGCCGTACGCCAACAGATCGCCGAGCAGCAGATTCCTGAGCCCGGCGAACCCGCCGTGCTCACCCCGCTGGGCAGGAAGCTGGCGGGATTGATACCCTGGTAAAAAATTCCGTCGAGGATGCCCGAGATGAACACGCCAGCGCCCGGTAGCCGCGAGTGGCTCGACCTTACCCAGGAGCCGATCATCGATCCCGATCGGCCCATCGTCGATCCTCACCATCACCTGTGGCGGCGGCCCGGCAACGAGTACCTGCTCGACGACCTGTGGGAAGACACCGGATCCGGCCACCGCATCGACAAGACCGTGTTCGTGGAGTGCGGCGCATGCTACCGGGAAGACGGGCCCGAGCATCTGCGCTGCGTGGGCGAAACCGAATTCGTTCGGGAACTCGCCAAGGTCAGCGAAGGCGCCCGCGGTGAGCGCGCGGTCATCGCCGCCATCGTGGCCCGAGCCGATCTCACCTTGGGCGACGCCGTCGAGGAAGTGCTGGGCGCCCATGTGCAAGCCGCCGGCGGCCTGTTTCGCGGCATCCGTCACGCCGGCGCCTGCGATCCCGACCCGCAAGCGCTGAGCATACCCGGGCGCGCGCCGGAGGGTCTCTACCAGCGCGCCGACTTTCGCCAGGGGATGCAGCGGCTGGGCAAGCTCGGCTTCACCTACGACACCTGGCATTACCACCATCAGAACCAGGATTTCGCGGCACTGGCGCGAGCGGTACCCGACACCTTGATGATTCTCGATCACTTCGGCACGCCGCTCGGCGTCGGCCGCTACGCCGGCCGGCGCGAGGAAATCTTCGAGCAATGGCGACAGGACATCCGCGAGATCGCCGCCTGCGGCAACGTCGTCGCCAAACTGGGCGGGCTGGCGATGCCCGACAACGGGTTCGGCTGGAACACGGCTGCAGCG
>JBLRXD010000263.1:0-6415 GCA_047920935.1 Pseudomonadales bacterium | reverse complement strand
TGGTCTACCCGGTGACGAAGCCCGAGCCCGGTTACAGGAAGAAGCTGACCACCTCGCGGAAGTCCTCCGGCCGTGGGAGCCGGGGCAGACCGTGTTGAAGGTAACCCCTCCCCGCTGCTATTGATAACCGCTCGCCTGCACGACATGATGTACGCGCATTTACTGTCTGGCAACAGGCCTCAGGGGGAGACATGTCACAAGCCAATCGTGCCGCCTTGTTCTTCGAGCCTGGCAAGCCGTTCGAAATTCGCGAGTTGCCCATCCCGGAGCCACGACGGGGCGGGCTGACTCTGCGCATCACCCGCGCCAATATCTGCGGATCCGAGCTTCACATCTGGCGGGGCGACGGCCGGTTCAAGGAGATCGCCACGCCTCAGGGGCGGATTCTCGGCCACGAAGCCACCGGCATCGTGCACGCGCTGGGCGAGGGCGTCGACCAGGACTGGAACGGCGCTCCCGTCCGGGAGGGCGATCGGATCGCCTATCAGTACTTCCGGCCCTGTGGCCGGTGCCGGAGCTGCATCCGGGGCTCGACCGAAGCCTGTCGGTACAGCTTCGCCATCCAACGCGGTCCGCTCGACGAGTGGCCGTACGTTCGCGGCGCCTTCGCCGACTATCTCTACCTGCATCCGAACCAGGCGTTCTTCAAGGTTCCGGACAACGTCACCGATACCATGGTGGTGAGCGCCAATTGCGCGCTCGCCCAGGTGGTGATGGGGCTCGAACGGGTCGATGTGGCGCTTGGCGATCAGGTCGTGATCCAGGGCTGCGGCGGCCTCGGCCTCTACGCCTGCGCCATCGCAAAGGAGCGCGGGGCTGCGCAGGTGATCGCCATCGACGGCATTGACGAGCGTCTGTCGATGGCAGAGCGTATGGGCGCGGATCACGTCATCGACTTCCGCAAGGTGTCGGAGCCCAGGCAGCGCGTCGAGGCCGTTAAGGATCTCACCGGCGGCTGGGGCGCTGACGTGGTCGTGGAGGTGGTCGGATTCGCCGGGGTGATCAACGAAGGACTGCGCATGCTGGGGCTGGGCGGCCGCTATCTGGAGATGGGCACGTTCTATCCCGGCACGTCGTTCGAGTGCGACCCGGGGCGCCTGGTGATGCAGAACCAACGTATCGAGGCGGTGGCATCATACGACGCCGTGAGCCTCCAGCGCGCCATCGACTTCCTCAGCCGCCACGCCGGCTCCCTGCCCCTCGACGAGGTGGTGGTGGACTACCCTCTGGAGCGCATCGAGCAGGCATTCGCCGACCAGGATGCGGGGCGAACGCGGCGGGCGTCCCTGGTGATGTCATGAGCAATATGCCGCTGCTCGAAAGCTGGAACGCCCTGGCCGGCCACCTGATGACGCGCTCGAGCCTGTCGCCCCGGCATCGCGAGCTGTTCATCATGCGCGTGGCCGGAGCGACGGGGAGTCACGAGAACTCCAACCCTCGAAGCGTGCCTTCGTCGCGCCAGTCCCGCAAAATCTGGAAGAACGCCTCCGGCCCGCCGCCGTACTGGCTGCCGAGCAGGGAGTTGCCGCCTTCGGGGTGCCCTTCGTTGTTGTAGTAACCGGGCGTGCACTCCTGCAGGAACCGCTGGTTGAACACCGCCATCCGCTCGATCGTGTTTACCCACTCGTCCTCCGCCGCCTGCGTCGGCTCGATGCGCTGAACGCCGTTGCGGCGCGCGTGCTCGATGATATAGGCGATGTGCAGGCTCTGCTCGTTCAGCATGTGCGGGAAGTTGGCCGTGAACCCGCCCTGAGTCACGCCCATGAAGAAGCAATTCGGAAAGCCGTGGGTCTGATAGCCGTGAAAGGTCCGCATCCCGTCGGCCCACTTTTCGCTCAGTGTGACGCCATTGCGGCCCACGAGCTCGTAGCCGGCCCGGCGCGTGTACGCCGTGCCCACCTCGAAGCCGGTGGCGAAGATCAGACAGTCCAGCTCGTACTCCCGACCGCCGGCGACGATACCGTGCTCCGTCATCCGTTCGACCCCCTGACCGTCCGTGTCCACCAGGGTGACGTTGTCGCGATTGAACGTGGCCAGGTATTCGTCGTGGAAGCAGGGCCGCTTGCAGAACTGCCGGTACCAGGGCTTCAACGCCTCCGCCGTCGCCGGATCCCGTACGATCTCGTCCACACGCGCGCGGATCTGCTCCATCTTGGCGAAGTCGGCCAGCTCTACCCGCCTGCCCATCTCGTGAGGATCCACCCCGTCCGTGCCCGCCCGGGCGGATGCCGAGACGCCGAGATTGCGGATGATGTCGGTCCAGCCGTCGTTGACGAGATCCTCCTCCTGCTGGCCGCCGGTGACGAGAACGTTGAAGTTCTGCATGCGCCGCCGATGCCAGCCTGGCTCCAGGGACTCCGCCCACTCGCGGTCGGTGGGGCGGTTACCGCGCACGTCCACCGACGAGGGCGTGCGTTGAAACACATAGAGATGATCGGCGGTTTCCGCGAGGTGCGGCACACACTGCACGGCCGTCGCACCCGTGCCGATGATGCCGACCCGCTTGCCACGCAGCCCCGTCAGGTTGCCGTTGGCGTCGCCGCCCGTGTAATCGTAGTCCCAGCGGCTGGTATGAAAGGTGTGGCCGGTGAATGACTCGATGCCGGGAATGCCCGGCAGCTTGGGACGGTTCAGCGGGCCGTTCGACATGCAGACGAAGCGGGCGCGCATGCGGTCGCCGCGGTTGGTCTCGATGATCCAGCACGCTTCGACCTCGTCCCAGCGCATGCCGGTCACCTCGGCCTGGAAGCGGGCGTTGTCGTAGAGCCGGTAGTGGCGGCCGATTGCTTGGCTGTGGGCCAGGATCTCCGGCGCGTGGCTGTACTTCTCCTTCGGAATGTAGCCGAGTTCCTCCAGCAGCGGCAGATAGATGTACGACTCGATGTCACACTGCGCGCCGGGGTAGCGGTTCCAGTACCACGTTCCTCCGAAGTCGCCGCCTTTCTCGATGATGCGGATGTCCTCCACACCCGCCTCCCGCAGCCGCGCGCCGGCCAGCAAGCCGCCGAAGCCGCCGCCGATAACCACCACCTCCACCGTATCCGTCAACGGCTCCCGCTGAATCGGCGCCGTATAGGGATCATTCAGGAAGTGCGCGAACTTGCCCGTCACCTCCACGCACTGGGCGTTGCCGTCTGCCCGCAGCCGCTTCTCGCGCTCCCTGCGGTACTTCTCGCGCAGCGCGTCCGGATCGAATCCCAGTTGCTCAATGTGCTCAGTCATCTCCGTTTCCTCCAAACCAGCCCAACCCCATCCGCGGCACGTCATCCAGCGTCCGGCATGAGAGCGCACATCCGCTCGTGCACCGCCAGGTATTCCTCGACGATCTCCATGAGCTGCTCCCGGGCGCCGATCGTCTGGTTCATCCGCCCCACGATCTGACCCACCGGCACGAACAGCAGGTCCTTGGCCTTCTCGGGATACTTGCGCATTCGCGCCATCGCATTGCCGACCGCCATCATCTGCATCGGCGCGTCGAGAGACTGCGGATTGTTGCCGGAATCCCAGGCCTCCGTCCAGGCGTTGCGCAGCATACGCACGTGCTTGCCGGTGACGCTCTTCGAGCGCACCGTGTCGGAGCTGCCGGCCGCGAGCAGCAGCTCCCGCTCCACGTCGCCGCTCGCCGCCTCCGCCACCGTCAGCCAGATCGAGCCGCACCACACGCCCTGAGCGCCGAGGGAGAGCGCGGCATACATCTGCCGGCCGGAGCCGATGCCGCCGGCGGCGATGACGGGAACGTCACCCGCGATATCGACGACTTCCGGCCACAGCACCACGCTGCCGATCTCGCCGGTGTGACCGCCGCCCTCGCCGCCCTGCGCGACGATGAAGTCGAGGCCAGCTTCCACGTGCCGGCGCGCGTGCTTGGGCGCGCCGCAGAGCGCGCCGATCATCCGGCCGGAGTCCTGGATCTGACGGATGATCTCGGGCGGCGGCGTGCCCAGCGCATTGGCGATCAGCCTGACGTTCGGGTGCTCGAGCGCAATGTCGACCAGCGGCGCCGAGGTCGCTTCGGTCATGCTGAGCCGGTCGTCGGTCCGCTGGCCTTTGGGCAGGCGCGGCACGCCGTGGGCGTCCAGCAGCTCGTCGGCGAACTCCCGGTGGCCGCGCGGAATCGCCGCGCTGATCAGGGCCTTAAGCTTCTCCGGGTCCTTCTCCTCCTGTCCCTGGTACCGGTTGGGGATGATGACGTCGACCCCATATGGCTTGTCTCCCACGTGTTCGTCGATCCAGTCGAGCTCGACCTTCAGCTGATCGGGGTGAAAACCCACGGCGCCGAGCACGCCGAAACCACCGCTGTTGGAAACCGCCGCCACTACGTCCCGGCAGTGGGTGAACGCGAACACCGGAAAGTCGATACCCAGTTTCTGCGCCAATGTTGTCTGCATGAATTCCCCTTGTTTCTGACGTCTTTTCCGGGGCCCTGCCCGGCTCCCCCAGTGGGCCCGCGATGGCCACCCGGTAGTTTAGTAAACATGTTTATGTTATACCTGCGTTGCAAAGCGGTCGAGTGCTGAGGGGATATCAATGAGCGAGGGAGACGCCACCACGACCAAGGCTCTGGGGGGGGAATCCGGCCGGCCGGTCCTCCACGACGTCATCGTCATCGGCGCCGGGCTCGCCGGCCTTTACCAACTCAAGCGCCTGCGCGACCGCGGATTCTCGGTCAGGGTGTTCGAGGCCGGCGACGGCGTCGGCGGCACCTGGTACTGGAACCGCTATCCGGGCGCCCGCTTCGATTCGGAGTCCTACACCTACGGCTATTCGTTCTCCGAGGAGTTGCTCGAGGAATGGGAGTGGCATGAGCACTTCTCACCGCAGCCCGAGACGCTGCGGTATGCCGAGTACGTGGCCCGCCGATTCGATCTCTACCGGGACATCGAGTTCGGCCAACGCGTCAGCTCGGCCGTCTACGACGAGGCCGCGGCCGAGTGGCGGATCGAGACTGATCGCGGCCTGCAGGCACGGTGCCGCTTTCTCGTCACCGCCGTCGGTATCCTCTCGGCTCATACGCTGCCGAACCTCGAGGGCATGGAGAGCTTTCGCGGCGAGTCCCATCACACCGCGCGCTGGCCGCACGAGCCAGTCTCCTTCGAAGGCCGGCGCGTCGGCGTGATCGGCACCGGGGCGACCGGCGTGCAGGTCATCCAGGAAGTGGCCAAGACCGCGCGTCATCTCACCGTCTTCCAGCGCACCCCCAACTACTGCGCGCCGCTGGGCAACCGGCCGATCACCCCGGAGGAACAGCGGCAGATCAAGGCGAGCTACCCGGAAATCTTCGCCCGCTGCCGGGAATCCAACGGCTGCTTCATTCACCGCTCGGATCCCCGCTCGGCGCTGGAAGTCTCGGCCGAAGAGCGCGAGGCTTTCTACGAAAAGCTCTACGATCAGCCCGGCTTCGGCATCTGGATGGGTAACTTCTACGACATCATCATCGACCGGCGCGCCAACGACACCATCAGCGAGTTCATGCGCAGCAAGATCCGGGAACGCGTCCTCGATCCGGCGGTGGCGGAGAAGCTCACGCCGCGAGACCATGGCTTCGGCACGCGACGCGTGCCGCTGGAAACCGGCTACTACGAGGTCTACAACCAGGACAACGTCACCCTCGTCGACCTCAGGGAAACACCCATACAGCATGTCGAGCCCGACGGCATCCGCACCAGCGCTGAGTTTCATCCGCTGGACCTGATCGTCTACGCCACCGGTTTCGACGCCATCACCGGCGCGTTCGATCGCATCGACATCCGCGGCCGCGACGGCCGGCGCCTGCGCGAGAAGTGGCGCGACGGCCCGCGGACCTATCTCGGCATCCAGAGTGCCGGATTTCCCAACCTGTTCACTCTGGTGGGGCCCCACAACGCCGCCACCTTCTGCAACATTCCTCGCTGCATCGAGCAGAATGTCGAGTGGGTGACCGATGCCTTGGTGTACTTGCGCGAGCACGGCAGCCGATGCATGGAAGCGACCGAGGCCGCCGAGGACGCGTGGACCCAGCACGTCTACGAGATGGCGAACCTGACGCTGATTCCCACCGCAGACTCTTGGTTCATGGGCGTCAACAGCAACCTGCCCGACAAAAAGCGCACGTTCATGGCCTACGCCGGCGGTGCCCCCCGCTACCGGGAACGGTGTGACGCCGTAGTGGCCGCGGGTTACGAGGGTTTCACGATCGAATAGCCATGAAAACGGAGCGACAAACCATGCAAATTTCGCGAGGCCGAGCGCCGTGGCACAACCGGATCTGAGGGGCCGCGTTGCTCTCGTCACGGGCGCCGCGCGCGGCATCGGTGCGGCCATCGCCCGGCGCCTCGCCGCCGGCGGCGCCAGCGTGCTGGTCACGGACGTCGAGGAAGAAGGCGCCCGGAACTCGGCTGCGGAGATCGTCGAAGGCGGCGGCGAAGCCGCCGGGCTG
>JBLRXD010000262.1:0-6432 GCA_047920935.1 Pseudomonadales bacterium | reverse complement strand
CATCAATGAGGTGCGTAACTCATTGGAACGAAACGAGCAGGTCAAGCTTTCCGGGTTCGGAAACTTCGATCTGCGACAAAAGGGGGAGCGGCCCGGCCGTAACCCTAAAACCGGAGAGGAAATCCCCATCTCGGCGCGTCGCGTGGTGACGTTCCGGCCGGGACAGAAGCTCAAGGCTCGGGTTGAAGCATATGCTGGACGCCAGTCAGAATGACGAATTGCCACCCATCCCGGGCAAGCGCTACTTCACCATCGGTGAGGTAAGCCAGCTGTGCGAGGTGAAGCCGCACGTGCTGCGCTACTGGGAGCAGGAATTCCCTCAACTCAAGCCGGTCAAGCGCCGCGGTAATCGCCGTTATTATCAGCGCCAGGACGTCATCATCATCCGCCAGATCCGGGGGCTGCTCTACGACCAGGGCTTCACCATCGGTGGCGCCCGGCAGCGCCTGCAGGGTGACGACGCCAAGCAGGATCAGACCCAGTTCAAGCTGCTGGTGAAGCAGATGATCGTCGAGCTCGAAGACGTGCTGCGGGTGCTCAAGGCCTGACCCGCGAATCGCTCACGTCCGCAGCAGCAGCGGCTCGAGCCGGCTGCGGCGCTCCGCGGAGATCGGCACCGCCTTGCGGGTGGTGAGATCCATGGCCACGCCCACGGCCTCCGCAGTTGCTGCGAAGCACCCACCACCCTCATCGTAGATCAGGTGCGACATGTTCTGCGTCTTGCTCCCCATGGCCCGTACCCCCGAGAGCTGGGTGAAGACGGCGCCGGCCCGTAAAGGCTGCAGCACCGCGAGTCGCTGCTCCAGAGCCGCCCCTCCCAGGCTACCCTGCTCGCGCGCGGCGCGCTCTTCGTCGGCGTTCACGAACGCCCACAGGTTGGGCATGCCGTCGGAAATGCGGCCGATGTACACGTGGGGCAACAGCACCCCAGCCTGATCGCACTCCTCGTGCTCGATGATCCCCCGGCCCACCACCCGATAGCCCGCTTGCAGCGCCGCTTCGCGGGACTGAGGCGGCGGCAGGGCGCCGGGCACGATCCCTCGTGGCTGGGCGAAATCGGGTACCTCCGTGGCTGCGGGCTGGGCGCCCGCCGAGGGCCAGCCGGCCGCATCGATCGTGGTGAGAAAGGACGCCAGCACTTCACCACTGACGTTGTGGTGCATCAGCGACAACAGCAGCACGAACTGGGCATCCCGGCGCACCACCCCGCAGTCCACCCGCAGCGGCGTGGCGACCCGTGATTCCCGCAGAAAGCGGATGTGCTGGGCGCGCACCCGCGGCAACACCGCGGCCGGCGAGGCGGCGCCGAGGCTGGCGGCGAGGATCTGAATGGCCTGGTTGATCTTGTGGGCGTAGAACCGCACGTTGAGGTGGTCGTTCTCGTCGCATTCCCACTGGTTGACGCTGCCCCAATAGCACGGTGTCAGGTCTGGAAGCTGGCCCGGGTTGACTGCGGATGGAACCATGATCTCCTCGTGTGTTGGTGGCGAAAAGGCGGCATTTTAGGCGGCTACGGCCGGCGAGTATGTAAAGTTTGCAACCATTTTTGCCGGGCTGGCGCGTCTGCGAGTGCTGCGCTTCGCGCAGCGGGCGTTCCCACGGATGCTGCCGCACCTGGCGCGAGCTTTGCATCAGCAACCTTGACATAAATTCCACCAGCCGAACTTAGGAGCAAACGATGGCAGCTGTGGATGAAGAACTGGCCAAGCTGAGAAAGGATATGGAGCAGCTCAGGGGCGACATCATGTCGCTCACCGAGGCTTTCAAGGATCTCGGGGCCGAGAAGGGCCGCGCGGCCATGGCCCGTGCCAAGAGCACCGGGGCATCGGTGCTCAATGATGCCGATGCGCTCAAGGCCCGAGCGCACCGCGAGATCGAGGAGCGCCCGATCGCCAGCGTGCTGACATCGTTCGGCATCGGCTTCCTGGTGGGTATGTTGCTCGACCGCCGCAGCTGAGCGTCGTCCTTTGTCCCTCCTGAGCGTCGTCCGCGACAGTGCCGCCTCCGAGGTGGACCGGGTGAAGCGGCAGGTGCGAGCGGCGGTCCGGGCGGCGGTGCTGCTGCTTGTGGCTGCTGTGGTGCTGATGGTCAGCCTGGTGTTCGTGATGCTGGGCGCTTATGAATCCATGGCGGAGGAGCTGCCACGCTGGCAGGCAGGCGCCCTGGTCGGGCTCGGCGCGGTGGTGTTCTGTCTGCTGCTGCTGGCCCTGGCGAAGCTGGGCGGCGGCCGGCGGGCCTCGCGGTCTTCGCGGCGTGCCGCGCAGGCGCGCGCCGAGGCGGCCTCCTCCAGCCGCAGCGAAGACATCCAGGCCGCGGTGGAGTTGGGGGCGGCTGCGAGTGCGGCAGCTGGCGGGGCGGCTCGCGACTTCATGCGCAGACACCGGCCCTCCGCCCTTGATCTGGCGGTATCGGCATTCGTTGTCGGCCTGGTCGCCAGTCGCGCTACCCGACCCAAGCCGCCAGCGGAACACACTTCGGAGTGAGCGAGCCGCGGTTGGTGCGGGTCGGCGTCGGTTAGAGCTTTTCCGCCGCGCGTACGGCCTCCAGGGCCGTCGCGTCCAGATAACCGTCGGCGATCAGATCCTGGCTGCGCTGAAACTGGCTCAACGCCCGCCGCGTGGCAGGTCCGAACACCCCGTCCGGTTCGCCGGTATCGAATCCCAGAGCGGCGAGGTCGACCTGCAACTGCCGAACTTCGTCCCGTGACAGCCGCAGGGCATCCTCTGGAGGCGGTCGCCGCAGCGGACTGGCGCCGGCGATTTCGTCCGCCAGTCGGCCCACCGTCAGCGCGTAGAACTCCGAGGGATTCCAACGCATGATGACGTCGAAGTTGTCATACGTCAGGAACGCAGGCCCCGCGTGCCCGGAAGGCACCAGCAACGCGGCCGATACCTCCAGGTGGGGCAGGGGCCGGTCATAGGCATCCCGGATGCCGAGGGCGATCCATTCGCTCAGGGAGCGGCGTTGATCGCGCCCCGCCAGGGTGTAGTCGAAGTCTTTCGGAAGGCTCACCTCCCGGCCCCAGCGCAGCCCCGGCTGCCAACCGGAGTGGCGCAGAAAATTGCCGGCGGATGCCATGGCATCGGGAACGCTGCCCCACAGATCGCGCTTGCCGTCGCCGTCGGCGTCCACAGCGAAGCGCAAGAAGTTCGAAGGCATGAACTGCACGTGGCCCATGGCGCCGGCCCACGAGCCGACCATGCGCTCGGGCTGGATGTCGCCCGCCTCCACGATCCGCAGGGCGGCCAGCAACTCCCGCGTGAAGAAACGGCTGCGGCGCGGGTCGCATGCCAGGGTCGCCAGCGAATCCGGTACCGGGATGTTGCCGAAGAACGAGCCGAAATTGGTTTCGAGGCCCCAGAAGGCCACCAGGTAGTGAGGCGGGATGCCCCATTCCGACGTGACCCGTTGCAGCACGCCGGCGTGCTCGACCAGCAATCTGCGGCCCTTGGCCACCCGCTCGGGCGTCACGCGGCGCGTGTAGTAATTGGTGAACGTCTGGGTGAACTCGGGCTGCTGCCGGTCGAGTTGGATCACCCGGTCGACGTGCTGGACCCTGCCGAGCACCTGGTCGACCACGGTGTCGGCTATTCCTTCGGCGCGAGCCGTGACCTGCAACTCGGCCACGCATTGGGCGAATTGAGGATTGCCGTACTGGCCGTCGTCGGCAGCCGAGATGGGTGCTGCCAGCGCCACGCCGAGCGCCACCGACAGTTGCCCTAAGCGTATGCCCGTCGCAGCGGGCCGAACCGAAAAGAGAGATTTCATGGGCGTACTCTGCCACGGAGCCGCCCTGTGGAGAAGGCATGTGTGCGGGTGATGGCGTAAACTCGCCGCCCGAGGGGCCCCTGGAATTTCTCCATCATGCCGTTTCGTCTGTCATTGACCGATGCGCAACCACTGACCAACTACCGTCTGCTGGCGCTGCTCGGCAGCATTGCGCTGCTGGTGGCGGGTTGGGTGAATCCGACCGGCGCCATCGAAGTCACCGTCACACGCTACTTCGCGGTGGGCGCGCTGCTGAGTCTGCTCGGATTGTCCTACCTGTCTGCGCAACTGCGGCGGCACGTGGGCTGGGCCGCGTACCTGGCGAATACCACGGTGGTCGTCTATCTCTGCTCCATCCTTTACGTCGGCGGGGCGGATGCAGAGAGCCTGATCGCCAGCTTCGTGGGCGTGCTGATCTGCGGCATGGTGCTGCACCGGGTCGTGCTGGTGGTGGCGTTCATGTCTACCGCGGCCGTGCTGCACGTGGCGACGGCCCTGCTGGTGGTGGATCCTGTGATCTCGCCGCTGGCCCTGGGCGTCAACGTCGCCCTCTACAGCATTTTCATCGGAGTGCTGCTGTGCATGCAGATCGTCGCACGCGAGCGCCGCCGCGACACCGAAAGCATCATGGCCGCCATCTTCGATCAGTCGTCGGATGCTCTGCTCTATGGCGACATCACCAACTCGCGCACGGTGCGCGTCAATCGCCGCGCGCAGCAACTGTTCGAGACCCGCGACCCGGACGTCATCGGCCGCCTCACCTACGCTGCCGTGCGCGCCCGGCAGAGCGGCGACGACATCGAGGCGTTGCTGGCCAAGGCGTTGCAGGATCCGACCTGGGGCGACACCATCGAGCTCGAGACAGCCACCGGCAAGCGCTTCTGGGGCAACCTGGCGCTGCGGCGGCTGACGGTGCCCGGCCGCGGTCTGATGATGGCGCGCATCACCGACATGTCCGACCACCGGTCGCGGGAAGCGGCGCTGGAAGCGGCCAAGGAGGCTGCCGAGGCGGCTGTCCAGGCGCGCAGCCAATTCCTCGCCAACATGAGCCATGAGATCCGTACTCCCATGAACGGCGTGATCGGCATGACCTCGCTGCTGCTGAAGACGCCCCTCGACGCCGAGCAGCAGCGTTATGTGGATATCGTCCGCAGCAGTGGCGAGTCGCTGCTGAAGATCATCAACGAGATTCTCGACTTCTCGAAGATCGAGGCGCACCAGGTGCAGCTCGAGATGCAGCGCTTCGATCTCGAAGAGGTGGCCATCGACGCCTTGCACGTGGTCAGCACGGAGGCTTCCACCAAAGGCCTGGAGTTGCTGCTGCGGATGCTGCCGGGCCAGCACCGCTTTTTCGTCGGCGATGCCCAGCGGTTGCGCCAGGTGCTGGTGAACCTGCTGGCGAACGCGGTCAAGTTCACCGCCCAGGGTGAGGTGGTGCTCGCCGTGGACGTGGTGGCCGGGGAGGGCGCCTGCTCGGAACTCCACTGCCAGGTGATCGATACCGGCATCGGCATCGATCTCGTCTCGGTGGAACGCCTCTTTCAGCCGTTCGTTCAGGCCGATGCCTCCACCACCCGCCGCTTCGGCGGCACCGGGTTGGGCCTGTCGATCTCCAAGCGCCTGGTGGAGCTGATGGGCGGTGAGATGTCGGTGGTCAGCGAGCCAGGCGAGGGATCGGTGTTCAGCTTTCACATCGTGGCCGAGCGCGCGCCGGCACGGGCGCCCGCAGAGCCGCAGGATCTCCGCGGACGGCGCGCTCTGGTGGTGCAGGAGAATCCGACCGCCGGTGACATCCTCAACGGCACGCTGCGCACGGTGGGCATCGAGGCGGATCTGTTCTCCACGGCCGAGCGGGCACTGGCGGACTACCGCCCCGGCACCTGGGATCTGGTGATCGCCGATCTGCGCTTGCAGGGCATGGCGGGCACCAACCTGGTCAGTGCGCTGCGGCTGCGCGACCCCGATGCTCCTCCGGTCGTGCTGCTGGCGCCGCTCGAGTCGCGAGAGCTCGACGACCTCGGCGACGCCACCATCATCCGCAAACCGATACGGCCCTCTCACCTGCTGCAGACCATCGGTTTTGTGCTCGGGTTGCAGGCCGAAGAGGATGGCAGGGAGCCACGCAGTCTGGCCAGCCGCCCCGATTTCAGCCGCCTGGCGGTGCTGGTGGCCGAAGACAACCCGGTCAACCAGCAGGTGGTGCGGCAGATGCTGACGACGCTCGGCGTCGCAGCCGATATCGTCGGCGACGGCCAGGAGGCGGTGGACGCCATGAGCCGCAACCGTTACGACCTGGTTCTCATGGATCTGCAGATGCCGCGCAAGGACGGCCTCGCGGCCACCCGCGAGATCCGCGCCGCATGGGGGCCCGGCACCTACATCGCCGCGATGACGGCCAACGCCCTGGCCACCGACCGCGCCGCCTGCCTGGAGGCCGGAATGGACGACTTCATCGCCAAGCCGGTGCGGGTGGACGACCTGGAGCGCAGGCTGCGCATCGTCGCCGCGCGCATGCTCGAAGGCGAGGCCCTGCTGCGCAACTGACGCCCATGCCCCCACCGCTTTGCTCCCCCCAACCGTTCGGGTATCATTGCCGGCCTTCTCGGGGCGTAGCGCAGCCTGGTAGCGCACTTGACTGGGGGTCAAGTGGTCGCAGGTTCAAAT
>JBLRXD010000261.1:0-6520 GCA_047920935.1 Pseudomonadales bacterium | reverse complement strand
CCCGCCGGCCAATGCGCCGTGTGCCGCCATTGTTCGGCCAGTTGCCGCGAGCTGAAAGGACGCTCGTCGGCCTGCACCAGCAACAGCGAGGCGGCGCCGACATGGCCTCCCTGCTGCTGCAGAACCAGCTCATCCTCCAGGCCCAGACCTTCCGGGTCCAGCGACCCGGTCTGCACGAAGACGCCGAGCACATGTTCGGCGCCGCCGCCGACGGCTGTCACGGCCCGCTCGGCCTCGGCCGCAAGACGCCGGGCGATGGGGCGGCTCTGCTCCACCGGCGTGCCGAACGGCATCACGAAGCTGGCGGTGACCACTTCGCCTTCGATGTCCTCCATGAACGTGACGTCGACACGGCCGCCCACGACCAGGCCGAACAACACCAGGGTGACGGCCAGCGCCAGCGCCAGGGTCAGATAGCGCAGCGCGATGACCCGGCGCGCGAACGGCAGATAATGCCGTTCGATCAAAGCATCCAGCCCGTGCGCCAGCTTCGCCTGCCGCTCGACGACCCAGCGGAATGCCCGGTTGGGTTCCGGCTCGGCGCGCAGCCCCTTGCTGGCGGAAAGCTGCGCCGGCAACACGAAGAATCCGTGCAGCAGCGAGATCAGCAGAATGGGAATCGCAATCAACGGGATGTTGCGGAAAAAATCACCGGCGATTCCCGGCACGAACAGCATCGGCACGAAGGCGACAATGGTGGTGGCCACAGCGAACGTCACCGGCACCGCCACTTCCCGCGCCCCCGCCACCGCGGCATCGGCAGGCGCAAAGCCCCCGCGGGGTCCGGCCCTGCTGTTGGCGTGCACGGCTTCGCCGACCACGATGGCGTCGTCGACCACGATGCCCAGCACCAGGATGAAGGCGAACAACGAGATCATGTTGATGGTGACGCCCAGCGGCGGCATCAGCAGCAGCCCGCCAAGGAAGGCGATGGCGATGCCCAGGCTCACCCACAGCGCCAGTCGAGGGTGGAGAAACGCTCCGAGCACCAGCAGCACCAGCACCAGCCCCATCAGTGCCTTTTCAACCAGCATGCCGATCCGATCGCGGTAGAACACGCTGTAGTCGTTCCAGATCGCCACCCCGACGCTCGGCGGCATCTGCGTACGCCAGCGCTCGGCCAGCTCGCGCACCGCGGCGGCGATTTCCAACGGCTGCTGCTCGCCGACGCGAAACACCCGCAGCCTTACCGCCGGCTGATCGTTGAAATAGCTCTGCAGCGCGGTCTCGCGGAAGCCGTCCACCACGTCGGCGACGTCGCCGAGTCGCAGCTGGGTACCGTCGGGCAAAGCGCGCAACACCACATCGGCAAAGGCCTGGCCGCTGCGGCGCTCCTCGGTGGTACGGATGGCGATCTCGCCGCCGGCCGCGCGCACCTCCCCGGCGGGCAGGTCGATGGACGCGGCAGCGGCAGCGTCGGCGACCTGGGCCAGGGTCAGCTGGTACTTGCGCAGGTTCTCCTGAGGCACTTCGATGCTGATCTCCACCGGCGGAATACCGGTGACCTCGACGTGGGTCACCACGCCGCCGCGCAGCAGCTCGTTGCGCGCGCTCTCGGCCAACTGGCGCAGCGTGCGGCGATGGAAATCGCCGTGCAGGATCAGCGACACCACCTCGATACGGGGCGACGGCAGCATCACCACCGGGCTCTCGGCGTCCTCGGGAAAGGTGGTGATGCGCCCCACTGCAGCCTGCACGTCGTTGAAGGCGCGATCGCGGTCGGCCCTGAGGAACAACTCGGCCACTACCTGAGCATGATCCTCTCGAGCCAGCGCCGTGACGGTTTCCACCGCGTCGATGCCGCGCAACGCCTCTTCGATGGCCAGCACCACGCCCTGCTCCACCTCTTCCGGGCTGGCCCCGGGGTAAGGCACCTCGATGCTGACCACGTCGGGCTGAAACTCGGGAAACACCTCCTGGCGCAGGGTGCCCATCATCAGCAAGCCCCCCAGCAACAGCACCGCGGCCAGGGTATTGGCAGCCACCCGGTTGGCCACCATCCAGGCGATGGGGCCGCCGCCATCGGGGGGCTGCGACCGGCCCAGGCCGCCGGTGGCGTCGCTCATGGGCCCGCCTCCTCCCGCACGCGCATGCCGTCGACGGCGGCCTCTACCGGGCTGACGATCACTCGCTCGCCATCCGCCACCCCGGAGCGCACCAGCAACGCCCGCGGCAGCCGCCAGACGATCTCGGGGCGGCGCACCGACAGCCTGTCGTCGTCGCCCACCACGTACACGCGATCGTCCTCGCGCAACGCCTGACGCGGCACCGCCACCAGGGACTCGCGGTGGCGACCATCGATCTCCACACCCACCGAAGCGCCGATCAGCAGCCGCAGCGGTCCTCCGGCGGCAGCATCCGCCCGCGCCCGGAACGGGTCGTCCACCACGATCAGCAGCTGCGCCATCAGCCCTTCCGGCTGCACGTCGCCCAGCAACCGCTGCACCCGTCCGTGCCACACGGCCTCACCGTTACCGAGATCCTGGAAGACGCGGACGCGGGAACCGTGCTCGGCGTTGACCCCGGGGATGGCAATGGCGTCGACCTGATCGAGGCGCACCGCCGCCTGCACCCGCGCATGCGACGATGCCGCCAACTCGGCGATCTCGTGCTGCGGTCCCGAGAGCTGACCCAGCGCCGCGCGCTCACGCAGCACCAGGGCATCGAACGGCGCGCGCACCTCGGTGCGCTGCAGTTCCAGGCGCGCCTGGGCCAGGTCGGCACGGGCAGCTCGCACTCTGGCTGCGATCACCTGCTGTTGCGGCTCGCGCAGGGCCAGCGCCGATCGCTGCGGCGGCGCTTCGTCGCCGCCGGCAGGATCGATGTCCGTTTCGCGGTACATGCGCCACTCCTCTTCCGCCACCTGCTGACGGCCGCGCTCCAGCGCCAGTTCGGCCTCAGCCTCCGCCAGCCGGGACTGCACCTGGCGCACGGCGAGCCGGTAGTCTTCGGGATCGATGCGCGCCAGCAGCTCACCGCGGCTCACCAGGCTGCCCGGCACCAGGTTGGGGCCAAGCTCGACGATGCGCCCCCCCACCTGGGGAAGGATTACTGCCCGGCGGGAAGCCATTACGCGGCCTCGGGCGCTGACGTCGAGCCGGTGCTCGGCGCGCCTCACAACCTCGGAGCGAATCGTCAGCACCCGCTCGTCAACCGGCACCGGCTGCGGCTCGTCTCTGGTCAGGTAGAGGACGGCGCCCACCAGCAACGCCGCAGCGATCAGCAGCAACGGAATCAGGCAGCCGAATGCGCCTCGAGCAGCTCTGGACTGCTTGCCATCATCAGCGCCATCACCAGCGCCCGCGCCAGAACCGCGGCCGTGCGGGTGCCCGAGCCCCTCCCGCTCAACGCTCATCGGTGAGCTCCCCGGCCCCCGCCTGCTGCGCCCAGCCGCCACCCAGCGCCCGCCACAGCTGCAGACGCAACGCGAACAACTCGCGGCGCGCGTCCACCAGCTCCAGGCCCAGCTCGTGGATCCGCTGCCGTTGCCCGAGGACATCCAGATAATCGCCGCTTCCGGCGGTGAAGCGCCGTCGCGCCAGCTCCGCCATGCGCTCGGCCCCCTGGAGTTGCGCCGCGGTGTGCTCGAGAAACGCCTGCTGCTGCCGACCCAGGCTCAACGCGTCCTGAACCTCGCGCAACGCCTGCAGCAGCAGCTCAGCGTACTCGTGCAGCAGCTCGGTGGCGGTCGCCTCTGCCTGGCTATGACGCGCCCGCCGGCGACCGCCGTCGAACACGCTGATGTCTGCCGTGGCGCCGACCGACCAGAACAGCTCACCGAACAGCTCGCCGAGCTGCTGCGCCAGATCGAAAACGCTGGCGTTCAACCGCAGCGCCGGCAGGCGCTCGGCGAGGCTGGCGGCCACCCGCAGATCCGCCGCCTGCAGCCGCAGGCTCGCGGCCCGCAGATCCGGACGCCGCGCCAGCAGATCGGCGGGCGCCCCGGGCTCCACCGCCGGCAGCTCCGGCACGGCTTGCTGCACGATCTGCATGGCCGAACGCGGCGGTTGGCCCAGCAGCAGTGCCAGCCGGTTGGCCACCTGCACCCGCTGCGCGTCGTTGCGGGTGCGGGCAGCCCTGAGGGCGTCGAGTTGCTGCTGCTGGCGGTGGACTTCGGTGGCGGGCAGCTGACCCTGCTCGAAGCGCATGCGGGTGAGTTCGAGCATCTGCCGGGTGGTGGTGCGCCGCGCCGCAAGCAACTCGCCGCGCTCGCGGTTGGCCGCCAGGTCGACCCACGCAAGGGCCACTTCCGCCGCCAGGGTGACCGCCATCGACTCGGCGTCACGACGCATGGCGATCGCATCCAGAGCCGCGGCACGTTCGCTGTGCCGCAGACGCCCCCAGAGGTCGACCTCGAAGCCGGCCCCCAGGCCGAGTTCGAACTGATTGCGCAGAAACGCACTGCGGGCGAGCTCGTCGGCATCCACTGCCCCGGCCGCGCTGCCGCCGGGCGCCGTCGCCATGGCGCCTGCCGTACCGCCACCCCCGGGGCTGCCTACCTGGCCGGGCAGAAACAACGGCGCGCGGCTGCGCCGTGCCTCGCCACTGAGCTCCAGTTGGGGCAGCCGTGCCGCCCGGGCCTGCCGCTGCACGGCCTCGGCGCGCTCGACCCGCGACCATGCCTGCCGCAGCGTCGGATTCGCCGCAAACGCTCGCGCCAGCAGCACGCTCAGCTCCGGTGCGTGCAGCTGCTGCGCCAGCGCCCCGCCGCCCGCCGCCGCCAGCGGCACATCCACGTAGGCAGCCGGCAGATCCAGCGGCTGGTGGGCGCGTTCCCCGGGAGCCACGGCGCAGCTTGCAAGCACCAGCCAGCACGCCGACAGACAGATCGGACGCAGCCGCGCCACCACGGTCACCTCACCATCGCGTTCCTATTCGAAGCGTATTTGGCGGGCTTGCGGGCGGGTTGACAATTAACTGCAGCAACTCCAGGCCGCTACGGCTGGAAGCGCTTCGGACTAGCGGTCGACGACCACCGCCGCGCGAGCCAGCCCGGCGTTGCCGGTGCCCTGTTGGGAGGCGACGACCCGGAGCTGATAACCACCGACCTCGGTGAGCGAGGCGCTGCCCTCGAAGGTGCTGGCCTCTCCGGCATAGCCGAGCGGCGCCGTAGCCACCACACGGCCGTTACGAACGAACTCGGCACGCACCTCGAAGTCGTTGCTGTCCCAGATGCCATCCGGGGTCAGCGGGCAGCCACACATCATCATCACCGTGGCCCGCACCGGCACTTCGGCCTCGCCATCCTGCAGCCGCACCAGCCGGGGCTCATCGTCGATCGCCACCACCAGCCCCAACAGCTCGAGGATCAGGCCGTCCACAGCCTCCCCAGGCAGCAACCACTGGGTGGCGGCGACGGTGTTGGCGGAGTCGGGGAAATCGAGGGGACCGTAAGCGCTGATGCGCACTCGGCGTGGCTCGGCGACCTGCAGCGTTGCCGTGAAGCCGGCGGCATCGGGGGTAATCAGGCTCGCGTCTCGCTCGCGCGGTTGCCGCATGATCAGCTCGGTGTCGCCGGTGCTGCCTTCGGTGATGCCTTGCGCCAGCACTTCCCCGGTCTGCGCGTCTTCGATCGTCACCCGCGCGCCACCGATGCTGGTGCCGATGAACTTCGAGTCGCTGGCGATGACGTGAACGGTCACCGAGGTGGGTTCCGCAAGCGCCGCCGCCGTGAGGCCGAGCAGCAGTACGCTCGCCAGGATGGACCGAATCTGCATGGTTTTCCTCCACATCTTGCAGTTGCCGTCATCTGGTCTGGACGATCTAGCGCGCCCTCATGGGTACGAAGCCGTATTGAATATCGTCCTGAACGGTCTGGTACTGGCGCGCGATCATGGCATCGTAGGCCGCCAGCAGATCGCGCTCCATGTCCATGCGCAACTGCTCGAGGCTGGCTTCGAGGGCAGCCAGCAGCTGCTCGCGGTTGATGGCCTCGTCGAGGCGCAACAGCGCCCAATCCGCCGCCAGCCAGGCGGTCGCCCCGGCCAGCAGCGCACACCCCAGGGCGGCCGGCCCGCCGGGCGCGCAAACCACGGCGCCACCGGCCGCAGCGGAGCCGGCGCGAGCCGCGCCACGCCCGGCAGCGCGCGCCAGCGCCGGGCGCCCGCCAGCCGCAGCGACGCGGCCGCTGGCCGCCCGCCACAGCGCGGGGCCGGCCGCCACGCCGCCAGCCGCCGCCGTGCTCAGAGACACCCGGGTCGCCAGCGCCGCCTGTTCGCGCTCCAGCAGCTGATGCACCAGCGCATCCAGGCGTAGCGGCTCCGCTGCCTCGGCAGCCCCCCCCATTACCGGCGCCGGCACCCGCTGCGGCGCCAGGCGGGCAGTGAGGTCGGCCAGCCAGCTGGCGCGAACCTGCTGATGATGAGCCGCCAGGCGCGCCGCGGTAGCTTGTTCCAGAGCGCTGAGATCGGCGTCCCAGAGCGCTTCCGGGAACAGCACGCTCGAAGCGCGGCGGGCGACGAAGCCGTCGTCCGCCAGGCTGACCCAGCGCACCTCTCAGTGCCCGTGGAACGGCAGGCCG
>JBLRXD010000260.1:0-6531 GCA_047920935.1 Pseudomonadales bacterium | reverse complement strand
AGTGCGGCTCACGGCGGTGAGAACGTCGTCCTCGGTCGCTGCGGCGGGGCTGGTGGTGCCGTTGCCGTTGCGGGCGTCGGCCAGGTAGCGGGCGGAGACGATGGCTTCTTCGATCTCGGCGCCGGTGAAACCGTCGGCGGCGGCGGCCAGCGCGGTCAGGTCGAAGGATTCCGGCTCCAGACCGCGCTTCTGCAGGTGAATGCGGAAGATCTCGGCGCGCGCCTCGGGGTCCGGAAGGTCGACGAAGAATACTTCGTCAAGACGGCCCTTGCGCACCAGCTCCGGCGGCAGTTCGCTGATGTCGTTGGCGGTGCCGACGATGAACACCGGTTTGGCGTTTTCCTGCATCCAGGTCAGCAGGGTGGACAGCACCCGCTTGGCGGTGGCGTTGTCGGAGCCGCCGGTGGACACGCCTTTCTCGATCTCGTCCATCCACAGCACGCAGGGCGCCATCAGCTCCGCCTGCCGCAGGGAGTTTCTGAGGTTGCGCTCGGTCTCACCGAAGTACTTGTTGTAGAGGGTGCCGAAGTCCAGACGCAGCAGCGGGATGCCCCAGAAACCGGCGATGGCGCGCGCGGCGAGGCTTTTGCCGCCACCCTGCACCCCGAGCAGCAGTACCCCCCGCGGCCGGTCGGACTGGGCGGCGATGAAGGCGTGGCGGCGCAGCTCCAGCCAGGCCTTCAGGTTGGTGAGGCCGGCGACGTTCGCCAGGCTCTCGGTGTCGTACTCGAACCGCAGCACCCCTTCGGAACCCATCAGCTCGAATTTGAGTCGATTGATTTCCGGAATGTCCGAATCGGTGATGGCGCCGTCGTCGAATACGGCATGGCGCACCAGCACCTGGGCGTCGGCATGGGACACCCCCCGCAGATTCGCCACCAGCTTGTCGAGGGTGCGTTGATCGGTGCGCACGCGGCCGCCGGCGTGCTGCTCCGACCAGGCCTTGGCCTGGGCCCTTACCATGGCCACGAGTTCCTCGTCGGTGGGCAGTCGCAGGCTGAACTTGGCCGTCAGCCGGCCCAACTCCTGGGGCACCTCCAGGGCGTGGCTGACCAGCACCAGGGTGTTACCGAGGCGCTCCTGATCCAGCGCGATGTCCTTCAGGTAGCGGATGTTCCTGGGAGAGTCGCGCAGGTAGGGGTGGAAGTCGCAGAGCGCGTACAGCCCGGGCCCCGGAGTGGCCGCTATGTGGGCGAGCAGGTCCTCGGGTTCGGTGAGCTCGGAGCCCTTCTCCGGTGCGCTGCCGAAGCCGCCCAAGGCCAGCCCGCGGGTCACCCGCCACTCGTAGAACGACAAACGCCGCTCCATGGCCAGGCGCAGCAGCAGCGTCAACACCTGTCGCTCGTCCGCGGACTCCACGGCCACGATGGGAATTTTCGCGTTGAGAATCATGCCCAGGTCTTTGATGTCGGGCACTGTCGCGCCTCCTTGCTTTAGTCGATTGATCGGTTACCCTGCCAGAATAGTCTGGACCAGGAATGCGAAACCGGTGGGCGGCCAGTGCCTGTTCTGCAGAATCGTCGACAGAGAAGTGTCGGCCGACATCGTCTACGAAGACGAGGTGGTGCTGGCGTTGCGTGACGTCAGCCCCCAGGCCCCCACGCATCTGTTGATCATCCCCAAGCGCCACGTGGCGACGGTAAACGATCTCGGTCACGCCGACGCGCAGCTGCTGGCGACGATGCTGCTGCGCGCCCGTGCGCTGGCGCAGCAGGCCGGCATCGCCGAATCCGGGTATCGGTTGGTGGTCAACTGCAACGACGATGGCGGCCAGACCGTGCACCACCTCCACCTGCATCTGCTCGGCGGGCGTCAACTCAAGGGGCTGGGCTGATGGGGCTTGCAGATCTCGTGATCGGCCAGGTCGACCGGGCGCTGCGCACGTTGTCTGGCCAGCACCACAGCCGGCGGCCGAACCCGGCCGAGCACCTGGCGGATCCCCCGCTCGAGGCCGACGCCGGCCGTCATGCCGCAGGCCTCATGCGGGTAAACCATAGCGGAGAAATCTGCGCCCAGGCCCTGTATCAGGGGCAGGCACTCACCGCCCGGGATGCCAACGTGCGCCGCGTGCTGCTGCAGGCGGCCGAGGAGGAGGCCGATCATCTGGCGTGGTGCGAGGCGCGGCTGCAGGAGTTGCACAGCCACCCGAGCGTGCTCAATCCGGCCTTCTACGCCATGTCCTACGCCATGGGTGCGGTGACCGGGATGCTCGGCGACAAGATCAGCCTGGGGTTCGTCGAGGCCACGGAGGATCAGGTGTGCCGGCATCTGGAGGCGCATCTCGACAGTCTGCCCGACGAGGATGCGCGCAGCCGCGAGATCGTCGCCTGCATGCGCGAAGACGAAGCGCGCCATGGCTCGGAGGCGCTGTCCCGGGGCGGGGCCGAGTTTCCGGCGCCGCTGAAGCGCGCCATGACGCTGCTGTCGCGGATCATGACGGAGTCGACTTATCGGGTTTGAGGAGTCGGGTTTGAGGAGTCGGGTTTGAGGAGTCGGGTTTGAGGAGCCGGGTTTGAGGTGGGCGGTCAGACCTCGATGACTTCGAAGTCGTGGCTGATGGCCACGCCCGCTCGCTCCAGCATGATGGAGGCTGAGCAGTACTTCTCCGCCGATAGCGATACCGCCCGTGCCACCTTGGCGGCGTCCAGCCCGCGCCCGCTCACCTTGAAGTGCAGATGAATGCGGGTGAAGACCTGGGGCACCTCCGCTGCGCGCTCGGCTTCCAGCTCGGTCACGCAATCCACCACGTCCTGCCGCGCTTTTCGCAGAATATTGATGACGTCGAACGACGAGCAGCCGCCGAGGCCCATCAGTACCAGCTCCATGGGGCGCGAGCCGCGATTTTCGCCGCCAGCCTCTGGCGGGCCGTCGAGGGGAATGCTGTGGCCGGAATCGGCGGTGGCGGTGAAGTGCACCTTACCGCCCCAAGTGATCGTTGCGCGCATGTTGGTCTCGAATTGGTTGTTGTCGCAGAGCGTGACGTCGGTCAGCGACGCAGTATGAACGAACCCTGCCCGCAGGGCGAAATGGTGATTTTTTGTCGACTGCGTCACACCGGACCCGGAATTCTTTGCCATAGTTAATGAGGCACACGGTTGCGAAGGAGCAAAAGAAACATGCTAGCGTCCAATAGTTCGAAGGTTACGGGGATGGCAACGGCACCAACCGGCCCGGGTCGGCCGTTGATGGCCAAGGGTTTCAAGGTCAGCACCGCCGAGGAGACCACCCACCTGGATGCGTTCCTGGCGGCCGCCCATCGGCGCAAATATCCGGCCAAGAGCACGCTGATTTACGCCGGGGACAAAAGCGACTCCATCTATTTCATCCTCAAGGGATCAGTGACCGTGCTGGTAGAGGATGAATCCGGACGCGAGATCATCGTCTCCTACCTCAACAAGGGCGACTTCTTCGGCGAGATGCCCCTGTTCACAGAAGACACGCCCCGCTCGGCCTGGGTAAAGGCCAAGTGTGAGTGTGAGGTGGCCGAACTTTCTTACGCCAAGTTCCGGGAGCTCGCGGAACAGCATACCGAGCTGCTGTATGCGGTGGGCCGGCAGATGGCCGACCGCCTGACCCGGACCACGCAGAAGGTCAGTGACCTGGCGTTCCTCGACGTCACCGGCCGGGTAGCGCGGACGCTGCTGGAGCTCACCAGGCAGCCCGACGCCATGACGCATCCGGATGGCATGCAGATCAAGATCACCCGGCAGGAAATCGGCCGCATCGTCGGCTGCTCACGGGAGATGGTCGGCCGCGTACTGAAGATACTGGTAGAGCAGGGGCTGGTGTCGGTAAAGGGCAAGACCATGGTGGTGTTCGGCACCCGCTAGGGCGCCCGCTAACAGTCGTCGAACAGCTCCCTCAGGGCCGCGCCGGGATCCTCGGCGCGCATCAACGCCTCGCCGACGAGAAACGCATGCACACCAGCCGCGTGCATGGCCGCCACGTCGGCACGGCTGTGGATGCCGCTCTCGGTCACCACCAGCACCCCGTCGGGAACGGCGGCGAGCAGCCCGTAGGTGGTGTCGAGACGGGTTTCGAAATTCTTCAGATTGCGATTGTTGATGCCCACTAGCTTGGGCTCGAGGGTGAGGGCTGCGTCCAGTTCCGCGGCGTCATGAACCTCGATCAGTACGTCCAGACCCAGAGACAGCGCCTGCCCGTGCAGATCGCGCAGCCGTGCCGGCTCCAGCGCGGCGACGATCAGCAGCAGGCAGTCGGCGCCCAGCGCCCGGCTCTCCACCACCTGATAGCCATCGACGATGAAGTCCTTGCGCAAAACCGGCAGGGTGACGCCATCGCGCGCCGCCTGCAGGTAGCGGTCATGACCCTGGAAGAAATGCTCGTCGGTAAGGACCGACAGGCACGCGGCGCCGGCGGCTTGGTACGCCCGGGCGATGGCAAGGGGATCGAAGTCCGCGCGGATCACCCCCTTGCTGGGCGAGGCTTTCTTGATCTCGGCGATGACCGCGCTGCGGCCGCGGCTGACCCGCTCGAGCAGCGCGTCGACGAACCCCCGGGTTGGCGCGGCGTTGGCGGCCCGCTGCTGCAATACCCGCAATGGCGCCTGCGCCTGCCGCTCGGCGATCTCCGCATGCTTGCGGGCGACGATGGTGTCGAGAATGGTGCCGCTCACTGCTCCCCCATCAGCCGGGTGATGCGGATGAACTCTTCGAGCCGTTCCCGGGCGAGCCCTGCAGCGATGGCATCCTGCGCCATGGCGACGCCGTTGCCCAGGCTGGTGGCCACGCCCGCGGCGTAGATGGCGGCTCCGGCATTCAGGCTGACGATGTCCGCGGCGGCAGATTCCGGCTCGGCCAGCGACTGCCGCACCAGCGCCAGACTCGCTTCGGGCGAGTCGCTGCGCAATTCCGCCACCGACCGACGCTCGATGCCGAATTGCTCCGGGGTGATCTCGTAGCCGCCGATTTCTCCATGCCGCAACTCCACCACGTAGCTGCTGCTGTCGAGGGCGATCTCGTCCAGGCCGTTGCTGTGCACCACCAGCACGTGCTCGGCCGCCAGCAGCTTCAGCACCCGCGCCAGGGTCTCCTGAAACATCGGGCTGAACACGCCGATGACCTGACGCCGTGCGCCGGCCGGATTGGTGAGCGGGCCGAGCACGTTCATCATGGTTCGCACCCCCAGCTCCTGGCGCACCGGCGCGGCGTGACGCATGGCGCTGTGGTGGGCCTGGGCGAACAGGAAGCCGACGCCGACGTCGCGGATACACTGCGCGATCTGGGCCGGGGTCAGGTTCAGGTTGGCGCCGGCCGCCTCCAGCAGGTCGGCACTGCCGCTGGCGCTGGTCATTTTGCGATTGCCGTGCTTCGCCACGTGGGCGCCCGCCGCCGCGGCCACGAAGGCGGCGGCGGTGGAGATGTTGAACAGCTTGGCGCCGCTGCCGCCGGTGCCGCAGGTGTCCACCAGGTAGGGCACGTCCACCTCCACCCGGGTGGACAGCGCGCGCATGGCCTCGGCAGCTCCGGCGATCTCTTCGGCGGTTTCGCCTTTCACGCGGAACGCCATCAGCAGGCCGCCGATCTGCGCCGGAGTCGCTTCGCCCGACATCACCTGGGCAAAGACGCTGCGGGCCTCCTCCTGGCCGAGGTGCTTGTGCTCAGCCAGTCGTGCCAGTGCGGACCTTACGTCCATGCTCGTCTCCGGTCAGAAAGTTGCGCAGCAGGTCGTGGCCCACGGCGGTCAATATGGACTCGGGATGAAACTGCACCCCTTCGATGGGCAGCTCCCGGTGGCGTAGACCCATGATCTCGTCGAACTCCGGTTCCAACCCGTCATCGCCCTTGCGCTCGGTCCACGCGGTGATTTCCAGGCAGTCGGGCAGCGACTCCCGGGCGACCACCAGAGAGTGGTAGCGCGTTGCTTCGAATGGGTCGGGCAGGTCGCGAAACACGCCGCCGCCGCGGTGGTGGATCATCGATGTCTTGCCGTGCATCACCTGCCGCGCCCGCACCACCCGGCCGCCGAATACCTGCCCCAGGCTCTGGTGGCCGAGGCAGATGCCGAGGGTGGGGACGTGGGGCCCGAAGGTGCGGATCACCTCCATGCTGATGCCGGCCTCGTTGGGCGTGCACGGCCCCGGCGAGATGACGATGTGGTCCGGCGCCAGCTTGGCGATGTCCTGCAGGGTGATCTCATCGTTGCGGTGCACCACCACCTCGGCGCCCAACTCGCTCAGATACTGCACCACGTTGTAGGTGAACGAATCGTAGTTGTCGATCATCAGCAGCATCGGGCGCGCACCTGTTGAGAGGCCGAAGGGCGCGCAATTGTCGCTCAGCTGAGCCGCAACACAAACCCCCGGAATTGCCGCTCGACAGTGAAACTCGCCGGAGTCTGTCGAAAAATGCGGCTCCTCACCCATCGCTGCTGGTGATTTCATGTGGAATCTGCGCCGTCGCCGCAGCCGCGAGGCCCAGCCCAGTCCAGGCATCGATGCGCGGATCGATCCGCGCTGCTTTCAGCCGCGGGTTCAGGTTCCGGGCGGGCTGGATATCGACACCGTCAAGC
>JBLRXD010000259.1:0-6544 GCA_047920935.1 Pseudomonadales bacterium | reverse complement strand
GCAGGCCATTTCCAGCGACAGCACGGTGCCGCCGACGCGCAGTCGGCGGCCGCTCCAGGCGTTTTCGATGAAGCCTTGCTGGTCGCTCTCCAGCAGCAGGTTGGGGCGAAAGCGCCGGACGTCGAAGTTGGCATCGATGCCCGCGGCGCTGGCGCGCTGTTGCAGCGCCCGCAGCGAACTGCGGGTGAGAATCAGCAGCGGAAAGGCGTCGAAGTAGGTGCCCGGCGGCGTGTAGTGAGTCGCCAGCAGCGGCGGAAAGCGGCTGACGTCGGGGAGCGGCTCGTCCGGGGCCCGGGCAAACATCTCGCGCAGCGCCACCCGCGGATCGGCGCCGGTGGTATCCGGCTGCCGGCGGTAGTGCTCGGCGTTGTCGGCGGGCAGCAGCGGCCACAGCGACACCGGATTGCCAAGCGCCTGGCTGAAGCAGGCATCTGCATCGGGCCCGCCACTGGTGAACTCGTTGCCGTGCTGGTCGCGGATCTGCACATCGGGCGAGCGCTCTTCGGGGGTGGGCTCACGGACGAAGCGCGCGCTCATGGTCATCAGGGCGGGGAATCGTTTGGCGCCGGTAAGACCGCCCCGCTGCTCGTCTTTGAGCGCCCAGGCGCGGTCGCCGATGATGCCCATAGGGTCGAGTCGAGTGGCCATGAGCCGCTCTCCCAGCAGGCTCTTCACCGGATAGCGGTAGATTTCTGCGACCCTGATCAACGGCCGGCCCTCCTCAATGCAGCGTCTGGGGCGGAACCTCCAGATCTCTTCCCAGCGCTTCGGCCTTTTCCAGAATGCGCGCGATGAGGGCGCCGGCATCGCTGGAAAAGCTGAAGCCCACGGCGGCGGTGGAAGTGAGTTCGCGGATGGGCGTAGCCAGTTCCACGTCGTGTTGCGCCCGCTCCAACTCCCTGAGAATTCTCAGGAAGTAGGCCCGTTGGGTGGCGCTACCTTCGGCATCCAGCTGGTGGATCAGCCGATCCAGCAGCGGGCCGATCTGATTTCTGATCGATGTCGCGTGCTGCACGTCTGCCTCCTGGTTCCGTGGCCGGAATTGTGAACCCTCAGGACGCGGTTGGCCAGACGTTGCGTGGCCGGGTCGGACGCGGCGTCCCATTGGCGGGCGTCTTGCACCACGCGCCAGATGACGGTTCAGCAACGCGCCTGCTGCAGCGCCTCCGCCAGCTGGGCGGCCCGGGGCAGCACCACGTCCGCGCCGGCCGCCAGCAACGTCGCCCGATCGCTGCTGCCGGTGAGCACCCCGATGCAGTACAGCCCCAACTCGCGGCCGCTGTGCATGTCGAGCTGGCCGTCGCCCACCATCACGGCATCATCCGCCGAGCAGCCCAGTTCGTCCAGGGCCTGCCGCAGATGCCGCGCGTCGGGTTTCAGGTAAGCCACGTCGTCACGGGTCAGCACGCTGCCGCAGTAGTCGGCGATGTCGGGGAACACGGCAGCCACGGCAGCCCGGCAGTTGCGGGTGATCACGCCGAGGCCCTTGGCGTGCTGCCGCAGCAGGGTCAGCGCCGGACGCACGTCGGCGAAGGGGCGCGTGCGGCTGGCTGCTGCCACCTCGAACTCAGTGATGAGACGGTGGCCATCGGCGTGGTAGCGTGCGGCGACGGTCGCATCCTGCAGCGCCAGCCAGGCCCGGCCCGCGGTGATGATCTCGACGATGTAGCGGCCGGCGAAGACGTCCTCGGGCACCCCCCTGGAAAGAGTCAGATCCGTCACCCGGCGGCGCAGATCAGGCAGATCCAGGTTCGGCGCCAGAGTGCCGTCGAAGTCGAACAGGATGGCGCCGGCGCCCCGGATCCTCGCATGCCAATGGGCTTCGCTGGCGCCGCTCACCTGGCTGGAATCCGCTCGCTGTGGCGCACGAACCGTTTCTTGCGCCGATAAGGAAACACGTCCATGACTTGCCCGTTACGAATGGCCGATTGCAGGCTCTTCCAGTAATCCGGGTCGAACAGCTCACCGTGCATGGCCTCGAACATCTTCTTCACCCGCGGCTTGCCGAACAGAAACCGGCGGAACTCCTCGGGAAACACGTCGTTGGGCGCCACCGTGTACCAGGGTTCGGCACACATCTCCTGCTCGGGCGTCTGGGGTTCGGGGATCCGCCGGAAGTTGACGTCGGTGAGGTAGCAGATTTCGTCGTAGTCGTAGAACACCACGCGGCCGTGCCGGGTGATGCCGAAGTTCTTCAGCAGCATGTCGCCGGGGAAGATGTTGGCGGCGGCCAGTTGCTTGATGGCGTTGCCGTACTCGTCCAGCGCGTCCTTCAGCTGCTGTTCGTCGGCATCCTCGATGAACAGATTGAGCGGCGTCATCAGGCGTTCGCTGTAGCAGTGGCGGATCTTCACTTCGGTATCGGTGATCGAGACCGACGAGGCGGCTTCGCTCTGCAGCAGATCGAGCAGGTCGTCGCTGAACCGAGCCCGCGGCAGAATCAGATTCTGGAACTCCTGGGTATCGGCCATGCGGCCCACCCGGTCGTGGCGCTTGACGATGTAGTACTTTTCCCGCACCTCCTGGGCGGTGATGTTCTTCTGGGGCGCGAAGCGGTCCTTGATGATCTTGAACACGGTCTGAAACGACGGCAGCGAGAACACCGTCATCACCATGCCGCGGATGCCGGGCGCGATCACGAACTGGTCGTCGGCGTGCTGCACGTGATGCAGCAGGTCGCGATAGAAGTCGGTCTTGCCGTGCTTGTGCAGCCCGATGGAGGCGTACAACTCGGCACGCTTCTTGTTCGGCAGCAGGGTGCGCAGGAAATCCACCAGCGCGTGGGGGTAATTGCTGTGCACCATGAAGTACGCGCGGGTGAAGCTGAACATGATGGACAGCTCGTCTTCGTCGCAGATCAGCGTGTCGATGTACAGCTGGTGCCGGTCGTCGAGCAGCAGCGGCAGGGCGATGGGCCAGATCTGCTCGTGGTAGCGCAGCCGCCCCACCAGGTAGGCACCTTTGTTGCGGAAGAAGATGGAGCGCAGCATCTCCACCGACAGGCCGCGGGTGCTGCGGATCTCGGGCCGTGCTTCCGCGAGCGATCGCAGCACGTTGCCGATGTCCCGGTCCTGGTTCTGCCAGGGCAGCTCCAGCGGCAGGTCGCGGGCGATGTCGCGCATCATTTCGACGATGCCACGGTCCGGCTGGTAGCTGATGGTCAGCGATTCGGCGGGCGCCACCGGCGGTTGCGGATAGTTGCTGGTGACGAACATTTCGTCGTCGTCGACGTCGGCGTCGTCGGTGAGGGCCCGGTGCACCGAGTTGTAGAACGTCTCGAACAGTTCGGCGTTGTACTCGCAGCGGATGACGTCGGTGTAGGCGGCGCGGGTCGCCACCCAGAGGTCTCTGTCTGTCAGGCTGCCATCCGCGGGCAGGTTCAACATGGCCCTGATGTCTTCGCTGGTGCGGTCGACGTGGTGGTGATACGACGCCAGGCGCTCGGCGTTGGCGATCTGCACCGCCGCCCACTGAGCCTGCTCGAAGCGCGTGCGCGCCGCCAGGGTGATCTCCTGAAACGCCTGCCGGTAGGTCTCGTAGCCTTTGAAGATCCGCCGCGCGATGGGCATGGCAAGCGTCATGATCGGTCCCCGTGGTCGTGGGGCTTGCGGCGGTTCTGCCAGCGCTGCTGATGGGTGGCGGCGATGCGCCGCCGGAAACGCCCCCAGAACACCACCGCCACGATGGCGGCGCAGAGCGCGGCCAGCGCCGGATAGGCGATGCCCACGATCCAGTCGGCGCTGCCCGGGTTGCCATGAATGCCGGCGAGCAGCCCTGCCCCCAGCGCCACCGCAGCCGCGTTCTGCACCAGCATCCAGGTGGCCACCGCCATGGCGATGGGAATCACCAGGCGGTGGATCGGGTTGTCCAGATCGGGTTGGTAGGCGACCACCAGGACACCGAGCAGAATCAGGCCGGCAATGCGCCACGGCAGGTTTTCGAGGATCGCCGGCGGCTTCACGTGAGGATGTCCAGACTGCCGCCGTCGATGCGGATGTTCTGGCCGTGGATGGCGTCGGCCAGCGGGCTGGCGAGAAACGCCACCAGATCGGCAACCTCTTCCCGGCGGACGATGCGGCCGATGGGAATGTCGGCGGCTACTTTCGCTTCAACGGTGTCCCAATCGTCGCCCCAGCCCTGTTTGCGGGCCCGGGCCAGGTAGGCGGCTTCGACTTCGGGGGTGCGGATCAGCCCCGGGGACACCAGATTCACCCGGATCCCGGTGCCGGCGAGTTCCTTTGCCAGGCTGATGGTGGCGGTGGCCAACGCACCCTTGGCTGCATAGTAGTGGGGCATTCTGCCCGCGGGCCGGGTGGAACCCACGGTGCCCAGGTTGATGATGCGGCCGAAGCCGCGGCTGCGCATGCCCGGCAGGAAACGCTGGATCAGCCGTTGGGCGGACAGCACGTTCTTCTGATAGGCGTCGATCCACCCGTCGCTGCTGGTTTCGTCCCAACTGCCGGCTTCCGCGGTGCCGTAGTTGTTGACGAGAATATCCACGGTCTCGGCGGCGCAGGCGGTGGCAACGGCGTCGGCGCCGGCGTCGGTGGTGATGTCGCCGGTAACGGCGATGCCGCAGCCGAGTTCCGCCACGGCGGCTTCCGCTTGCCCGGGCTGCAGGCCGTGCACCAGCACTCGCGCCCCCTCGCGGGCGAGATGCCGGGCGATGATGGCGCCGGTACCCCGATGACTGCCGCTCACCAGCGCGGTTCGACCTTCCAGAGCCAGGTTCATGGCGGTGCTCCTCACAAACAGGGCGCCAATATAGCAAACCCACTGGTTCGGGTGCCCGCGCTGGCTATACTGCGCGCGCCCCAGCAGGACGCAAATCATGGATCCGGCGACTCTCGCGCTGTTCCTCCTCGCGACCGTGATCGGCAGCTACGTGCAGTCGGTGACCGGCTTCGCCATGGGCATGATCATCATCGCGGTGACCGTGGGCGGCGGCGTGGTTTCGGTGCCGATCATCACCGCCGTGGTCAGCCTGCTGTCGCTGGTGAATATCGTGCTGGCGCTGCGCGGCCACGGCCATCATCTGCAGCGGCGGCTGTTCGTCTGGACCGCCATAGGCATGATGCCGGCGGTAGTCGTCGGCGTGTGGCTGCTCACCCGCCTGGACGCCCGCGCCCAATGGCTTGTGGAACTGCTGCTGGGGATCTTCATCGTCGTCGGCAGCCTGTCGATGCTGGTGCGGCCGCGGCCGCTGGCCCGCTTGTCGCCACCCTGGGCGTGCCTGACGGCGGGGTTTTCCGGCGGCGTGCTCGGTGGCATGTTCTCCGCCTCCGGCCCCGTGCTCGGCTGGTTCAACTACCGTCAGCCGCTCATGGTGGCAGAGATCCGCACCACCCTGCTTGCCGGCTTCGCCCTCACCACCTCGCTGCGCACGGTGGTGGTGGGCTCCGGCGGCGGGCTGACGGGCGAAGTCTGGGTCATGTTTCTCACCGGTCTGCCGCTGGTGCTGCTGGGTACCTGGGCCGGTCGCAGCTTTCCGCCGCCGGTGTCGGAGTTCGCGCTCAAGCGCGTCGCCTTCACCCTGCTGCTGATCATGGGCGCCTGGTCCATCGTCCGCGCAGCCCTCCGCGCCAGCGCCGGCGGCTAGCCACCGCCATAGCCACCGCCGGTAATTCCCGGGGGTTGTTTTTGGTCCCGCAGCGGGTAACGTGCGCACATGCAGAATTTCGAGTCCATCAGGCCCTATCGCGATGACGAGGTAGCTGCCGTCATCCAGCGCCTGGTGCACGATCCGGCGTTGCTGAAAGGCGCCGCGGCGTTCTTCGCGCCGAAGCTCGCACGCTGGTTGCCGTGGCTGGCGCGTCAGCTGACCCAGCGCTTCATCGAGCACCGCACCGCGCACTTGAGCAGCGTTCAGGACGTGCAGCTGTGGCTGGCCAAATACATGGCCCAGTTGATTCGCGACAGCGTCGAAGAACTCAGCGTGGAAGGGCTGGAGCGGTTGCCCACGGGCGTTCCCTACCTGTTCATCTCCAATCACCGCGACATCTTCATGGACTGCGGCCTGCTCAACTACCGGTTGCACCAGGCCGGCCACCGCACGGTGCGGGCGGCGGTGGGGGACAATCTGCTGTCTGAGCCATACGCCGCCGACCTGATGCGGCTCAACAAGAGCTTCGTGGTGCAACGCAGCGTGTCCGGCACCAAGGCGATGTATCAGGCCATAAACCGCACTTCAGACTACGTCCGTCACTCGCTCGAGGAAGGCGAGTCGGTGTGGATCGCGCAGCGTGAGGGTCGCACCAAGGATGGTTTCGATCGCACCGATCCGACGTTGCTGAAAATGCTGTCGCTCACCTATCGCAAGGAAATGACCAGCTTCGGCGATCTGCTGGGCCGCGTGCGCCTGGTGCCGGTGTCGGTATCCTACGAACTCGACCCCTGCGATCTGCGCAAAGCCCACGAGCTCTACGTCGCCGAGCACGCCGGAAGCTACGTGAAGCAGCCCGGTGAAGATCTGACCAGCCTGGTGGAGGGCATGATCGGCTACAAGGGGCGGGTGCATCTGCATCTCGGTGAGCCGCTGCAGGGC
>JBLRXD010000258.1:0-6544 GCA_047920935.1 Pseudomonadales bacterium | reverse complement strand
ATCTGGATCTATCAATACCTGGTTGCGCTATTCATTTTCATCCAACTCGCTAACAGTGGACTCCTGTCTGTCGTGCTCTGGGTCTTGACTTCGCTCCTTGTCTTATTGCTGTGCGTGTTCATCGACACGCCAAACTACGCCGCGCTCGTAACGGTATGGATTCTCCCCTTGCCCGTATACCTGACCGCACTACTTATTGGCAGTGCCACGAATAGAAACGTGCATGTTGTTCAGACTGAGCAACTGCGAGCAGCGTCGGCGATCGGGAGCAACATAGCGCATGAGCTTCGTACTCCTCTGGCAAGCATCCGTGCACTCGCTCGAGCGGTACAACGTTTTGTTCCCGACCTAGTTCAGGGCTACCAGTTAGCAGCGTCTGCTGGCGAGCACCTCGTCCCGATAACGCCGACAAAGCTGAACCAGTTGAAGAACAGCCTTAGCTCAATTCAAACAGAAGTAGACTACTCCAACACGATCATCGACATGCTTCTTGTAAACACGTCGGAGAGCAAGATTTCCCCGCTGGATTTTGAAGTATTCAGAATCTCCCAGGCCATAGAGGATGCGGTTGCTCGGTTTCCCTTCAATAACGGCGACGAGCGGGCGCTACTCAGCTATTCCATCGAATCAGACTTCAGCGTCAATGCGCCCCGTTTGTTCATAGTTCACGTGCTTTTCAATCTGATCAAAAACGGCTTGTTCTACGTCCAGCGCGCAGGCACGGGAACGCTGACAATTACCGCTCAGGTCACGCAGCAGGCCAATGTCATTACGGTAACTGACACCGGAACCGGCATTCCTGCAAGCCTGCAGCACCTCATCTTTGACCGATTCTTTTCAACCATCCGCACCGGCCAAGGCGCAGGCATCGGCCTCAGCTTCTGCAAGATGGTGATGGAGTCGATCGGCGGCGAGATTCAGTGCGAGTCTGAAGAAGGGAAGTACACGACGTTTCGATTGATCTTCCCGAAGGTCAGTCAATAGGAAACGCTGTGTAGACGTTTCTGGCGAGCTGCGGCCATTGGCTTGGGAGATGTTCATGCACGGTGAGAGCATCGACGTGAGGATAGTCGCTGCCCCACAAGATGCGATCATCACCGACGAGAGCCAGCGCCGCGTCGATGGTGCGCTCGCCCTGCTCGGCTACGAAGAAGACGTTGCTGCGAATGTACTCGCTCGGTCGTTTCGCGAGCGGAACCAGATCTCGGAAGGCTTCGTACTTGGCGTCCAGCCGGTCCATCAGGTAGGGGGCGTAGCCGCAGCCGGCTTCCACGCTGATGATTTTCAGGCGCGGGAAGCGGTCGAACAGACGATCTGTGACCGTGCTGGCAATCGCGGGCAGCAGTTGTCCGGTGGCGCCGAGGCCGAAACCGAACAGCGGGCCGGGAGTCGTGGCTTGCCAGTCGGCGAATGGCCTGGCGGCGCCCTCGAACCGCACGATGACGTGAAAGCAACCGGGTATGTTCGCTTCCTGGCAGATCGACCACAGCGGGTCGAAGCAGGCATCGGCGGGACGCTTTCCCGATATGGTCTCGGGAGGGACGAACAGCCCTTTGAAGCCCAGGTCGAGGCAGCGTTGCAGTTCCGCCGCCGCTGCTTCGACGTCGAACCAGTTCACCAGCGCGATGGCGAAGAACCTTCCCGGGACGGCGCTGCAGAAGTCCGCCATCCAGTTGTTGTAGGCGCGGCAATAGGCGTTGGCCAGATCCTGATCGTTGGTGGGGAACGGCAGGATGCCGATGGTGGGGAACACGATGGCTTTGGCAATGCCCCACTCGTCCATGCGCTTGGCTCGCGCGTACGGATCGAAGGTGTCGAGGGGATTGTCCTTGATGTAAGACAGCTGCCCGCCGAACAGCTTGGCCTTGTCGGCCTCTGCCCCACCGAGACCAGCGACCACCCCCTCGAGCACCACCTTTTCGCCGATGATGAGCTTCTCGACGCCGTCGTGAACCTCGACCCGAATGGCACGAGATTTGTAGCGGCTCTCCAGGTAGTTCTGCCAGAGGTCTGCGGGTTCCAGGATGTGGGCGTCGCAGTCGATGATTTCGGGCATGCCGTACCTCATAAGCAGTCGTAGAGCGCGTTGGCTACTCTAGTGGCAGATTCACCGCCCGTCACCACGCCGAACTCCATCTGATTCATGGCGAAGCAGAAACTGACCCGAGCGTACGGGTCGTGGAAAGCCATGGAGCCGCCGGCTCCGGCATGACCGAAGCTCCCGGCGCGAACACCGATGGGGGAGTCGTGGTGATACAGCATCAGACCGAGCCCGAAGTGGGTGACCGACTTGAGCACCGCATCCGGGCCCAGCGACTGCGTGGTCGTGGCTTGCTGCAGCACGTCCCGGGACAGGATGTCATCTAGACGGTCGTACATGCGCGCCACCGACCTGGCGGTTCCGTGGCCGTTCATCGAGGGCAGCTCGGCCTGGCGAAAGGCCGGGGAATTCATGTAGCCGGGCCCCATGGCGGGGTTGCTGAATGCCGCACCCGTGGGTGTGGTGAGGTCATTGAAATCCCGCATCATGGCGCGAGCACTCGCAGATGAGCCAGGCGGTTGGCCCGGCCGCATGCGGGCCGGAAGCATCTCGGCGCAGCGGACGAGATCGTGAGCTCGCACACCTATCCAGAAATCGAGGTCGAGGGGAGCCGCCACCTGGTCGCGAAACCAGGCCGCAGCGGTTTTGCCGGAGCATAGCCGCAACACCTCGCCGAGGAGGAAGCCGAACGTACGCGCGTGATAGCCATGTCGGGTGCCTGGCTCCCACCACGGCGACTCGCCCTCCAGAGCCTGAACCACCCGCTCCCAGTCATAGAGCAGATCGCGCCCCACCGGCTGATGGAAGCCAACCAGCCCGGCCTGGTGCGTCATGAGATGGCGGACGGTGATCCGGCTCTTGCCATGAGCGGCGAACGCCGGCCAGTAATCACTGACCGGCGCATCAAGCTCGAGCAGGCCACGGTCGACGGCCTGCAACAGGCAGATGGCGGTCATGGCTTTGGTGACCGAGAACATGCAGACCAGCGTGTCCTCGCCCCACAGGGTCTCGCGGCGTCGATCCACGTGCCCGTGCCAGAGATCCACCACCAGGTCGCCATCGACCACCACGGCAACGGCCGCACCCACATCGCGGCCTTCGCGAAAGCCGTCGAGAAAGGCCTCTGCGACCGGCTCGAAGCCGGGGTCGAGGTGCCCGTGGATGCTCATAACGCTCGCCCCATGAAACCGAGACCGACTCTCGATCATGAGCAATCCCCAAATAGCGCGCAAGGCAATGCTTTGACTTCCCATCGTCAGCCAATAAACTCGGCGGCTTTCCCAATGGGTACATGAGCTCCCGAGATCTCACCCAAGGCTCGGTCACCGGGTCGCTGTTCCGCCTGTCGGCGCCGATGATGCTCGGCGTGTCCAGCAACATCCTGGTGTCGATGCTGGAGATCGGGTTCATCGGCCGATTGGGCACCGAACCGGTCGCAGCCATCACGTTCACTTTCCCCCTGGTGATGATCCTCAACAGCATCGCGCTGGGGATCGGCATCGGCACCTCGTCGGTCATTGCTCGCAGCGTCGGCTCCGGGCTGAGCAGTGAGGTGCGGCGCCTGGGCACCCACAGCCTGATCCTGGTGGCGATTTCCATGGCCGTGCTGTCATTCATCGGCTGGGCAACGATCGAGCCAGTGTTCACCGCGCTCGGCGCCACCGCCGAAGTGATGCCGCTGATCCACAGCTATCTGAACGTCTACTACCCCAGCGTGCTGCTGTTCACGGTCACCATGGTTGCGGGCAACATCATGCGCGCGAACGGCAGCGCCGTCGTCCCGGGCATGGTGATGACCGCCGGCGCCGCGCTCCACCTGGCGCTCGATCCGTTCCTGATCTTCGGATGGTTCGGCCTGCCACGACTGGAGTTGGCTGGCGCCGCCTGGGCGATGGCCATATCCAGAGCGGTGACGGCCGTCGTGCTCCTCGTGTACGTGTCACGTGGTGGCATGGTGACCCTGCAGAACGTCTCCCAGCAGTTCTACGGCTCGTGCCGGCGCATTCTTCACGTGGGCTTGCCGGCTATGGCCACTCAGCTGATAGGTCCGGTAAGTGCCGCAGTGATCATCCGCCTGCTCGCAGAGCACGGTGAGACGGTGGTCGCCGGATTCGGGGTCGCCACCCGTGTCGAAGCCGTCGCGGTAATGCTACTGTTTGCTCTGTCGGGAAGCATCGGGCCGTTCATCGGCCAGAACTGGGGAGCCAGGCGGCCCGAGCGGGTGAGGGAAGGGCTCAACGTCAGCTATCGATTCTGCCTGATCTGGGGGGTCATTGCCGCGGTGCCGATGCTGCTCTTCGGCGGCTTGATCGCTTCATGGGTCGACGAGACCCAGGAGGTGATCGCTACCGCGGCGTTCTACCTTGCCGTGGTGCCGTGGAGCTACGGCTTCTGGGGGTTGCTGATGATCTCATCCGCATCGTTCAATGCCCTGGGCAAGCCGCTACCTTCCACCGTGCTCTCCTTCACCCGCATGTTTCTGCTATATGTTCCCCTGGCCCTGCTGCTGAACGCGATGTTCGACTACAGAGGGATCTTCGTGGCTGCAGGGATCAGCAACTTCATCATGGGCGCCCTGGGCTATCTGTGGTTTCGGCGGAGTTTCTTCGCCAATGCGTAGACGGCTGATCACCATACCGACGGTGCTGCTGCTGACGATCATGGCGACCCTGCTGCTTCCCGCCCTGTTACTGATCGGCTTGCTCATGACCGCCCTGCCCCGCTACCGCGGCACGATCCCGACGCTGCTGTTCGTGCTCGGCTACCTGTGGTGCGAAACCGTCGGTATCACGCGCTCGTTCTACATCTGGCTGCGCTACCGCGACCCCAGCCGCTTCATCGCCGCGAACTACCGGCTGCAGTATTGGTGGACGGGCGCGCTGAAGCACATTGCCGAGTGCGTGTTTCGCCTGCGGTTCGAGGTGCACGGCGAGGATGCCCTGCGCGGTGCTCCCGCCTTGGTGCTGCCGCGCCATGCGAGCATCGCAGATACCGTCATCCCCATGGTCTTCTACGCGATGCCGCGGCAGGTGCGGCTGCGCTACGTACTGAAGAAAGAACTGCTGCTCGACCCCTGCCTGGACATCGTCGGCAATCGACTGCCGAACTACTTCGTGGATCGCGACGGTCAGGACAGCGCCAAGGCGCGCGAGGGGGTGGGCCAACTGGTGGCGCAACTGAAGATCGATGAAGGGGTTCTCATCTATCCCGAGGGGACCCGCTTCTCCGAAACCAAGCGAGCGGCGTTACGCGCGCGCTACGCAGAGGTACCGGAAATGCTCGCGCAACTCGATCGGTGGAAGGTTCTGTTGCCCCCACGCCTGGGTGGAACGCTCGCCCTGCTGAACGGCAACCCGGGTCGGGATCTGCTGTTCTGCGCGCATTCCGGGTTCGAAGGCTCCAGCCACTTTTCGAATCTGATAAACGGCTCGTGGATGCGCGCGCACATCAACATCACCTTCTGGCGCGTGCCGTTCAGTGAGATTCCGAAGGACGTCCCTGGTCAGGTCGAGTTCCTGTTCCGACAATGGGACCGCATGCACGACGAAGTCACCAGCAGCCGTCAGCAGACGCCGGAGGCGCAGCGCCCGGCTGACAGCCAGGCGGCCAGATCTTCCCGCACCGACGCCTGAGCAAGGGAATCCGGCGCGGCCGCGCTACGAATCAGAAATACCGGCCGCTGAATCAGCGGAGCTCCCAGCACCGGGTGCAACCGGCCAGCGCTGATGTCCTCGAGCACCGCGAGTCTGGGCAGATAGGCGGCACCGCCGCGATGCCGGAGAAATTGATGAGCCACCTCGGGAGCGTCTACGCGCAGGATCGGATCCGGCAGAGACGGCAACGCTCGAGCAAGCGCCAGCGAGAACGCCGTGCCCCAGTCAACGTAAACGTAGCCGGCCAAGCCGCTGTCGGGCTCGAGACCCGGCCGATCAGCCACCAGCATCAGCTCGACCGCGCCCACCGACTCTGCGATCAGATCGCTCACCTGTGGGGGCTCATACAGCAGCGCGACATCCAGAGATTGCTCGCGCACCCGGGTGACCAGCGCGAGGCTATTCAGCAGTTCGAGTTGCAACAGCAATCCAGCATGGGTCGCGTAAAGCTGCGGTACCCAGCCGTGGAGCAGCACGCTCCAGATGCTGTGCAGGCTACCCAGCGCCACCAACTCGGAGTGCTGTTCGGTGGTGCCAACGCTCAGCGTGGCGCGATTCCAGCTGCGCAGAATGTTTTCGGCGTGGGGAAGAAAACGCTGCCCGGCCGCAGTGAGATGGATGTTGTTGCGCCTGCGTGTGAACAAGCGCGCGCCCAACTGCTGCTCCAGCAGGCGCACCCTGGCGCTGACCGCGGCTGGGGTGACGAACAGCCGCTCGGCGGCTCGGGCAAAATGCCGGGAGCGGTTCACCTCCAGAAACGTCCGGATCAGCTCAGAATCCATAAACAAAAAAATCTTTACTTGAGCGCAATTAAATATTGATTCCTTTGTTGATGGAACTACCGTAAATC
>JBLRXD010000257.1:0-6567 GCA_047920935.1 Pseudomonadales bacterium | reverse complement strand
AGCCCCCAGTTTCCGGGCCGGTTTGTTCCAGAAAAGCGATCTCCAGATCGCGATCAGGAGATCGCTCCTACCAGCGTTCCTGCGACGTTCGCACGTCGAGTTCGAACGTCCAGGCCCGCGGTTGCTGGTGGTACAGATAAGCATAGCCGTCGACGATGCCGTCGAGGCTGATGAGCCCCTGCTCGCCGAGCTTCTCGGCGTATTCCGGAACCGCCTGGCGGATCTTGTCGCCACCGATGGCGCCATCGATCACCACGTGACCCACGTGAATGCCTTCGCGGCCGTACTCCTTGGCCATGGCCTGGGCCAGATTGCGCAGCGCGCCTTTGGCGGCATTGAAGGCGCCGAAGTTGGCCCGGCCGCGCAGCGACGCGCTGGCGCCGGTGAACAGCAGGGTGCCGCTGCCGTTCGGCAGCATCCGCCGCACCGCTTCGCGCCCGAACAGGAAGCCGCCGTAGCAACCCACCCGCCAGGCTTTCTCGAAGTAGGCGGCATCCATGTCGACGATGCGCCCCGGGGTGTTGTTGCCGGCGTTGTAGATGGCCAGGTCGAGCTCGTCGCCGGCGACGTCGAACAGCTGCAGCACGTCTTCCTCGCGGGTGGCGTCGGCCACCACCGAAGTGGCGGTTCCGCCCGCGTCGCGAATCGTCTTCACCAGCGCTTCGAGCTGCTCGCCGGTGCGCCCCGCCAGAATGACGTGCAGACCCTCGGTAGCGAAGCGCAGGCAGAGTTGCGCGCCCAGGCCCTCCAGAGGCCCCACGCCGATGATGATGGCTTTCTTCATGTCCGTGTCTCTCCAGAATTGAATTCGCCGCCGATCACACCACCCGGTGGCGCAGTTCGCCGCCGGCCAGCAGCGCCTGACAGTTCGCCACCGCCACCGCCAGGCTCCGCTCCAGCGTCTCGCCGGTCAACCACGCAACGTGAGGAGCCAGCACCACGTCGTCGCGCCGGGTCAGTGGGTGGCCGGGTGCCAGCGGCTCAGCGGCGAATACGTCCAGACCGGCGCCGGCCAACGGGCCGGACTGCAGCGCCTCGAGCAGAGCGGCTTCATCCACCAGCCCACCTCGGGCGGTGTTGATCAGCAGCGTGCCCGGCTTCATGGTGGCAAAGCGCTGGCGGTCCATCAGCCGCTCGGTTTCCCCGGTGAGCGGCACGTGCAGTGACACGATGTCCGCTTCGGCGATCAGTTGGTCAAGCTCGCGGAATTCGGCCACGGCGGTGTCGCGGCGCCTACGGGCCGTGTACAGCACGCGTGCGCCGAGCGCGCCGAGCACCGGCGCCAGCAGCTGCGGAACGGCGCCGAAGCCCACCAGACCGACGCTGCGCCCGCCGATCTCCCCGAGGGTGTCCTGGCGAAGGGAATCCCACGACCAGCCGCGGCCGGCGCGCACGTCGGCGTCGAAACGCGGCACCTGGCGCAGCACCGCCAGCATCAGCCCGAGGGCGTGTTCGGCTACCGCGCGGCTGTTGGTGCCGGGCATGTTGCAGACGGCGACGCCGCGCTCGCGGGCCCGCTGCAGATCGATGGTGTTCACCCCCACCCCGATCTTCTGCACCAGCTTCAGCCTCGGCGCCGCGTCGAGTACCCGGGCGTCCACCGGGCGCAGGCAGTGCCACAGCACGTCGGCGTCGGCAAGCAACTCGAACAGCCGCGCGTCGTCGGCTTCCGGGCACACATGCACGTCGAGGCCCTGTTCGGCCAGCGCCGCCAGGCGCCGCTCGAGCGTTGGGGCCGCATCGTAGTTCCAGATGATCTGCACCGCAGACCTGCCCCTCAGGGCTTGGGCACCACCTGGCGGAACGGCCGGATCACCACGTTGCCCCACAGCCCAGCGACGGTGTAGGGGTCGGAATCGTGCAATGCCCGCGCCGCGTCCGCGTCTTCTGCCTCGATGATGAACAGCGATCCGAGCATGCGCTCGCCATCGTCGCTGAGCATCGGCCCGGCAAGCTTCACCATGCCCGCGCGCGCCGCCACGTAGCTGAGATGGGCTTCCCGGGTGGCCAGCCGAAGGGACTGGCTGTCGGCTTTGTCTTCGCAGAACAGCACGTAGAGCATTGGCTTCGATCCTCCTGGCGTGGGTTGTTGCGGGGTCGTGGGCATCAGCCGGACAACGCTTCCCTGAGGCTCCGACAGGCGTGCTCGAATCCGGCGCGGCTGGATTGAAACACCTGCGCCGTGGCGAAGAAGTCGTGCAGCATGCCGTCGAAGCGGATCGCCTCCGCCTCGCCGCCTGCGGCGCGAATGGCCGCGGCGTAGGCCTCGCCTTCGTCGCGGAGCGGATCGAACTCGGCGGTGACCACCAGGGCCGGCGGCAGCCCGGCCAGCTGCCCGGCGCGCAATGGTGATGCGGTCGGCTTCTGCCGATCGGCGGGATCCGGGCAGTAGTGGGCCCAGAACCAGCGCATGGTCTCGACTTCGAGCAGATAGCCCTGGCCGTTCTCCTGATACGACACGCGCTCCATGTCGCAGTCGGTGACCGGGTACAGCAGCAGTTGGAAGTGGATGTCCGGCCCGCCGTGGTCGCGCGCCAGTTGGCACACCACGGTGGCCAGATTGCCGCCGGCGCTCTCGCCGCCGATGGCCAGCCGGCCGTTGCCGCCGATCTCGGCCATGTGCTCGGCGACCCACTGGGTGGCCGCCAGGCTGTCGTCCACCGCGGCGGGGAAGGGATGCTCCGGCGCCAGCCGGTAATCGACCGAGACCACGATGCAAGGGGTCGTGCGGCAGATGTCGCGACACGCGGCGTCGGCGGTGTCGAGATCGCCGATGACCCAGCCGCCACCGTGGAGGTTGACCAGGACCGGGAACGGGCCTTCACCCACGGGGGTGTAGATGCGCAGCGGGATGTCGCCCGCCGGGCCGGCGATGCCGCGCTCTTCGATGTTGCCCACCTCGATGTCTGGGTTGACGGGCCGCATCAGGCGGTACATGGCGCGGGCCTCCGGCGGCGCCAGGTCGGTGAGGGCTGGGCCCTGCTGGGCGGCCATCTCGGTTAGCATGGCCTGGTACTCGGGCGCTATCGGCATCTTCTCCCCCCGTGTTGCGTGCTGAATTTAAGGTAAGATGTGCGCCCTTCAGATTAACCTCAACACGGCTGCGAGCGCGAGCGTTGCAACGGCTGCGTGTTGGAGTCCAGATTAACCGGCGAATTGGAGTGACGGCATGATCAAGCAGAACGGCGCGGAGGAAGTGGCAGACGCGGCCAAGCAGTTTCAGTTCCTCGAGCGATCCCTGTTCGAGCGCAGAACCCTCACCCTGTTCGGTGAGATCGACAGTGAGGTTTCGCGCCGCACTACCGAAAAGCTGCTGGCGCTGGCGTACGGCTCGGACGACCCCATCACCATCTACATCGCGTCGCCGGGCGGGCACGTGGAGTCCGGCGACACCATCTACGACATCATCCGCTTCATCAAGCCGGTGGTGCGCACCGTCGGTACGGGCTGGGTCGGCAGCATCGCAACCCACATCTACCTGGCGGCGGAGCGCGAGAACCGCTTCTGCCTGCCGAACACCCGCTTCCTGATCCACCAACCGGCCGGCGGCTTCGGCGGCACTGCGGCGGACGTGGAGATTCACGCGCGCGAGATTCTCAAGACCCGTGCCCGCATCAACCGCGTCATCGCCGAGCGCACCGGGCAGTCGTTGGAGCGGGTCGAGCGCGATACCAACCGCGATTTCTGGATGGACGCCGAAGAATCCAAGGAGTACGGGATCGTCGGTCAGGTGGTGAACAGCATGGCGGAACTGCCCTAGAGCGCCAGCCGGCGAGCGCCGCCGAGCAGTTGGCGTGCACCTCGAACCTTTGCCGCTGCACACGCCCGCAGGGCCACTCAGCGCCGAACTGACCCTGCCGGCGGTGGCCAACGCGCTGCTGGTGCTGGCTCATGGGGCCGGCGCCGGCTTTCGCCACCCGAATCTGCTGGCCATCAGTGAGTCTCTGGCGGCCGTAGGTGTCGCCACCGTACGCTTCAATTTCCCTTTCATGGAAGCCGGCCGGCGGCGGGTGGATACTCCCGCGGTGGCCGTCGACTGCATCGCTCAGGCTGCTCGGTCAGCCGCGGCGCGGCTGCCCGACCTGCCGCTGTTCGTGGGCGGCCACAGCTTTGGCGGCCGCATGACCTCTCACGCCGTGGCGGATGGCGTGCTGACGGCGCGGGGGCTGGTGTGTCTGAGCTTTCCTCTGCACCCGGCCAACCGCCCCGACACGCGGCGCGCGGCGCATCTCGCCCGCATCCGGATTCCCATGCTGTTTCTTTCCGGCACCCGGGATGCGCTGGCAGATCGCGGCCTGCTCGCCGGGGTAGTGAGCGGCTTGCCCGCTCACGGGCAGAATGCCGGGGCGCGGCTACACTGGCTGCATGACGCCGACCATGGGTACCGGGTGCGCAAACGTCAGCGCCCGGACGCCGACTCGGTGTTTGCGGAGATCGCCCGGGAAATCGCCGGATTCGTCGCCGCTGTGGCACGTTGATTGCTGTCACCGGCTGCGGCACCGCCTGAGGCGGCGGATCTACCTGAAAACGGGCGCCGCGGCCGGGGTTAGGCACTCGATCGGTGCGCGTGAAGGATAATTCTGCACCCGAATGGGGCGGACGGAGGTAAGAGTGGAGCAGCATCCAAAGTTTCTGCGGTCGGGTCTGAACTGCTATCTGTTCATCTACCTGGTGCGCGGTAGCCAGGCCAACGCCTGCGATTACTGCACCGTGCTGGCCTACGGCCGCAGCCTGGAGGCAGCGGAGCAGGTGGCCATCAATCGGGTGCACCAGCAGGGTCTGCACATCGTCCGGGCCGACACCGCCACCGCCGCTCCCTGGCTCGATCCGGCCAGCGACGGCGCGTACCTGGCCGAACTGGCTCAGTACGGCTCCGCCCTGCGCCTGGCCGCAGGCTCGGCCACCGCCGCGTAAGCCTTCGACCACCCTGGGAGCGATCGCCGGCCGTGCAGGCATCGCTCCTACGGATTCCTCAACCGCCGAAGCGCTTCAGGCGCTCCTCCAGATCGGGCCCACGCCCGGGGCTGTTGGTGCGCTCGAACTGCAGACCCTCGGCGAGGGTGTAATTCAAACCCTGGTTGACCAGCATTTTATCGGCCCGCAGGGTGAACCAGGAGTTGGCGAGGAAGCCGCGGGCCATTTCTTCGGCCGCGTCCATGAGTTGCTCGTCGGCCACGCAGCGGTTCGCCAGCCCCAGGCCTACGGCTTCCTCGCCGGAGACTACGCGCCCGCTGAACATCAGTTCCTTTGCCGCCAGTAAACCCACCCGCCGCGGCAGCCGCTGGCTCATGCCCCAGGTGGGGGACATGCCCCACTTGCCATGGGTGTCGGCGAACTTGGCGCTGGTCGCAGCGATCATCAGGTCGCACGCCAGCGCCAGTTCCAGCGAGCCGGTGTAGCAGTGCCCCTGTACCGCAGCAATGACGGGCTGAGGGAGCCGCTCGATGGCATCGAGGGTCTCCGCCTGAAAATGCCGGCTGGGGGCGGTTTCGCCCGCCTGAATCGCCTTCAGGTCGTTGCCGGCCGAGAACGAGCGGCCGCGCCCGCAGAGAATGACGCAGCCGATCTCCTCGGTCTGACCGGCGAGGGCGTCGACGTGGGCGCGCAACTCCACGAACATGTTAGGACTCAAGGCGTTCAGCGCCTCGGGTCGGTTCAGGGTCAGCACCGCAAGGCCGTCCCGATCTTCTCTTTCCACCAGTGCCGTCATCAGCGTGTTTCCTCCCGTCGCGATTGATCTGTCATCTCTGCCATCATAGAAGAAGGTGACCCGGCGCCGATAGCGGCGGGTGTTCGAGTGACAACGGCGGAAGCGGGTGGAGAACAATGAAACGCAGGCTGGTGATCATCGGTGGCGGCATCGCCGGGATGTCGTGCGGCGCCCGAGCGGCCGACGACTTCGAAGTCACCGTGCTGGAAGCGGAGCTGCAACCGGGGTACCACAGTTCCGGGCGCTCCGCTGCTGTGTACATCGAGGCGTACATGAACGAGGTGGTGCACGCATTGTCGCTGGCCAGCGTCGACCACCACCGCGCTCAGGGGGCTCGGCCGGTGGCCGACATTACCGTTACCGACGAAGCCCATGCGGGGGAGTTGGATGTATTCCTCAACAGCTGGCGGCCCCTGTGTCCGGCGTTGGTTGAGTTGCCGGCGGCCCGAGTGCTGGAGATGGTGCCCATCCTGCGGCCCGAGCGGGTTTTTCGGGCGGCCATGGACCCGAATGCCCTGTCCCTGGATGCTCACGGGCTGCTCGACGGCTTTCGTCGTGACCTCGCCCAGGCCGGCGGGCGGGTGATCAACAACGCCCGGGTCGACCGGGTGGAGCGAGTGAACGACGGCTGGCGGGTGGGCTTCGGCGAACGCCATGTAGACGCCGACGTGCTGGTCGACGCCGCCGGCGCCTGGGGCGACCACGTTGCGACGCTGGCGGGCGTGCGTCCGCTGGGGCTCGAGCCGCGCCGCCGCACGGCGCTGCTGGTCGATCTGCAGCAGGACGTGTCCCACTGGCCGCTGGTGCACCGGGTCGAGGGTGGTCTGTACTTCAAACCCGAGGCTGGCGTGCTGATG
>JBLRXD010000256.1:0-6581 GCA_047920935.1 Pseudomonadales bacterium | reverse complement strand
GCTGTCGTTCAGCGAAGAGGAGTTGGCCCAGCGCGGCGCCATGGGCTTCGGCGAGGCAGATTATCCCTCCGAGCTGGAACTGCGCGGCGCGCGCTTTCCCCTGAAGTACCGCTTCGCTCCGGGAGAGCCGGACGACGGCGTTTCCATCCGCGTTCCCGTGGGGGCGCTGCAGGCGGTAGTGGGCGAGGCGCTGGAATGGTCGGTGCCCGGGTTTTTTCCGCTGGCGTGCGAACAGTGGCTGAAATCGCTGCCGAAGAGCAAACGCAAACAGCTGGCTCCGGTTCCGGACAAGGTCCAGGAAATGGTTCCGTTGCTGCTGCGGCCCGAGCGCTACCGGCAGGGGCGCCTGCCGGTAGCGCTGGCCCAGGTGGTGCAGGATCTGTTCGCGGTGCGTATCGAGGCGGGTGACTGGGATCGCGAGCGCCTCGACCCCCACCTGCTGATGAACGTGCAGGTGGTGGATGGCGACGATCGGGTGCTGGCTCAGGGCCGCAACCTGGAGACTCTCAAGGAGCAGTTTGCCAGCCAGGTGAGATCCCGGGTGGAGCAGGGGGCGGCCGCGGCGCTGGAACGCAGCGACATCACCCGCTTTCCCGACGATCTCACCCTGGCGGACACCATGGTGCTCGAAGACGAAGGCGGCAAGGTGGTGGCGTATCCCGCCCTGGTCGATCGCGGCGATCACGTCGACGTCAGATTGCTGGCTACCGAAGCCGAACAGCAGCGCGCCCGACCGCGGGGCTATGCCCGCCTGGCGTTGCTGCACCTTGGGCAGACGGCGCGCTATCTGAAGAAGCGCGCCGAGGGCGAGCGCGAACTGGGGCTGCACTTCGCGCCGCTGGGTACCGCGCGCGAACTCTACGACGAGCTGCTGCGTGGCGCCGTGTGGTACTGCTGTTTCGCCGAGCGGCCGCTGCCGCGCACGGCGGCCGCTTTCGACGAGCGGATTCAGACCTGCAAGGGCAAACTGGCCGAGCAATTCGAGGCCACGCTGGCGCAGCTGCGGCTGGTGCTGGCGAAGCGCTTCGAGGTGGCCCGGCTGATGCGGAGCTTGAGCTCGCCGGCGTTCGCCGAGGCCCTGGCCGATGCCCAGGGGCAACTCGAGCGGCTGGTGCCCGCCGATGTGCTTGCGGTCACGCCGCAGCGTTACCTGGCCGAGATACCGCGCTATCTGGATGCGCTCGGCTATCGGTTGCAGCACCTTCAGGGGCGGGTGCAGAAGGACCGGGAGCTTTGCGGCGTCGTGCACGGCTTCGAAACGCGACTGGAGCGCCTGCGGCGCGCCGCCGGGCTGCTCGAGGCCGATTTCCAGCGGCTGCGGTTTGCCGTGGAAGAGCTGCGCATCGGCTTGTTTGCCGAGCCTCTGGGCACCCGTGGCAAGGTCTCGGCAAAACGTCTGAATGGCGATTTTCTGCAGCTCGAGCGCGAGCTGGGGCTGGTTTGAGGTTGTGACGGATGCAAGCCGAGGCTGGTCGCGTTACATTCCCTGACGCGGTGGAACCAACCATGGGGGCACCGGTCACAACAGGAGGCGCTTCTCTGTGCTGTATTCGAGACGTCTCAACATCTAAGAACAACATCCCCGGGGCGACCTCGGAGAGGAGAAATCGACATGCTGAACAAGAGAATGAAGCCGATCACCTTGGCCGTGGGCAGCGCGTTTGCGGCAACGTTCGCAGCGGCCAGCCTTGCTGACGTGCAGGAAAACCCGTTTGCAGCCAATGCCCTCGACGGTGGCTACGACCAGCTTGCCAAGGGCGATGTGGAAGGTAAGTGCGGCGAGGGCAAGTGCGGCGAAGGCAAGTGCGGCGAAGCCAAGGACGACACCGAGGGCAAATGCGGTGAAGGCAAATGTGGCGAAGGCAAGTGCGGCGAAGCCAAGGACGACGCCGAAGGCAAATGCGGTGAAGGCAAGTGTGGCGAAGGCAAATGCGGCGGCGCCGCCTGAGCGGTAACGGCCGCCACTGAGCGATGGAACGCGTTGCGCTGAAAAGCTTTCCGGTTCGAGGCGCCGGTCTCGGCCTGCGCCGTGGATTGCTGGCCGAGATCACCGAGCTCGACGACGGCGCGGTGGATTTTCTCGAGCTGGCTCCGGAAAACTGGATCGGGGTCGGCGGCCGTTTCGGCCGCCGATTCCGTGCCGTTGCCGAGCGCTTTCCTTTGGTCTGTCACGGTCTGTCGCTGTCCCTGGGCAGCCCCGCGCCGTTGGACGTGACGTTTCTCAAGGAAGTCCGGGCCTTTCTCGAAGCCCACGACGTGCGCTGCTACACCGAGCACTTGAGCTACTGCAGCGACGACCACGGGCACCTCTACGATCTCATGCCGATTCCCTTCACCGAGGAAGCCGTGCACTACGTTGCGGGTCGCATTCGCCAGACGCAGGACGTTCTCGGGCGGCGCATCGGCATCGAGCACGTCTCCGCCTATGCGGCACCAGGGCAGGTGTTGAGCGAGATCGACTTCATCAACGCCGTGCTCGCAGAGGCCGATTGCGATCTGCTGCTCGACGTCAACAACATCTTCGTCAACAGCATCAACTTCGGCTACGACCCTTACCAGTTCATCGAACGCATCGATGGCGCGCGCACCGTTTACGTGCATGTTGCCGGTCATTACGTGGAAGCGCCCGATCTCAGGGTGGACACTCACGGCGCTGCCGTCATCGACCCGGTGTGGGATCTGCTGCGTGTGGCCTATGATCGTTGGGGCGTTCTGCCGACCCTGCTCGAGCGCGATTTCAACTTCCCGCCCATGAGTGAGCTGCTCGGCGAGATCGAACAGATTCGCCTGCTGCAGGCGGCGGCATAGCTCGGTGCCACGCCGGGGCGAGAATCTGCCCGCTTTCATGGCCCGGCAGTTGGAGTTTGCCGCACACATTCGTAATCCGCAGCAGCATCCGCGCCCCACGGATGTCTCCGAGCGGCGCATGCGCATCTATCTCGAGCTGTTCTACAACAACATCGAAGCGTTTCTCTCCAGCACCTTCCCGATAGCCAAGCAGGTGCTGGAAGGCGAGCGCTGGCATGGGCTGGTGCGTGAGTTCATCCACCGCCACCCCAGCGCTTCGCCTTACTTCCTCGAGATCTCCCAGGAATTTCTCGCCTTCCTCGGGCACAAGACCGCTGCCGATCCGGGCCCGCCTGAGTTGCCGCCGTTCCTGCTCGAGCTGTGTCACTACGAGTGGGTGGAGCTGTGCCTGGGGGTGGCCGAAGAGGAACTGCCGGAGCAGGGGGTAGACCCCGCCGGCGACCTGCTGACCGGGGTGCCGGTGGTCTCGCCGCTCATCTGGAAACTGGCCTACCACTATCCGGTTCACACCATCGGGCCGGACTTCCAGCCCCAGAGCCCTGGCGAGCAACCTACCCAACTGGTCGTTTACCGCCGCCGGGACGACAGCGTCAACTTCATGGAAATCAACGGCCTTACCATGGCTCTGCTGGATGAGCTGGACGCCGGAGAGACCGGTGCCGTGACCTTGCACAGCCTCGCGGCCAGAGTGCCGCAGCTGCAGCCTCGGGTGGTTTACGAAAACGGCCTTGCAACCCTGAATCGGTTGCGGAAAGCTGAGATCATTCTCGGTATCAGCAATCGATCAGGAGACCAGGTTTGATGTTCTCTCGCCAGGGCGCGGCCCTAATCAACCGATCTGCCGCCGTCGCGTTGATCGGCTGCCTGATGGTCGCGGTGGCAGCTCCGCCTGCGATCGCGCAGGCGCAGGACGATCCCTGGGAACCGTTGAACCGCAGGATCTTCGTGGTCAATGACGCCGTCGATCGAAGGGTGTTCCGGCCCGTGGCCAAGGGCTACGACCGGATCACGCCGCGGCCGGTGCGACGCGGCATCGGCAACGTGTTCGAGAATCTGCGTACCCCGGCCACCGCTCTCAATCAGTTTCTGCAGGGCAAACCCAGGGAAGGCGTCAGCGACGTCAGCAGGTTCCTGCTCAACACCACGGTGGGCCTGGCCGGCTTTTTCGATGTTGCCTCGCGCAGCGGTCTGGCAAAACACGAGGAAGACTTCGGGCAGACGTTCCGCACCTGGGGCGTCGGCTCAGGGCCGTTCATGATGGTGCCGTTTCTCGGGCCGGCCACCACCACCCATGCGGTGGGCATGGTGTTCGATGCCTTCACCAATCCACTCATTCTGGTGTCACCGCGGCGCGATCAACTCGCCCTGGTTGCCGTCGATCTCATCGACACCCGGGCCGACCTGCTGGCCGTCGACCAGCTGATCTCCGAAGACGCTGACAGGTATCTGTTCATCCGCGATGCCTACCTGCAGCGACGGCAGTACCTCATCTCCGACGGTCAGGTAGACGACGACCCCTTCCTCGATGACTGGGACGACGATTGGGACGATGACGACGACTACGACGCCGACTCCGAAGAGTGATGATCTTGTCATTGCGAGTAGACAGGAGTAGGGTGCGCGTCCCATCTATGTTGGCATTGTTCCGCTCACCGTGAGGCTGGTACTGGCAGGCGCCGATGACACGCATGCGGCATCCCTGTGCGCCCAACTTTCGCGGCTCGGCTTCGATGTGCTTCCGGCGAGCGATGTCGACCTGGTGATCGAGCTCTGCGGGCGCGCCATGTCCGATCTGGCGATTGTCAGCGATGTGGCCCAGGCGGCCGCTCTGGCGGCGGAGCAGCCCTGGGTGCCGCTGGTGTTGGCCACTGATCAGCCGGTAGGCAGCGATGGCCTGCTGAGCGCCATCCGCATTGGCGTGTGCGATGTCTGGCCGTTACCCATGGGCGACGACGACCTGGTCGAGCGCATCACCCAGATCAACGAGCGCCGCCTGGCGGTGGCGTCGGACACCGAGCGCAAGCTTTCCGGCTTTCTCGCCGACCTCGAGCGCGATCAGCGGGCGGGGCGCTACATCCAGATGGGCATGCTGCCCCCCAGCCCCATGGCCATCGACGGTTTCCGCTTTCAGCATCGCATCCTGCCTTCGCTGATTCTCTCTGGCGACTTCGTCGATTACTTCCGCATCACCGATCGGCATTTCGCGTTTTACGTCGCGGATGTCTCCGGTCACGGCGCGTCGTCGGCTTTCGTTACCGTGCTGCTGAAGAACTTCTCCCGGCGGCTGCGGCGCGAGCATCGCCCGAGCATGTTGAGCGAGCCGGGGGAGATTCTGCAGTGGGTCAATCGGGAACTGTTGGAGCAGAACATCGACAAACACGTAGCGCTGATGCTTGGCGTGGGTGATCTGCAGACCGAGGAGATCCGGCTGGTGAACGGCGGCCATTATCCGCCGGCGATCCTCGTCAAAAAAGATGGCGACAGCGCTTTTTTGGAACAGCGGGGCAAGCCCGTCGGCCTATTCGACGAGGTACAATACCTTGCCCATGGGGTCAGCCTGGATGCCGGCGACCGCCTGGTGATGTTCTCCGACGGCGTGATGGATGCCATGGGAAGCGGTGATCTCAGCAGTAAGGAACAGCGCCTGCTCGAAGCCGCGCGCGTCGGCAGCGACGTCGATGAGATGTGGGAGCTGTTAGAGATGAGCTTTGGCCCCGAGGTCAAGCCGGATGACATGACCTGTCTCGTAGTACAGAGGGAGAGTTGAGCGTGCGCGGTCGAATCATGGTGGGCGATCACGATGGGGTGTACGTGCTGCTGTTCGAAGGCGACGTTCGGCTGACGCTGTGCACGGCGGTGGATTCGTTTCTCGATCGCATGTTCCAGGACGCCGGTTTTCAGTCCGTGGTCGTGGACCTGGCCGCCACCCAGACCATCGACAGCACCTCCCTGGGGTTGCTTGCCAAGCTGTCGATTCAGGCGGACAAGCGTTTCGGCTTTCGGCCGACGCTGGTCTCCACCCGGCCCGACATCACCCGGGTCCTGGTGACCATGGGGCTCGACGACGTGTTCAATCTGGTCGAGCAGCCGCTGGTGCACGACGAGCAGTTGGGGGAGCTGGCATGCGCGTCGGCGTCTGAAGACGAGGTGCGCGAGCGGGTGCTCGAAGCACACCGGATTCTGATGTCGATGAACGAGACCAACCGCTCGGCATTCAGCGACCTGGTGACTACCCTCGAGGCCGACTGTCAGCCCACGGAGATCAGGCGCCGCGCTTCACTCTGAGCTTCGCTTCGATGAAGCGGTCGTGGCTCAGATACAGCAACTCGGCGATCTTGCGGATGGTGTGCTCCTCATAGCGATGCAGATCATCGTCGGCCATGGCCAGGCGCCACAACGCGGTCACCAGCGAAAACTTCTGCTCCTCGGTCCACGCCCCGTTGATGGTGCGCGTGTAGCCGTACAACCCCACGCTCTGCTCGTGCTCCCGCCGTGACTCATCGACCAACTCGGTCACTTCCGCTTCAGAGAGGCCGAACTCGCCACGCAGATGGCGCTCGATCAGCGCCAATTCGTCGTCGCTGATCTCGTGGTCGGCCCAGGCAACCTCCAAAAGCAGTGCAGCCGCCGCCATGGCCACCAGCCCTTCCGGTTCGGGCTCCTGCTCCGGCTGGGTCAATCGGTTCAGAAGGCGGGTGAGCATAGTCGAGCTTCCTCAGGCGGCGCGTTCGTCTGCGCTGCCAGGCGAGTGGCGGGAAACCGCCGCCAGCGCC
>JBLRXD010000255.1:0-6603 GCA_047920935.1 Pseudomonadales bacterium | reverse complement strand
CAGATCGTCGGGCACCCCCAGGGCGCGCAGCACGTACGAAGGCTCGACGCTGGCGGAAGTGCAGGCGGAACCACTCGATACCGCCACGTCGTCGAGCGCCAGCAACAGCGTCTCGCCATCGACACCGGCGAAGGATACGTTCACCAACCCGGGCAGCCGCGATTGCGGGTCGCCATTGAGCGTCGTGCCTGGCAGCTGCAGCAGATGCGCCATGAGCCGCTGCCGCAGGCCGAGAATGCGCGCGTTCTCCTGCTCCATGTCGCGCCCCAGAATGGCGCTGGCCTCACCCATGCCGACGATCTGGTGCGTGGCAAGGGTGCCCGAGCGCATGCCGCGCTCGTGACCGCCGCCATGGATGAGCGGCGTCAGTTTGACCGCCGGGTCGCGGCGCACGTAAAGCGCGCCCATGCCCTTGGGGCCGTACATCTTGTGGGCCGACAGGGAGATCAGATCCAGCGGCATGGTCTGCACGTCGATGGGGAGCTTGCCCGCACTCTGGGCCGCGTCGGTGTGCATCAGCGCGCCCGCTTCGCGACACACCGCGCCGATGGCGGCGATGTCGTTGATCACGCCGATCTCGTTGTTGACGTGCATCACCGACACCACCAGGGTGTCGTCGCGCACCGCATCCCGGACCTGCTCGGGGGAAATCAGGCCGCCCGCGCCGGGCGTCAGGTAGGTGACGTCGAACCCCTTGCCTTCCAGATATCGGCAGGTATCCAGCACGGCCTTGTGCTCGATGCAGCTGGTGACGATGTGCCGGCGAAAGGCCCCATCAGCGAGGCCTTTGATCGCCAGGTTGTCGGATTCGGTGGCGCCCGAGGTCCAGACGATCTCGCGCGGGTCGGCGTTCAGCAGCCTCGCCACCTGAGCGCGTGCCTCTTCCACCGACTCTTCCGCCTGCCAGCCGTAAACGTGGGAGCGCGAGGCCGGATTGCCGAAGTTGCCGTCCACCAGCAGGCAGGCGCTCATCTTCTGCGCCACCCGGGGGTCGACGGGGGTGGTGGCCGCGTAGTCGAGATAGACGGGCTTGCGCATCAGAGGATCCGCGCAGCGATGAGATTGCCGTCAGCACGAGACGACGGCTGCTGGCCCTCATGCTGGGCAACCAGCGTCTCCAGAGTGATGCCGGAAAGAAAGTCGTCGATACGGTCCGACAGCGCCGTCCACAGCTCGTGGGTGAGGCACATGGCGCCGTCGTGGCAGTCGGCAGTGCCCTGACAGCGGGTGGCGTCAACCCCTTCCCCTACGGCGCCGATGATCTGCGAGATGCTGATCTGTTCCTGCGGCTTCGCCAGCTCGTAACCACCACCCGGGCCGCGCATGCTTCGTAACAGCCCGGCGCGCTTGAGCTTGCTGAACAACTGTTCCAGATAGGCGCTGGAGATGGCCTGACGCTCGGCCACATCTGCCACGCTGACGGGCCCACACTGGTGATGCAGTGCGATATCGAGCATTGCAGTGACCGCATAGCGGCCTTTGGTGGTGAGTCGCATGCGCGGCAGTATGCAATAACCAACTAATTTGGTCCACTATTTGGGCGGTTGCTCGGGCTGACCGCCGGCGGACGCGGGCGCCCCGGGCGCCAGCTGGGTGAGCACCCCGCGAAGCATCTGCACTTCTTTTTCATCCAGCCGCACTCGGGTGAACAGTCGCCGCAGCCGGGTCATGGTCTGGCCGGGGTTGCCGGGATCCAGATAACCGCTGTGGGCGAGAACCGACTGGAGGTGACCGATGAATGCCTCCGTCTGCGCCGTCGTCGCGGGCGGCTGATCCCACTCCACCTCCGCCACCGCAGCGACACCGCTTTGCTTGAACAACTCGTAGCAGACCACCTGCACGGCCATCGCCAGGTTGAGCGAGGGATATTCGGGGTTGGCCGGAATCTGCAGATGGCAGTGGCAGCGCTGCAGTTCGTCGTTCGTCAGGCCGCTGGTCTCGCGGCCGAACAGCACGGCTATCTGACTGCCCGCGGGCTGATCGAGAATGTCCGCCGCTACCGCATCCGCTGACTTCACCGGCCAGGGAATGCGCCGCGAACGGGTGCTGGTTCCCACCACCCAATGGCAGTCGGCAATGGCCTCGGCGACGCTGCCATAGATCTCGACCGCATCGAGGACGTCCTGAGCGCCGGCTGCGCGCCATTCCGCCTGAGGGTCGGGATAGCGCACTGGATTCACCAGCGCCAGGCGCTTCAGGCCCATGGTTTTCATTGCCCGGGCGGCGCCACCGATGTTACCGGGATGGCTGGGCTCAACCAGCACCACTCGAATTCGCGAAAGTCGGTCGTCACTCAACTGCAGGTCTCCGGTTTGAAGGTATCGCCGTGCAAGGGCGTCGCGTTGCGGCTAGCATAACGCGCCTTCTCAATTGAACGGTCATTCCCATGCAGCCCATGACCAACATCGCCCTGCGCGCCGCGCGCGCGGCAGGTCAGATCATGCTCCGGTCCATGGACCGCCTCGACACCCTCGACATCGAGGAAAAAGGTCGTAACGACTTCGTCTCGAACATCGATCGCGAGGCGGAGACGGCGATCATCGACGCTCTGCATAAAGCCTACCCGGAGCACGGCATCGTTGGCGAGGAGCACGGCAACGCCTACACCGGCAGCTCCTCCGGCAGCGCCACGGAATTCACCTGGATCATCGATCCGCTCGACGGCACCACCAACTACCTGCAGGGCATTCCCCACTTCTGCGTTTCCATCGCGCTGCAGAAGGGCCGGCAGCTCGAGCACGGCGTGATTTTCGACCCGTTGCGCAACGAAGCCTTCGTCGCCAGCCGAGGCGGCGGAGCGCAGCTCAACGGCAAGCGCATCCGGGTGAGCCGCACCACCCGCCTGGAGGAAGCCGTGCTCGGCACCGGCATCCCGCCCGGGGCGGTGCGTGAGCATCTCGACGCCTACATGGACATGCTCAAGGACTTCACCGCCACCTGCAGGGGCATACGCCGTGCCGGCTCGGCCGCCCTCGACCTGGCCTACGTCGCCGCCGGCCGCACTGACGGCTTCTGGGAGTTCGCCCTGTCGCCGTGGGACATCGCCGCAGGCACCGTGCTTGTCAGGGAGGCAGGCGGTTTCGTCGGCGACCTTTCTGGGGGCGAGGGGTTCATGAAATCAGGCAACGTGGTCGCGGCCAACACCAAATGCTTCAAGCTGATGGTGCAGCACATTCGCCCGCACCTGACCCCGAAGTTGAGCTAGTGAGCGCCGATCGGCAGGCAAAAAAATAGCGACGAGGCGAGGCCCCGTCGCTGAATACCCGGCTTTGTTGGGCTGGGGTGCCCGGCCGGGCCGGAGTGGGTAGGTCATGCTCCCGCGGGGGGCCAACAACCGCATTAACGTTCGGCAATCGCCATGCCGCCCGGCTAGGGACTGGGCCCTACGGTGTCTGCCGAGCGGGCGCCACGCGCGCCCATGGGGCGTGACTCGCCACGAGTGGTGTCGCGGCTGGTCTGACGCTCGAGTTCCGCATTGATCTCGGCGCCGAGAACGATGACGAAGCCGGTGACGTAGAACCACATCAGCAGCACTACCACGCCGCCCAGGGCGCCATACGTCTCCCCATACGCGCCGAAGTTCTGCACGTACACGGCAAACAGCAGGCTGCCGATGAGCCACAGCGTGGCGGCAATGGCAGCACCCCAGCCAACCCAGCGCCACTGTGGTGGCTCCCGATCCGGCGCGTACCGATAGACGACGGCGAGCCCTGCCACCACGAGCAGCCACATCACCACCCACCGCAGCCCCGAGAGTACCCCCTCGAGCACATCGCCCAAGCCGAGGAAGCCCAGGATCAGCGGCGTTGCCACCCCGAGAAAGACGATCAGCACGAAGCCGACCACAGCGCCGAGCGTCAATCCCAACGACACCGTGAGCTGCCGCAGGAAGCTGCGCTGTTCCTCCTCGTGGTAGGCAATGTTGCTGGCCGTCATCAGCGCGGTCATGCCCTTGCGGGCGCTCCACAGCGCCACCAGAAAGCCGATCACCAGACCCGCGCCGAGCGCGCCGCCACCGGTTTCCGCCAGATTTTCCAACTGGCCACCGAGAATCTCGGCTGCCTGCTCGGGCATCACGTCGGTGAGCTGCTCCACCTGCTCGGTGACCTGCTCGGGCGACGCAAAGATGCCGTACAGCGACACCACCGCCGTCAGCGCCGGAAACATCGCCAACAGCCCATACAGCCCGACACCCGCCGCAATCAGCGAAACGTTGTCTTTGCTGACCTGATCCTTGACCCGCATGGCGACGTCGCGCCAGCCGGCCGTGGGCACCTGGGTCGGCTGCTCGGCCTCGCGGCCACGATCGGTTTGCTGTTCTCGCTCCTGAGCCTCCTCAGCCTGCTGTCGCTCCTCAGCCTGCTGTCGCTCCTCAGCCTGCTGTCGCTGCCGCTCCGGGGCCTGCTGCGGCCCCCGCGCCTGCTTCGACCCGCGCGGCTCCCCCGACGACTGCTCGCGCGACTGGTCGCGCTTCTGCCGTCGCGTCAGGCGTCGTTCCTGGTCTCTTGCCATCGAAAAGCTCCTTGCAACAGCTCCGCGCGCCCGCGGGGCAGCGGCGCCTGCGGGCTCCAGCAGCGGCGCCCGCGGGCGACGACCCGGCCGAGGCGACGAACGTCCGCTCAGGAGCGCGTGGCGCTCCCCGAACCGCTCGGCGGCTCAGCCCGGCCCGCCCGCTTGGGTTGAACGGATTCGCGCGCCGTCTCGGCCGCATCGGCGGCCGCGGCCCGCGCCTGCTCGGCGCCGCGCCGGCCCTGTTCCTTCAATCGCTCGGCGGCCTCGTCACTCTGCTCGCCCATCATGCGATCTTCGGTGGTGGTGCTCGGCAACATCGAACCCAGCAAGGCTCCGGCAGCCACCGCCAGGGCGCCCAGTGCCAGCGGCTGCTCCCGCCGCATGTACTCATAGGTATCCCAAAGCCCTTCGGCGCTGGCACGGGTGGTATCGGCGACCCCCCGGGCGGTGGATTCGGCCCTGGCGCGGGCCCCCTCGGCAGCAGACCTGGCGCTGTCGCCCGCCCGGCTCGCCGCGTCGCGCGCGGAATGAGTGGCCGAGGACGCGGCCCCACGCGCGGACTCCATCGCCGAAGAACCCGCCCCTTGGGCCGACTCCATGGCGCCTTCGACCCGCGCGCCGGCATCGTGCCCTGCCCCGGTGCCGTAGCCGTACCCGGTTTCGTAACCGTAACCGGCGTAGCGCCTGGGCGGCCGGTCGGACGCCGCCATGAGCCAGGTCATGCCGATGCCGGTGAGCAACACCGGAACCGGGTTGTTGCGCACCTGGGTGGCGAGGTTCTTTCCGAACGCCCCGCCGTTATCCTTGACCACGTGCAGCACCTGGTCGAGCAACTCGCCCGGCGACAGCCGCCGCTCCAGCGCTTCCAGGGTGCTTTCCACGTTGGCCCGGGCGCGATCCGCCTCCCGCTCGAGTTCGGCGGGATCCTTGTGCATGTCGTGCTTGAACTCTTCTTTGGTTGCAGTCATCGGCTTTGCCTCTCGATCATGTCGCGATCTTTGCGCATCGCGTCTGAAGTGCGGTGCACGCTCGGCTGCACCTTGTTCCGGCCGGTCATCAGCAGAATCACCCCGATGAGGGCGACCACGCCGCCGACGATCAACGCCGCAGCCCAACCAGGCATCACTTGCGCCAGGCCAAGCGTCGCTGACAGCAGCAGGAACACCAGGCCCAGATAGAGGATGGCGCCGCCGATCACCATCGACGCGGCGCCCTGTTTGGCGTCGTCGATGGAGTGCGAGATCTCGGAGGTGGCCAGTGCCATCTCCTTGCGCAACAGCGTCGCTACGTCGTCCACCAGGCGCCGCAACAGCTGCGCCACGGAACCGGTATCCGTCGGCTCGGCTCGCGCGGCGGGGGGACGATCCCGCTCGTAGTCGGCGTGCTCGCGGTGCCCTGCGGACTCGGGCCCTAGCGTCGCCGCGGCTCGTGCCGGCCCTCTCGGGCCCGGATCCGCGCCGCGAATCCTGGGATCATCGCGAACGCCAGGCTCACGGACATTGGGATCGCGCGCATGAGGGTCGCGGGGATTGGGGTCGTGGACTGGATCGGTCATGACGTCCTCCCTTGGGTTTCGCGGGCACCGGAATTCCCCTGGGTCCCGCCTGCAGTGGAAGCAGATCCGGAGCGCTGCGCGGCCGCCCGTACTTCAGGGGGAACGGCAGCCTCGGTTCCATACGGTTGCATCGAGCCCTCTGCTGAGCGGCCTCCGCCCGATGCACCCAGCCCGGCACCCTGGTATTCGCCGGATGCCTTGAAGAAGCGGCTGAGCGCCACGCCTAGAGCCACGCCACCGGCCACGAACATGCCTGGGTTGCTTCGGGCCAATTCCCGGGCATCTGTCGCGAGCTCATCGAGGCTGCGGCTTTCGAGGCTGCGGGCCAGTCCGGACAGCTTGCCGGACAACATCGATGCCACCTCGGCCAGAGTCTCCTGGCCTTCGCTGGCCAGATTGGCGGCCGTCTCATCGAGCGCTTCCGAAGTGCGCTCGGCAGCCTCGACGGCGTTGGTCTTGCCGCGCTCAAGCGCGGACCGCGCCTCCTCGCTCGCCTCGGCCGCCATCTCTCTGCCGGTATCCTTGATACGCTCTTC
>JBLRXD010000254.1:0-6629 GCA_047920935.1 Pseudomonadales bacterium | reverse complement strand
CCTGCGGTCGGTGCTCGGCAGGCACGAACTCGATGAGCTGCTGTCCGAGCGAGACAGGCTCAACATCGACATCCAGGAGATTCTCGACAAGCAGACGGACCAGTGGGGGATCAAGGTCTCCAACGTGGAGATCAAGCACGTCGACATCGACGAGAGCATGATCCGCGCCATCGCCAAGCAGGCCGAAGCCGAGCGCGAGCGCCGCGCGAAGATCATCCACGCCGAAGGCGAGCAGCAGGCGGCGGCCAAGCTGGTCGAGGCGGCGGTGCTGCTCTCCGCTCAGGGTGAAGCGATCCAGTTGCGTTACCTGCAGACGCTGACGGAGATCGCCGGGGAGAAGAGCTCGACCATCGTCTTCCCGCTGCCCATCAACCTGCTGACGGCGCTGGAGAAGGTGGTCGAGCAGCGCTGATGGCGCTGATGGCGCTGATGCGGGATCGATTCGGCGGTGGGCCGCAGGTCAAGCCAGCTTAAGTACCGAGCACGGCAGCCTGTCCATGAGCGACAGCAGCAGCTCGGTCCAATCCAGATCATCGCGACCCGGCACCACCAGCAGGCGCGCATCCTCGCGCAGGCACAGGTCGGCGATGGTCTGCTCGCGCCAGCTGTCGAGCCGACGGCTTACGGCCCCTGGCGGCAACTCGCGTAGGGGCAGCGAGGCTGCGTCGGCCCCGGGAGCTTCGGCCGGAGGCAGTGCGACCACCAGCCGCAGGCCTTCGGCGGTGGCCAGCCGGGCTGCGGTGTCGAGGGCCGCGGGGCTGCCGTTGAGCACCACCACGGAGGTGCCGGAAGCCCAGGGTTCATTGACGAACAATACCTGCTTGGAGCGCTGGACCAGGTCGCGGTAAGACCGGCCCAGGCGTGGCCGCAGGCCGGTTGCCCGCAGCGCGCGCGTCACCATGACGAAATCCGATTGGGCCGCGGCCCGGCCCACTTCCTCGGCGATGTGCCCCCGCGCCACCAGGAACTGGTGGCTGAGCAGGGCGTGCTCCTGCGCCAGCCTTCGCGCCAGCAGTTCGAATGCGCGCTCGGCCGCGGCGGCTTCCAGTGCAATCTCCCGCGCCATGCGGGCCGCGTCCATGGCGACTTCCTGGCCCGACAACGAGATCTCGCGCAGACCGGGCAGGCTCGCCGCGCGCAGCAGATCCTCGTCCTCCACGTACAGACCGGTGACGTCGAGCCCGTCGGCTCCGATCAGCCTGGCCAGTTGGCACAGCACGCTTTCGTTGGGGTGCGTGCAGTCGAACGTCACCAGCACGCGCACGCTGTGGTTAGCGGCCATTGCTGGGCCCTCGGCTGGTGGCCATGTAGATTTCATGCAGCTCGCGCACCCGAGCCTCCACCGCGCGGTTGATCTCCGCCGGGTCGGCCGGTGCTTCGCCGGAGTGCGCGAACAGCACCGCCATGGCGTCGTCGACGCTGGACATGGCGTGAACGTGGAACTGCCCGGCAGCCACCGCGTCCACCACGTCCTGACGCAGCATGAGATTGTCCAGATTGCTGGCTGGCATCAGCACGCCCTGAGTGCCGCTGAGGCCGGCGACGCGGCAGACGTCGAAGAAGCCTTCGATCTTCTGGTTGATGCCGCCGATGGCCTGGGCGGTGCCGTGCTGGTCCATGGATCCGGTGACCGCGATGTCCTGGCGCAGGGGCCGCTCGATGATGGCCGAGATCAGCGCGCAGACCTCGGCGATGGAGGCGCTGTCGCCTTCGATGCCGCCGTAGGACTGCTCGAACACCAGGCTGGCGTGCAGCGACAGCGGGTGCTCGCGGGCGTAGCGGGCGCCGATGAAGTTCGACACGATCATCACGGCTTTGCTGTGAATGCTGCCGCCCAGCTTCGCTTCGCGTTCGATGTCGATGAGCTCGCCGCGGCCGAGGCGGGCTGTGGCCGTGATCCGCGACGGTTGGCCGAAGGTCAGCTTGCCGATGCTCACCACCGATAGCCCGTTCACCTGGCCGACGCGGCTGCCTCGGGTGTCTACCAGGGTGATGCCGCGGGTGATGTTTTCGTGCACCAGGTCGCGAATCCGGTCGACCCGGTAGGCACGGCGCGCGATCACCTCGTCGATGTGCTTGCCGTCTATCTCCGCGGCGCCGTCCCCGGCAGCCAGCTGGTCGGCCTCGCGCAGGATGTCTTCCATGTCCTTCACCCGCGCCGACAGGCGCCGACGATCTTCGACCAGGCGGCTGGACTGCTCCAGGGCGCTGGCCACGGCGGCGGCGTTGAGGTGCCGGATGCCCGAGTCGTGCACCAGCCGCGACAGCAGCCCGGCGTATTCCCGCTGGTGCTCGTCGTCCCAGCTGACGTAGTCGTCGAAGTCGCCGACGATCTTGAACAGGTTGTCGAAGTCGGCATCGTACTGGCGCAGCAGATGGTAGACGTGGCGGTCGCCGAACAGTACCACCTTGACTTCCAGCGGCACGGGATCCGGATCCAGCGACACCGAATACGCCAGGTTCATCATCTGGTTGACGGATTCCACCCGCACCCGATGATCGGAGATGGCGCGTTTCAGCGCCTCCCAGGCAAACGGCTTCTGCAGCAGCCGGTCGGCATCGACCAGCAGGTAACCGCCATTGGCCCGGTGCAGAGCGCCGCTGCGGATCATGCTGAAGTCGGCCACGGGCATGCCGTATTCGAAGCGGTGCTCGAGCTTGCCCACCAGATTGTCCAGGCTGGGGTTGCTCTCATAGATCACCGGCGCGCCTTCCAGGTCGGCGTTGTCGACGATCAGATTGACGGCGTAGCGGTCGAAAAACTGGTCGGCGGCTGCGGCCGCGGCCGTGGCCGTCGGCGGGGCCCCGGGCGCGCCTTCACCGCGCTCGATCAGCAGGATACGCTCGGCATTCTCCAGCAGCTCGGCCTCGACGGTGACGACGAAACCGATGGCCGCGGGGTAGATCTGATACCGACTGCGCAGCTTGGCTGCCAGCGAGGTCAGCACCCGCGAAGCGGTCTGGCGGGTCAGCTCGCGCTGCTTGCGCAGCAACTCTTCGTGATATTTCGGGTACTCGCGCAGGCGCTCGAGCAGCCGTTGGTTCATGTGGTCGATGGCCGCACCGAGCTCCCGGCGGCGGGCCTCGTCCAGGGCCGCGAAGTCGTCCTGCTCCATGACCTTGCCATCTTTGGTCGGTGCGAAGGCGAAGCCGTTCGGCGTTGGCAGCATGGTGAGGCCCAGGGGCTCGGCCTCCTGCTGCAGTTCCAGGGTGTCGGTAATCTGCTGCTGCTGCAGCCGCTGACCGAGCTCGGCGGTGGCGCGGCGATGCTCGTCGGAGCTGAGCGCGTTGGGCAGATTGGTGCGTACCAGGCTGACGAATTGCGCCATGTCCTGCTTGAAGCGTCGGCCGATGCCCTGGGGCAGCCGGCACACGCGCGGGTTGGCCGGGTCGTCGAAGTTGTTCAGGTAGCACCAGTCGTCGGGTGCGGCGGCACTCCCGGCCAGGGTGTCGAGACGTTCGCGAACGAAATCCAGCATGCCGATCTGGGGCGCTCCCAGGGCGTAGAGGTTGTAGCCCTCGAAGCGCATGCCCATGGCGAAATCCAACGCATGCTCGGCGCGCAGTTGGCCGAGCCGGCCGCGGGCCGGCTGGACTTCGGCTGTGGATGCGAAGCCAAGCGTCTGCGGATCCGCCTGGCGTCGCAGTTGCGGCGCGGTCAGCTCCACGGGTCGCGAACCGTGACCAGATCGCCCTCGATCCGCCCCACCAGATCCTCCGAGGTGTTGCCGATGACCAGCTTGGACAGGCCGCGACGGGCTGCCGTGCCGAGCACGGTGAGGGCGGGCTTCAGCTCGCGGACCAGGGCCGGAATGACGCGGCCGGGTTTGCCCTCGAGCACGTGGGTCTGGCTGGGCGTCAGCGCCAACTCGCCGACGGTAGCGCTGAGCAGCCGACTGCGGGATTCCCACATGTCGGTCTTGATGCCGGCGTAATCGGTCGCCACCTGCAATTCGTTGACGCTCTGTCCGAGATCCGGGTAGGCGGTGACCACGTGGAGCTCGGTGCCGAGGATGCTTGCCAGCAATCCTGCCATGCGCAGCACTTCTCTGGACAGCGAGTGATGGGCCTCGTCCGCGACGTCGACGGCGGCGAGTATGGGCCCGGGTGGAGTCCAGGAGGCGCCCTTGGAAATGAGCACGGCGCAGGGCGCGTGGCGGGTCAGCGCCCAATCGAGTGGCGTATGCAGATAGTCGGCGATAGGGTGGTGCTCCGAGACCGGCTTGATCAGCAGCTCGGCGTTCCACCGGGAGGCGGCCTCGACGATGCCGTCAGCGGCGTTCTTGGCCCACACCAGGCGGGTCTCCAGGGATGCCAGGCGGGGCCGGTAAGGCTCCACCAGCCGCTGCAGCGCCTGGCGCTCGGCCGCCTTCAGCGCCTCGATCAACTGCGCCTGCTCGTGGCGCGGCAGCACCTCGGCCGGCTCTTCGGCGATGCGGTCGTAGACGGTGGCCACTACCAGCACCTCGGCGCCGCTGTAGTGCTCTATCATGGCCGCCTTGTCGAGTGCGCGCTCCATGCCATCGAGGGAGTCGTTGGCAATCATCACGCGGCGCAGTTGTTTCGGTGTCATGCTGAGAGTTCCTGATCAGCGGGCCATGGTGGGGCGCGCGGCGCGCCCGGTCACTACGTAGATGCCGAACGCAGCCCGCGGTGGAAATTACGGATGGGCTGGAGCGACAGTGGCTTTAACATGGCATCCGTAGCAGCTGCGACAGGAGCAGGATATGAAGACCATCGATAACATTCTCGTAGTTCTCGGCGACGATCCGGATGAAGCCTCGCCGGTGCTGGACAAGGCGCGCGTTCTCGCATCGGCGACGAGTGCCAAGGTGCACGTCGTGCGTATCGTCTACGAGGGTATCGCAGATTTGAACGCCAGTGCCATTGATGCCGCCACCGATCTCAAGACCTTCATACTCCAGGCCGAAGAGGCGGTGACCGAGGACATGGTAGAGCCGCTGCGGCAGCAGCTCGCCGACCTGGAGACGGCGACGCTGTGGAATCCACGCTCATGGGAGGGGATTTTGCATGCCGCAGAGCGCGCCGATGCCGATCTCATCATCAAGGCGGCCGCGCGGCGCAGCCGCTTCGGCGAGCTGGTGCGCACACCGGACGATTGGAATCTGCTGCGTGCCGCTCCGGTGCCGGTCATGCTGGTAAAGCCCCAGGCCTGGGTGGAGCAGCCCGTGCTGCTGTGCGCGCTCGATGCCTTCGACGAGGGTCACGACGATCTGAATCGAGCCCTGTTGCGGGACAGCGCGGCGCTGGCAACCGTGCTGGGTGGCGAGCTGCACCTGGTGGTGGCGTATCCGCTGTTCGAGCGTTGGGTGGGCGAGTTGGGCGGCTTGCGCGACTACGACGAGATCAGGCGCGAGGTCGAGACCGAGATCAAAAACCGGGTGATGGGGCTGGCGGCCGACGCAGGCGTGAGTTACGAGCGACTTTACGCCGACGAAGGTCCGGTGGAGCATGTCATCGGTACCCTGGCTGACAACCTGCACGCCGAATTGGTGGTGGTCGGTACCCATGCACGTCAGGGGTTGAAGGGTATGCTGCTGGGCAATACCTCCGAACGGTTGGTTCACCACTTGACCACCGACGTGCTCACCATTCATGCCCCCGAAGCCAACTGAGGAAAACTCATGCAGCAGCCTCGTAACATCCTCGTCATTCTCGACAAGCCCAAACACGCACAGACGGCGCTGGAGCGGGCCCTGGCGCTTGCCGCAAGTTGCGGGGCGCATCTGCATCTGACGTCGTTCTGCTGGCTGCCGATGGTGGATCAGACCGACGTGTTCGACGCCCACCAGCGGCGCGCCATCAAGAAGTCGGCCATGCTCGAGCGTCGCCGCTGGCTCGAGGCGCTGGTGCTCGACCGGGGGCTATCGGCGGCGGATATCTCCATACAGGTGGTGTGGACCAAGGACATCGCGGCCTGGGTGGCGGAAAACGCGCCGCTGATCAAATCCGATCTGCTGGTCAAGTCGGTGCATCACTCGCGTACGCTGTTGCACACTCCCCTGGATTGGAGCCTGCTGCGCCGCACTCCGGTGCCGCTGCTGCTGGTGTCGACCAGAATCGAGCGGCGTTCCGGCAACGTGCTCGCCACCGTGGATCTCTACCACGCCGACGCCAAGCATCGGCTGATGAATCGGCGGGTTCTGGAAGCGGCGGCCGAACTGGCCCGGCTGCAGAACGGCAAGCTGCATTGCGCGACTGCGATTCAGGTCGCGGGCTCGTTCCAGGATCTGGACTTTTTCGACGCGCGTAAGGCCCGCAAGCAGGCCACGGACAACGCCCGCCGGGAGCTGGAGCGATCCCGGTCGTTGCGGGAGCGGGACCTCACGTCCCAGCAGGATCTCGACCAGGTGGAGCGCCGGTACCGGGAGGCCGAGCTGCAACTCGTGACGGCCCGCGAGCGCCTCGAGCTGCTGGAGACCGGCCGGGTCAGCGGCTCGGCGGGGACGGGCGTGGAGAGCGTGGTCCGGGCGCCCATCACCGGCTACGTGCTGGAGAAGATGGTGGAGGTCGGCGACCCGGTGGTCCCCCTCTCCAGCTATCAGGAGGGCACCGTCCTGTTCGCCATGGCCGACATGGGCCGGCTCGTCTTCCGCGGCACAGTGGAC
>JBLRXD010000253.1:0-6640 GCA_047920935.1 Pseudomonadales bacterium | reverse complement strand
CGGGATTTACGGACCAAACGAGCTCACTCGGCTGACAGGAAAACCGCCCTTCGCCGTAGTGGCCTATATCGACAACAGCGATGACATACGCAAACGCGTGGCTCTGCGGCGGCGAGCCTTAGCTGCGGTGGCCGTCAGCATGGTGCTCGGCATCACCTATTTCCACCTCTTCATCAAGCCTGTCGACGTCGCCTGGTTCATGTTCGCGAATCGGCTCGGCATTTAGGAGGCCCGTCATGGAACGTTTGCAGGATGCCATCGCCAGGGCCCGCCTGGAGCGCCAAGGGGAAGTTGGGAAGCTGCCGCGCTATGACCAGCAGCGGGAGACGAGCCAGCGCGGGTACAAGCTTCCTGAACTGGATAAACCGCGGGTTTATGCGCCCCAGCCACGGCGGCCGATCAGCACCCCGCCACCCGAAAACATCGAATACACGACAACCCGTCGGGTCAGGCTGAACGAGGCTTTGCTCGAAAAGAACCGGGTCATCGCCAGCCAGCACGATGACCACCGCGTGGAAACCTACCGCAAGTTGAGAACCAGAGTCCTGCAGACGCTTGACCGTAACGGCTGGTCGACGTTGGCGATCACCAGCCCCCTGGAGGATGCCGGCAAGACGCTGACCGCGGTAAATCTGGCCATAAGCCTCTCTCACGAGGTCAACCACACGGTCATGCTCGTAGACCTCGACCTGAAGTCGCCCGGCGTGCACACCACCCTGGGTGTGGACGTGGAGTGGGGGCTGGTAGATGTCGTGACCGGCCGGGTCGGGCTGGAGCACGCGCTGTTCAACCCTTCGATGCCGCGAATGGTGGTTCTGCCCGGTAAGCCCCTGGGGCGGCACTCTTCCGAGGTGCTCACCTCCCCCGGCATGAAGGCCATGCTGCGAGAGATCACGACCCGCTACGCATCCCGACTGGTGGTGTTCGATCTGCCGCCGTTGCTGCGGAATGACGATGCGTTGCTGTTTACCCCGTTTGCGGATGCAACGCTTCTGGTGGTGGAGGACGGTGTGAACACGCCCGATGAGGTGGAACGATCACAACAGATGATGCAGCACGCCAATCTGATCGGCACCATCCTCAACAAGGCACGTTGAGGTGGTCGGATGTATCTGAAGCACTTCGGATTGACCGAGAAGCCGTTCAGCATCACGCCCGACCCGGACTTCCTGTTCTTCTCGCCGAAGCACAAAGGCGCACTCGCCATGCTCGAATATGGCGTTTTCGAGCAATCCGGCATCACCGTCATCACCGGAGAGGTAGGGGCCGGAAAGACGACGTTGATCCGACACCTGCTGCGGCGGATACCTTATGACGAGATCACCGTAGGCCTGATCAGCAACGTGCATCCGTCTCTGGGTGACCTGCTGCAGTGGGTAGCCATCGCCCTCGAACTGCACGTGAGCCTGGATGATGTCAGCAACGTGCAGATCTTTCGCCGCCTGCAGGATCACCTGATTCAGGAGTACGCCGAGGGTCGTCGCGTCGTGCTCATCATCGATGAAGCCCAGAACATGGATCGCACCAACCTCGAAGAGCTGCGCATGCTCACCAACATTAATGCGGACAAGGATCAGTTGCTGCAGATTGTGCTGGTGGGGCAGCCGCAACTGTTTGCGTTGCTCGCCGACGAATCCATGGCTCAGATAGCGCAGCGGGTAACCGCCGAGTACCACCTGAAGCCTCTGGATCGCAGCGAGACCGGCGAGTACATCCTCAACCGTTTGAGCATTGCCGGCGCGGGCGATCGCAACCTCTTCACAGCACAGGCAATGGGCGTGATCTATTACTTCAGCGGCGGCATTCCGCGTCTGGTGAACACGTTGTGCGATCACGCATTGGTGCTGGCCTACGCCGGCAACATCAAATACGTCGATTTCGGCACGGCGCTGGATGCGGTGAAGGAAAAACGCATCGGCGGGGTAAGACGCTTCTGCGAGCCGCCGAAGGACGCTGAACACACACGTAAGGTGCTGATGGTTTCGACCGGCATCGATATCGACAAGGCCGTGAACGACTGACCTGACGGAGCGATGCTGTGGCAATCAAGACGTTGATCGTGGTCGGCACCCGGCCGGAAGCGATTAAGATGGCGCCGGTGGCAATCGGCCTGGCTGCCGACTCCAAGTTCGACAGCAGAATATGCGTCACCGCGCAGCATCGGGAGATGCTCGACCAGGTGCTGCGGCTGTTCGAGCTGAAGCCCGATCATGACCTCGATCTGATGAAGAGCAACCAGGATCTCTACGACATCACCTGCGGAGCCTTGCTGGGCATCCGCAAGGTTCTCAGCGATGTCCGGCCCGACATCGTGCTCGTGCACGGCGATACAACAACGTGTTTTGCAGCCAGCCTCGCAGCGTTCTATGAAGGTGTGATGGTTGCCCATGTCGAGGCGGGTCTTCGTACCGGCAACATGCGGGCCCCGTACCCCGAGGAAGCCAACCGCTCCCTCGTTGGCCGCCTCGCGACGCTGCATTTCGCACCAACTGAGAGGGCGCGGCGAAGCCTGCTCAACGAAAACGTTCCGGAAAGCCAGGTTCTGGTAACGGGAAACACCGTCATCGACGCGCTTCTGTTGGCGAGGGCGAAGATCGATGAGTTTTCGCCAGATCATTGGAGCGAACATTTCGGGAGCGCGATTACGAGCAAGATTCTCGGGGCCAACCGGAGGATTCTCATCACCGGGCACCGCCGGGAGAACTTCGGCCGAGGTTTCGAGGATCTGTGCTCGGCCATAGCCGATCTGGCGCAGCGACATCCGGATTGGGTGTCGGTCTATCCGGTGCATCTGAACCCTAACGTTCAGGAGCCTGTCAACCGCATCCTTTCGCGTTTGCCCAATGTGATCCTGACGCGCCCCCAGGACTATCTGCCGTTCATATGGTTGATGAGCCAGGCCGACCTCGTGCTCACCGATTCCGGAGGCATCCAGGAGGAAGCCCCGTCGCTTGGCAAGCCGGTTCTGGTGATGCGGGAAGTGACAGAGCGACCGGAGGCGGTAGAGGCCGGCACGGTCAAGTTGGTGGGAACCTCGAGGAATGCGATTCTCGAAAACGTCGAGTCCATCCTCACAGACCCGGCGCTGTATGACCACATGGCGCTCGCCACCAACCCGTATGGGGATGGCCTGGCAACCCGCCGGATACTTTCTCGCCTCAAGGAGTTTCCCAGCGCATGAGTCATCAGCTCGAACGCGTATGCGTGGTTGGCCTCGGCTACATTGGATTGCCCACGGCCTCCCTGCTCGCCACCAAAGGCTTTGCGGTTACCGGCGTCGATGTTTCCGAAGACGTCGTCAAGACCATCAGGAAGGGTGGCATCCATATCGTCGAGCCCGACCTGGACATTCTGGTGAAATCGGCTGTGAACTCCGGAAATCTCGTCGCTGATACCGTGCCGACGGAGGCGGACGTGTTCATCATCGCGGTGCCAACACCGCTCAATGCAAACGAGCCGGATCTGTCGTACATCGAAGCCGCGGTCAGACAGATCGTCCCCTACGTCCGCCCGGGAAATCTGGTAATCCTGGAATCCACCAGCCCGGTTGGGACGACGGAGGATGTCGTTGCCAAAGGGCTCCGCGAGGCTGGGCATGACACCGATTCAGCGGTGTTCGTTGCCCACTGCCCGGAGCGCGTGCTGCCCGGCCGGATCCTCGTCGAGCTGATTCAGAACGATCGAATCGTTGGCGGCGTCAATGATGCGTCCACGGCGGCGGCTGTAAAATTCTATGAGAAGTTCGTCAGCGGCAAGGTTCTGGGGACCACTGCCAGGACGGCCGAGCTGGTCAAGCTGACCGAGAACTCCTACCGCGACGTCAACATCGCCTTCGCCAACGAAATCTCGATGATCTGCGAGGTCGACCAGGTCAACACGTGGGAGGTGATCGAGCTCGCCAACAAGCACCCGAGGGTAAACATACTCAACCCGGGGCCCGGCGTAGGGGGCCACTGCATCGCGGTGGATCCGTGGTTCATCATCCATCGCCAGCCGGAACTCGCGAAGCTGATTCGTTCTGCGCGCGAGGTGAACAATGCGAAGCCGACATGGGTGATCGACCGGGTTCGGCACTGCGCCGAGAAGTTCAAGCATCCCGTGATTGGCTGCCTGGGCCTGTCCTTCAAGGCCGATGTCGACGATTTACGCGAGTCCCCCGCGCTGGACATAGTCAATCATCTGGTCGCGGAACGGATGGGGGAAATCCTGGTGTGTGAGCCCAACCTGAAAAAGCATCCATGTCTGTCGCTCTGCAGCCTGGAGGAAGTGATCGCTGCGGCGGACATCGTGCTGATTCTGGTGGATCACCGACCTTTCAGGAAGATCACCGCGGCGTCTCTCAAGGAGAAAGTCGTCATTGATACCCGAGGGATCGTCCGCTGAGCGGGCGGGGCGCCGAGCAGTGAGTAGACCGCCGAACAGAATCATTGGCTCCCGCTACATGAAGCGCTGGTACCTGATTCCGCGGAACAGATGGCTCAACGTTTATCTGCACAGGTTCGACGGCCCCGATGAAGGCGCTCATCTGCACGACCATCCATGGTGGAACCTCAGCATCCTGCTGAGTGGCTGTTACACCGAGGTGCGCCAGGGCGGCGGCCTGCACAGAGTGGGCCGGGTTGCGCTGCGCCGCCCGGAGGCTGCGCACCGGATTCATCAGATTTCCGGCCGGGCCTGTTGGACGCTGTTCATTACCGGGCCCCGGGTGCGCGAATGGGGTTTCTACACAGAGAACGGTTGGGTGCCGGCGCATGAGTACATCCGCCAAAGCGTCGGATGAAGATCGTGTTAGCACCGCTGGTGAAGCGGGGCTCAGGGCCGAGTTGTTGACATGCTCGGTCTAGCGCTGTACGGCGGCGCAATGCTCGCGCTTTCCGTACTGACGCTACGGAAGCCGCACATCGCGCTGGTCGCCGTGCTTTGCATGTTCGGTCTGGATCAGATCGGGCAGATCTACCACCCGTTCTTTCGGGCCAACACTGCATTCACCAACATCTGCATTCTGAGCCTGGTAATCGTAGGCGTAGTCATCGCCTTCAAGCGCGGGTGCATCCCGTTGAGTTTCGCGTTTCAGCACGTCAAGCTGCGGGCGTTGTCGATCGCTTTGTTCGCTTTCGCCTTGCTGTCCCTGATGTGGACACCAGTAGCCGGCTGGATGTATTGGGAATTGGCGTGGCCTTACCTGATTGCGAGCATCGTGCTTGCTCCCTTGCTGATCGCCCGGATCGGCGACCTCCACGAGGTGCAGAGGACGTTCATCTCGGTGGGGGGCGTGATCGTGCTGTTTCTTGCGACCGTTCCCGATTGGGGCTATCGATCTCTGCTGATCGAAGACACGGGCGAGCGGCTGGGCTTGCCATTGGCACTCGGGCAGTTGTCAGGCTATCTGCTCATAACCGCTGCCATCCACTATCAGAGAAACCTACTACGCATCGGCTGGCTGGCGCTCGTGGTCGTTTCTGCGCTCGTGGTTGCAATTCAATCGGGCAGTCGGGGGCCTCTCATCTTCTCGATCTTCACGGCCATTGTCGTGATGCCGATGGTGTGGACGCGGTTCTCCGTGAAGCACGCGGCTCAACTGGTGATCACGGGTGGAGTGTTGGCCCTGGCGGCGTTTTTCTTATTCGACCAAAGTGCGGAGTACGCCGTGCGCTGGGACACTTCCAAGCTGATGGGGGATTCCACGGAGCGGATCGAGATGGCCAAGGCCGTGCTGACGCATTGGGCAGCGTCGCCCGTGAGCATCATATTCGGGATCGGAAACTCCGCTTCCTATTCTGCTGAAGTGCTGGGTATCTATCCGCACATCGTTCCCCTGGAAGTACTTGCGGAACAGGGCGTTATCGGCTTCGCGCTGCTGGTTTCCATCATGGTCATTTCGGTGCGCCAGTGCAGGCAGTTCGGATCCATCCGCTCGCTTCCGGTGGAGGTGAGGCAAGCGTACGCGGGAGTCTTCGGCTGCTTCATATTCACGCTGCTGTTATCGCTCAAGCAGGGCTCGTTGTTGGGCTCTCCGGAAATATTTCTCTTCGCCGTACTCGGAGAGAAACATCTCTACCTGACGAAACGAGGAATCTATCGAGCGAGGAAGATGGCACAGAAGGCGAATGTCGCACCGGCCGACGCAATGATGCCGAGGACATTGTCATGATCTCCCCGCTCGTGAGTGTGGCGGTAGTCACCTACGGTCACGAGGGCTACATCGAGCGGTGTCTGCAGGGTATCCTGAAGCAACGAACGACGTTTCCGTTCGAGGTGGTCGTTGGCACCGACTGCAGTCCGGATCGAACTGACGCCATCGTTCGAGATTACGCCTGCAGGTTTCCGGAGATCGTCCGAGCTATCTTCCGCGACGAGAATGTCGGGCCGCTGGCCAATAATCGCGACGTCCTGGAGAAGGCGCGGGGTCAGTACCTCGCCGTCTGCGATGGCGACGATGAATGGACGGATCCGTTCAAGCTGCAGAAGCAGGTGGCCTGGCTTGAACAACATCCGGATACCGTGCTGGTGTTCACGGACATCGACCAGTTTTATCCGAGCAGCGGCGCACGAATTCGCGGCATCCAGCAGCGGTTGAATCCGCGTCTGGCCGAGGAGCCCCCATGCGACTGGTTCGAAGCGGTGCTGCTGAGGCAGGTGG
>JBLRXD010000252.1:0-6644 GCA_047920935.1 Pseudomonadales bacterium | reverse complement strand
ATCTCGAGGGCGCGTGGGCCTGGCTTGCGCGAGCGCTGGTCCAGGTGGAGCGGCCGTCTGCTGCGCCCCCGGCTGAGACCACCGCTGCCGAAATTGCTGCCGAGGCCGTCGACGACGTAGCGGTCGCGGTCCCCCCCGAAGCCGGGATCGACGGCGAGGCCGCGATGGACATCGAGGCCGTGATGGACATCGAGCCCGTGATGGAGATCGAGACTGTGACGCAACTCGAGACCGGAGTCGGGCTCGAGAACCCAACCGATCTCGAAGTCGAGTCTGCGCCCAGCGTCGGCGCCGTCGCCAGCGACGACTGGCGGCTGGTGCAGGCGCGGCTGTTGATCGATCAGGGGCGCATCACCTTCCCGCCGGAAGGCAACGCGGTGGCACTGCTGAGCCGTGTGCTGGCCGATCAGCCCGACAACGCCGAGGCCCTGGCGATGCTGGGGGTGGCGACCCATCGTCTGCTCGATGCAGCGGCGCGGGCGCACGCGGCCGGGGATCCGTACGAGGCTCGCAATCTGCTCGAGGAGGTGCTCGGCTTCAATCCTTACAATCAGCGGGCCAACCGGCTGTGGGCGGAATGGGTCGATCGGTCGCGTTAGCACGCGGCCCGGCTCTGCGCGCGCACCGGCCAGGGCGAGAAGCGGTCAGTGGGCGGCGGGAATCACCGCTCGCAGCGCCTGCAGCATGCGAGGCGCCGCCTCCGGACCGATCGAGGTGGCGGTCAGATAGTCGGCCGAAGGGATGTCGGTGGCGGCAGCGAAGTATTCGGGTTTGAGGATGTAGCCGAGCGCATCCTGAGTGAGGCCGAGCACCATGGTGTGCTCGCCGCCGAGCATCTGCCGGGTGGCCAGGGAGTGCGCCGGTGAGGTTTCCCCGGGGTGCGTTGCCAGGCTGACCCCGCCCAACGCCAGATACGCCACCTCGGTACGGATGTGCCCGTCGTACAGCGGGCGTTGCAGCACGCCCGCCTCCAGCAGCGCGAGGAATCCGGGGTTTTCCAGGGGAATCTCGAAACGATGGCGCTGGAAGTCGAGCCTGGGCATGCGCCATGGCTCGGCTTCCGCCAGCGCGCGCTGTGCCGCCTCTGCGATGGTAGTGCCGTAGCGATCGGCCAGTTCGAAGCCGCGACCGTCTTTGACCGGTTGCACCCAGCCGCCGATGGCGCCTTGCAGGAACAGGTGCTCGCCGTCGAAGCGCTCGCTCATGGCCCGGTAGAAGCCGCCCACGTAGTCAGCCGAGACCTGATCCGACACCCCGTCGAGCACGGTGGGATGACAGGCGTAGTTGGTGAGGGTGGCTACGGTGGTACCGTCGATCGCCTGCAGGCGCACGACGGTGAGGCGCGAATCCAGCAGCCCCGGCTCGGTGACGTTTTCGACCCAGGACAGCGGCACGTTGGCGCTGCCGATGAGCAGTTCCACCGGTTGCCGGCTGGCGGCTGCGGCGGCCACCTGCCGGGCGGCGGCCTCGATCAGCTGTGCCATGTAGGTTTCGTCGCGCCCGCTGGACAACTCGTGTTCGCCCCACAGGCCGGTCACGTCGGGGCCGGAGTGGGTGTGGGTCGAGCTCACCAGGATGCGTTCCGCCGCAAGCTCCAGCGACGTGGTGAGCTCCGCCGCGCGGCGCTGAATGCGCTGCACGTCGGGGTGACCGAGGCCGATGTTGTCCACCACGACGATGGCCGCGGCCTGCTCGCCGTGAGCGAACACCACCGCCCGCGCATACAGCGGATCGTGCTCGCCGGCGAAGCGTCGGTTACGGGCGTCGCCGGCGATGAAGGCGCCGGGTTGAGGAGATACCTCGGCCGCGGCGGCCCCGGCCTGCAGCCAAGGGTTTTCGCTGGCCATCTGCGCGCGGCTCGTTTGCGCGCTCGTGACTGTCGAGCGCTCGCCCTGGCATGCGGCCAGGCTGAGCAGCAGGCACAGGGTCATCAGGCGGGGTAGGGCGATATCAGCGCTCATCGATCGGCCTCCGGCGAGTGCGTCACTTGGGGTAGACAATACGCCCGTTCACCACGGTCATCACCACGTTGCCATCGAGAAGCGCGTCCGGATCCTCGTCGGCCAGCACCAGCGGGTCGATCCCCAGCACGGTGAGATCGGCCCAGCGGCCGGGGGTGATCTGGCCGGTTTCCTGCTCTCGGAAGGCGGCGAATGCCGACCACTCCGTGTACGCGCGGATGGCTTCCTCGGCGGTCAGGCTCTGCTCGGGATACCAGCCGTCGGTGGGTTCGAGACCTTTGTCGCGGCGCGTGATGGCCGCGTGCAGGCCATAGAAAATGTCGTGATCGGAGCCCGGATTGTCGGCGTTGAACGTCAGCCGCGCGCCCGCTTCCCGCAGGCTGCGCCAGGCGTAGGCGCCGCGCACCCGCTCGGGCCCCAGTCGCTGTTCTGCCCACGTCTTGTCCTCCACCGCGTGGGGAGGTTCCATGGAGGCGATGAGGTCGAGTTCGGCGAAGCGCGGCAGATCGTCGGGATGCACCACCTGGGCGTGCTCGATGCGGTGCCGGTGGTTGCGTGCCGTCGGGTCGTTGGCGTAAACGGATTCGATGAAATCCAGCACCTCGCGGTTGCCTGCATCGCCGATGGCGTGGATGGCGGCCTGAAAGCCAGCCTGCATCAGCGCCGCCGTGAGCCACTGGTCGAAGCCGTACTGATCGCCGCTGACGCCGCGATGCCCAGGTTGGTCGCTGTAATCTTCCAGCAGCCGTGCGCCGCGGGATCCCAGCGCGCCGTCGTAGTAGGCTTTCACGGCGCGGGTCACCAGAAAGCGCCCGTTGTCATCGATGTCGGGGCCGCGCTCGAGCCAGTGCCTGGCCAGAGCCTCGTCGCGTACCGACAGCATCGCGTAGACGCGGATGGGCAGCCGCCCGGCCGCCTCCAGTTCCTCCAGGATCGACATGTGCTCGGCTGACAAGCCGGCGTCGTGCACGGTCACGTAGCCGTCACGCGCCATCTGCTCCAGCGCCAGCAGGACTTGCTCCTTCAGGGTTTCCCGGTCCGGCACGGGAACGGCGTTGGCGAGCAGCGGCACCGCCCGATTGAGCAGCAGGCCGTTGGGTTCGCCATCGGGGAAGCGACGGATCTCGCCGCCTACCGGAGTGTCGGTGTCGGCGGTGATTCCGGCCCGCTGGAATGCCATGGCGTTGCCCCAGCCGGCGAAGCTGTGCAGGCTGCGCATGAACACCGGGTGGTTTGGCACCTGCTCGGTGAGCAAACGCATGTCCGGATAGGCATTCGCCCACGCGCCCTCGTCCCAGCCATGGCCGACGATCCATTCGCCCTCGGGCACCTGTCGGGCGGCTTCGACGATACGGGCCACGGCCTCGGCTTCGGTTTCGACCCCGAACAGGCTTACTCGCGACAGCGACGCGCCGAGGTTGAACACGTGGGTGTGGGAGTCTACCAATCCGGGCAGCACCGTAGCGCCATCGAGTTCCACCACGGTAGTCTGCGGCCCCTGAAACGCCCGCGCTTCGTCGTTGCTGCCGACGAAGATGATCACGCCGTCGCGAATGGCTACGGCTTCGGCATCGGGCCGCCAGCCGCTGGCCGTTCGCGGTGCGTTGGCCGCCGGAGTGCCGTCCACGGCAGGGGGATTCCAGCTGAAGGTATAGACCGAGGCGTTGGCGATGATCAGGTCGGCCGCCGCCTGCTGGTTCGGCTCGGCCGAGCCGCCGCAGCCGACAGCACCGAGTACCATGGCGAGCAGCGCGATGCGAAATGTGAGCATGGTTTTCCCCGTAGAGGCAGTCGTGGACATTTTTGATTGTTTGTCGTAGGTTTCCCTTGCGGCTGCCATCGGCTCGAGGCAGACCGGGGGTGTTTCCGAGACGGCGTCCCGAAAACACCAGTGTAACGCAGATCTAACAGCGCATAGCCAACGGCGCAGATCGAAACCAGGCAAGCGGACTTGATCCCGGAACGTGGACAGGTACCAGAATGCGAAAGCCGCGTGCAATCCGTCATCTGATGCCCTGGTCGGCCGCAGCCGGTCGACGAACCACTTCCGCCCGCTCCGCTTGCCCATGGAGGATGTCATGGGGAAGCTCCTGAACGTATTGGATATCGCCGCGCTGAAAGGCGGTGACCGGAAACTTTCGATGGTCACCTGCTACGACTTCTGGTCGGCGCAACTGCTCAACCGCAGCGACGTCGACTGCCTGGTGGTGGGGGACAGCCTCGCCATGGTGATGCATGGTTTCGATTCCACGGTCTATGCCGACGTGGAGCTGATGGCGCTGCACACCCGTGCCGTGACCCGCGGCGCCCCGGACAAATTCGTGGTGAGCGACATGCCGTTCCTGAGCGTGCGCAAAGGCCTCGAGCGGGCCATGGACGGTGTTCAGGCGTTGATGCAGTCCGGCGCTCACGCGGTGAAGATCGAAGGCGAGGCAGGGCAGTTGGACGTCATCGCCCACATCGTCGAATCCGGCGTGCCCGTCATGGGGCATCTGGGCCTGACGCCCCAGGCGGTGCACGGCTTTGGCGGCCACCGGGTCCAGGGGCGCAGCGAGGCGGCGGCGCGTAATCTGGTGGAATCCGCCCGCCGGCTTGCCGACGCCGGCTGCTTCGCACTGGTGCTCGAGTGCGTGCCCGCCGCCGTGGCTCGCTGTGTCAGCCAGGCTATCGGCATCCCTACCATCGGCATCGGCGCCGGCAGGCACACCGACGGCCAGGTGCTGGTGCTGCAGGATATGCTCGGTACCAACCCCGACTTCAAGCCGCGGTTCCTGCGCCACTACGCCGACGGCTTCGCGACCATCAGCGACGCCGTGAACCGCTTTCACGCCGAGGTGCAGAACGGCTGCTTTCCCAGCAAGCAGGAGTCGTACGCGTCGTGAACGTCTACGAGACGCTGGCCGACTGGCGTACGGCTCGGCAGGCGATGACGGGGCAGGTCGGCTTCGTGCCCACCATGGGCGCGCTGCACCGCGGCCACGCGTCGCTGCTGCAGCGCAGCGTCGCCGAGTGCGCGAGCACGGTGCTGTCGATCTACGTCAATCCTACCCAGTTCAATAATCCGGCCGACCTGGAGCATTATCCTCGCACCATGGAGGCCGACCTGGCCGTCGCCCGTGAGCTTGGCGTCGATGCGGTGATCGTGCCGAGTTATCAGGAGCTGTATCCGGACGGCTACCGCTACCGCATCGAGGAGCAGGGGTTCAGCGACTCCCTGTGTGGCGCCCATCGCCCGGGTCACTTCACCGGGGTGCTCACCGTGGTGATGAAGCTGCTCAATCTGGTTCGGCCCACCAGGGCCTACTTCGGCGAAAAGGATTTTCAGCAGTACCAGTTGATCCGCGACATGGCGGCGGCGTTCTTTGTCGATGCCGAAATCATTGCCTGCCCGACGGTGCGCGAGCCGGACGGTCTGGCGCAGAGCTCGCGCAACGCGCTGCTGGACGCCGATGGCCGGCGGCTGGCGCCCCAGTTCGCGCGCCTGCTGCGGTCGACTGCGTCCGATGCCGAGGTCGCGCGGCAGCTCGCGGCCGCTGGTTTCACGGTGGATTACGTCGAGACTCACGGTGGCCGCCGCTTCGGCGCCGTCATCGTCGAAGGCGCCGGGCGGCAGGTGCGGCTCATCGATAACGTGCCGGCCAATGAGGCGGCCTGACAGCGTCGGCGCCGCTCATGCAACGCCGCTCATTTTCATAGGGAGACGAGATGATTCTGTGTCTGGACGTGGGCAACAGCCAGTTGTACTGCGGCGTTTACGACGATGACAGGCTGGTAGGGCAGTTCCGCCGAACCAGTTCGGCCCGTGCCTCTTCCGACGAGCTCGGCGTGTTCCTGTTGGCCGCCTTGCGGGAGAACGGCATCGATCCGCGAAAGATCACCCAGGTGGCGTTGAGTTCGGTGGTCCCGGACATGGTGTACTCGCTGCGCTCCTGCTGCCAGAAGTACTTCCAACGGGATCCGATGATCCTGCGGCCCGGCATCAGGACCGGGCTGAAGATTCTCTACAAGGATCCGAAGGAGGTGGGCGCAGACCGCATCGCTGATGCCATCGGTGCGCTCAAGCTGTATCCGGGTCGCAACATCATCGTCGTCGATTTCGGTACCGCCAGCACGCTGACGGCCATCACCAAAGCCGGCGAGTTCCTCGGCGGCAACATCCTCCCCGGGGTGCGTCTGGCGCTCGAGGCCCTGGTGGAGAAGACGGCCAAGCTGCCTTCCGTGGAGATCGTCCCGGTCACCGGCGCCATCGGCCGCAGCACGGTGGAGAGCATCCAGAACGGCCTGTACTGGAGCAACGTGGGCATGGTGAAAGAGCTTGTCAGCCGGATGACGGCGGAGGCTTTCCCCGATGAGCCCCCGCTGGTGATCGCCACCGGCGGCTTTTCCCATCTGTTCGATCAGGAGGGGCTGTTCGATGCGGTGGTCCCTGACCTGATCCTGGTCGGGCTTCTGGAGGCCCTGCGGCTCAATCCCCCCACTTGATCGCGGATATTGCTCCACAGTGGGACACGAGTATGCTGACTTGTGCGATAGCTTGACGGAGCACAGCGAATGACAGGTTTGAGTTTTGGCGAAGGGCGGCGCTCGGGGTTGCGCCTGTTCAGCATCTTCGGTATCGAGATTCGTCTCGACTGGAGCGTGCTGATCATCTTCGCTCTCATCGTCTACAGCCTCGGCGCCGGG
>JBLRXD010000251.1:0-6683 GCA_047920935.1 Pseudomonadales bacterium | reverse complement strand
CAAGCCCCCAGTTTCCGGGCCGGTTTGTTCCAGAAAAGCCTTCTCCAGAAGGCGATCTTAGGAATCGCCTTCTGGAGAAGGCTCCTACAAGCAGAATGGGTTAGAGCAGTCGGGCGTGGAGGCGGTCGGCGCTGCGCTGCTTCAGCAGGGCAACGGCGTCGTCGAGCAGGCGGGCGTCGAAGGCCTCGCGGGTTTCCTGCTCGCGTGGCAGCGGCAGGTCGGGGATGATTCCGGAGCGGTGGATGGAGCGGCCGCTGGGGGTGTAGTAGTAGGCGGTGGTGAGCTTTATGGCTTGATTGCCGGTCACCGGCACCACTGACTGCACCGAGCCCTTGCCGTAGCTGCGGCTGCCCATGACCGTGGCGCGGCCGTGATCCTGGAGCGCGCCGGCGACAATCTCGGCGGCGGATGCCGAACCCTCGTTGATCAGCACCACGATCGGAGCGGCATCCAGCAGGTCGCCCCGGGCCGCTCGATAGCGGAGTTTGCTCGAGGCCAGGCGCCCGTCGGTGTAGACGATGAGCCCGGCATCGAGCAGCGCATCGGTGACCGCCACCGACGCCTGCAGCACGCCGCCGGGGTTGTCTCGAAGGTCGAGCACCAGGCCGTCCAGCTGGCCGCCGGAGTCGCGCCGCAGTTGCTTCAGCGCCGCTTCGAACGCCTGGCCGGTGTTCATCTGGAACACCGAGATGCGCACGTAGCCGTAGCCGGGTTCGAGCAGCCGGGCTTTGACGCTCTTCACCGCAACCACCTGCCGCACCAGATCTACTTCCCGAACGGCGCCGTCGCGTTGCAGCCGCAGGCTCACCGGGGTGCCCGGCACGCCGCGCAGCTGGTTGACCACGTCCACCAGCTTCTGGCCTTTCAGCGGCTGCTGGTCGATGGCGATGATGCGGTCGCCGGCGACCAGGCCCGCCCGGGCGGCGGGCGTGTCGTCGATGGGGGCGATGACGGTGAACAGGTCGTCCTCGAGGCCGACCTCGATGCCGATGCCGCCGAAGTGACCGGAGGTTTCCGCTTGCAGGTCGCGGTAGTCGCGGGTGTCGAGAAACAGCGAGTGATCGTCCAGCTGCTTCAGCATGCCGTTCAACGCGCTGTTCACCAGCGCCTGCTTGTCGACCTCGTCGACGTAGTTGGCGTGCACGTGACGAAGCACTTCCTCGAAGGCGCGACCGTGGGCATCGTGAGGCAAGCCCTCGTTGAGCCAGGCGCGGAAGCCGATGATGCCCAGAGCGATGCCGGTGACCATGCTGATCATGATGCCGAACAGTGTTAGTGGGCGCATGCTCATGATTTCAGTTTGACACGTTCGTTCAACGCTTCGCCAGCCAGCCTATAGGATCCGTCGCCCGGCCTTGATGACGAACTTCAAAGTACAAACCCGCGGTGGTGACGCCGCCGCTGCGCCCTGCACGGGCGATGATCTCGCCGGACTCCACCCAGTCGCCAACCTGCTTGCCGAGCACATCGGCGTGGCCGTACAGGGTCATGTAGCCGCTGCCGTGGTCGATGATGGTCAGCAGCCCGAAGCCGCGCAGCCAATCGGCGAATACCACCCGGCCGCGGTGCACGGCGGTGATGGCGGCGCCCTCCTGAGCCTCGACCATCAGCCCGTGCCAGGTCATCCTGCCATCGGCGCGCGGCTGACCGAAGGCGTGCACCACGCGCCCGGTGAGCGGCCAGGGTAATGCCCCCTTGCGCGCCGCGAAGGTGCGGCCGTCCAGGGCCTGGGAGCGGCGCTCGATCTCGGCGAGCAGCGTCTCCACCCGCTCCCGGTCGGCGCTGAGCCGCTTGCGCTCGGCGGCTTTGTCTTCGGCTTCCGAATCCAGGCGGGCCAGCAGCGTCTTGCGTTCGTCGCGCCGTGTCACCAGCGCCGCCTGCTCGCGCTGCAACGTCTGCTGGCGCCGTTCGGCCTCTGCGGCCCGGGTCTGCAGTTGCGCCTGGTTCGCTTCCAGACGAGCCAGGGTGCCGCGGTACTGCTGCAGCGCCTCCAGCCGCGCGGCGGTGAAGTAACGGTGGTAGCGGACCATGCGGTCGAAGCTTTCGGGCGACTGCTGATTCAACAGCAGCTTGATGAAGTCTTCCCCCTCCATGCGCTGCGCCGAGTTGAGATGCTCGCCCACGTGGCGCGCCTGGGCCAGGCGCTGGGCCTGCAGTGACGCCTGTTCGTCGCGCAGCGTGCCGATCTCGAGTTGCACCGCCGCGGCTGCGGCCGCTGCGGCGTCGACCTCGCGGCTGAGGCGGGCGACCTCCCGGTCGCTGGTCTGAATTTCCCGCTGCCATTGCGTGCGCTTACGCTCAACGCCACCAAGCCAGGCGTCCAGGTCGTTGAGTTGCTTGGTGATCCGCTCCAGAGCGGCCTTGGTCGCCGCGCGTTCGGAAGGGTCGGCAGGCGCCGCAGCCGCGCTGTGCGCCCACAGGCAGCCCAGCAGCAGCGTACCCGTCAGCAGTCTCCCCAAGCCCTTGGTAGCGCCTTGGCCCATCGATGTGTTCTCAGGCAGACTGCCGCTCCCGCAGGCTGACCAGCGAGCGGCCGGTCATTTCCGTGGGAATTTCCAGCCGCATCAGGGTCAGCAGCGTCGGCGCGACATCCGCCAGGGTGCCGTTCTCGGCGAACGCAACCGGTTCGGGGCCGATGTAAACCAGCGGCACCGGCTCAGCGGTGTGGGCCGTATGCGCCTGACCGGTAGCGGGATCGCTCATCTGCTCGACGTTGCCGTGATCGGCCGTGATCAGCATCTGCCCGCCAACTTCGACGATGGCGGACTCCAGCCGCCCGAGGCAGGCGTCGAGGGTTTCCACCGCCTTTACCGCGGCGTCGAAGAAGCCGGTGTGGCCGACCATATCGCCGTTGGCGTAGTTGCAGACGATGGTGTCGTAAGCGCGCGAGCGGATGGCCGCCACCAGTTCGTCGGTCACCTTGCGCGCGCTCATTTCCGGGCACTGATCGTAGGTGTCGACCTTGGGCGATGGTATGAGGATGCGCCGCTCCCCCGGATAGGGCTCCTCGCGGCCGCCGGAAAAGAAGAAGGTGACGTGGGCGTACTTCTCGGTCTCGGCGATGCGCAGTTGCGTCTTGCCCAACCCGGCCAGGTATTCGCCCAGGGTATTGGTCAGCACCGCCGGCTCGAAGGCGCACGACGTCTTGATGTCGTCGGCGTAGCGGGTGAGCATCACGAAGTCTACGGGCGTGACGGTGGAGCGGCGTTGGAAGTCGCTGAACTGCGGGTCGATGAGCGCCCGGGTGAGCTGCCGTGCCCGGTCGGCGCGGAAATTCATGAACACCACCGCGTCGCCATCGTTGATGCGCAACGGCAACTGCTCTTCGGAATGGATCGAGGTCGGCTGTACGAACTCGTCATTTTCGCCGCGCGCGTAAGCCTGCTCCAGCGCCTCGGTGGCGCTGCCGGCGAGAAACGGCGCTTCGCCGCGCACGAGCAGGTTGTAGGCGCGCTCGATGCGATCCCAACGGCGATCCCGGTCCATGGCGAAGTAACGGCCGACCACCGAGGCGACCGCGCCGGCACCCAGGCGGCTCATCAGCGCCTGGGCTTTCTCGAGCGATGCGTGGGCGCTTCGCGGCGGGGTGTCGCGGCCGTCGAGGAAGGCGTGCAGATAGATCGGCCGGACGCCGGCCGCGGCGGCCATCTCGATGCAGGCGAAGATGTGCTGTTCGTGGCTGTGCACGCCGCCCGGAGACAGCAGCCCCATCAGGTGCAGCGCGCCGCCGGATTTCTTCACCCGATCGAATGCTCGATTCAGGGCCCGGTTACGCTGGAACTCGCCCTGGGCGATGGCGCGGTTGATGCGCGTCAGATCCTGGTAGACCACGCGGCCGGCGCCCAGATTCATGTGGCCGACTTCGGAGTTGCCCATCTGCCCTTCGGGTAAACCCACGTCGCCGCCGGAGCCGGAGATGAGGGTGTGCGGCGCTGTGGACCAGTAGCGATCCCAGTTCGGCGTGTCTGCCGCGGCGATGGCGTTGTGGTCGCGGCTTTCGCTGTAGCCGAAGCCGTCCAGGACGACAAGTACGCTGACATTCTTCATGAGCCCGCCTGTCTGGCCGAAAGGCGCCGCAGTCTACCAGAATCGCCCCTGCCCGGTCGCCGCTTCGACAGCGGGCAGAGTGTGTATAATCGCGCGGCTTTGTAAACCGCCCCCGGCCGGAACCTGCAGCCCATCATGGAAAGATTCTTCGAGTTCGTCGCCAACAACTGGTTCCTGGTGGGGCTGTTCGTGCTGCTGCTGACGCTGTTCGTCCGCAACGAGATGCGGCGCGGCGGGCAGTCGGTGAGCGCGCAGCAACTGGTGGACATGGTCAACCGGCAGAATGCGTTGGTGCTCGACGTCCGCGAGAAGAAGGAGTTTCAGGCCGGTCATATCGTCGACTCGGTGAACATACCCTACAGCGCGCTGGAAAGCCGGCTCGACGAGTTGAAGAAGCATCGCGAGCGGCCCATCGTCGTGACCTGCAAAATGGGTACGAGCGCGGGCGCCGCCGGCGCGCTGTTGCGCAAGCACGGGTTCGAGAATGTCAGCAGGCTCACCGGCGGGATCGCCGAGTGGCGTAACCAGAATTTGCCCGTCGTAAAGGGATGAGCTCATGAGCGAAGACAACACCAACAGCAACCAGCAACCCGAACAGCAGGGCGGCGCCGGCGGCCAGGGCGGGCAGGTGCTGCTCGAGCGCCTGTACCTCAAGGACGTGTCGTTCGAAAGCCCTCGTTCTCCGGCGGTATTCACCGAGGCCTGGAAGCCCGACTACCAGCTCGACATCAATACCCGCACCAACGCTCTGGGCAACGACCGCTTCGAAGTGGTGCTCGGCACCACGCTGCGGGCCAAGACCGAGGGCGGCAAGACCGCCTACATCGTCGAGATCCAGCAGGCGGGCGTGTTCCAGCTGAAGGATCTGGACGATCAGTCGCTGCAGCGGGTGTTGGCGACTCTGTGCGCCGGCACGCTGTTCCCCTACGTTCGCGAAACCGTCGACAACCTGGTGGTCAAAGGCGGATTCCCAGCCGTGCACCTGGCGCCGGTGAATTTCGAAGCGCTGTACGCCGACGCCCTGCGCAAGCGCGGCGCCGAGCAGGCGCCCCCCGCCGTCCCCCACTAGCCGCCTGCTGTCAGGACTGGGATTTCACCGGCCTGACCACGACCTCGAGCAGCCGCTGCACGGGGCCGCGGCGCCGCCACTGCTCCGGCCGTATGGGCTCGCAGTGCTGCAGGTCGGCTTCGAAGTGGCCGTCCAGCTTGCGCACCACCTCGGCGTCGAGCACCACCACGGCGAGCTCGTCGTCTTTGCGCATCGAGCGCTGATTGAAGTTGGCCGAGCCGACGCAGGCGACCGCGGCGTCGATGGTCATGATCTTGGTGTGCAGCATGCTGCGCTGATACTTCCACAGGCGTACGCCACCATCGAGCAACCGCATGAACTCTGCCTCGCCGGCCAGCTGGGAGACGCGCTGGTCGGTGTGGGCCCCCGGCATCATCACGTCCACCTCGACGCCGCGCGCCACCGCCCGGTTGAGGTTGGCGATGGTCTGCTCGTCGGGCACGAAGTAAGCGCTGGCGATCCGCAGCCGCTGCCTGCCGAGTTCGATCAGCAACTCGACGATGGTGGCGATGTCGCTCCAGCCGGTGGACGCGGTGGTGCGCACCACCTGGAGGCGCGCGTCGCCGACGGCCTGGCGCCGCGGCCGGGGCAGGCGATCGGGAGGCTCGTACAGCCGCCGGCCGGTCTCGGCCCAGTTGCTGTAGAACGCCCCCTGCAGGCCTTGCACCGCCGGCCCGATGATGCGGAAGTGGGTGTCGCGCCATTCGCGCTCGTTGCGCGCGTCACCCTCCCACTCTGCGGCGATGCCGACGCCGCCGGTGAAGCCCACCAGCCCATCCACCACCAGCACCTTGCGATGGGTGCGGTTGTCCATCTGCCACAGGGTCCAGCGTGTCACGGGGCGAAACCACTGCACATCGACGCCGGCCTCGCGCATGGTCCGCAGCAGCGATTCCGCCATTTCAGCCGCGCCCACGGCGTCGAGCACCACTCGGACATGGACGCCCGCTCTGGCGCGTTCCGCCAGGGCGAGGGCGAAGCGCTGAGCAATGTCGCCCTTCCAGTAAATGAAGGTGAGCAGTTCGATGCGGGATTGCGCCGCGCCGATGGCCTCGAGCATGGCCGGGAAGATCTCATCGCCGTTGCGCAGAACGTCGACGCGGTTGCCATCGGTGAAGGGAATGCCCAGTACGTTTTCGAGCACCCGCTGAATGGTTTCCTGGGTTTCGTTCATGGTGCGAGGGTTGGCAGCAGGATTCGTGCCGCCGTCGGCGGCTACGCGCCGCTCGAGAAGCCCTGCTGGCGCCAGGCCTCGAACACCGCCACCGCCACCGCGTTGGAGAGGTTGAGGCTGCGCGAGTCGGCCCGCATGGGAATGCGCAGCCGCTGCGACGCCGGAAAGCGCTCCAGCACCTCGGCGGGCAGCCCCCGGGTTTCCGAGCCGAACAGCAGCACGTCGTCCCGCTGATAGCGCACCTGCGCATAACACCGCTGCGCCCGGGTGGTGAACGCGTACGTGGTGCCCGCCTGCAATCGCTGCAGGCAATCTTCCAAAGTGTCGTGCACGGCCACGTTGGCGAACTCGTGATAGTCCAGCCCCGCCCGCCGCAGCCGGCGGTCGTCGAGC
>JBLRXD010000250.1:0-6695 GCA_047920935.1 Pseudomonadales bacterium | reverse complement strand
GCCGCTGGACATCGCCAACGGCGTGCTGTTTCTCGCCAGCGACGAGTCGAAGTACGTCACCGGCACCGAACTCGTGATCGACGGCGGCGTATCCGCCTAGCAGGAGCGATCTCCCGATCGCGAAGAGATCGCCCTCTGGAGAGGGCTCCTACCGGGGGACGAAGCAGAGATCGCCCTCTTGAGAGGGCTCCTACGGGGCCAGGATCTCGGCGCTGACCCGGGCGATGCGGTCGCCGGCGAAGGTGCCGAGATAAACCGAATCTTCGAACGGCAACGCCACGGTGGCGGCGCCCATGGGCGGGCCTTCGTGATCGAGCAGCACCCGGGCGTCCAGCGTGTCCGGGTTCACGGCGACGATCTGGAAACGAAACCCGCAGCTGCCTGCATCGATCTCGGTGCAGGCCAGCATCTCGGGTATCGACGCGTGATGGGAGGCTACCAGCAGTTCGCCGGTTGGCGACCAGGTAAGGTTGTCGGGGCTGGCCACAGCCACGCTGCCCAGACGGGTTCCGGTGGCGGTATCCACCTTAATCAGCTCATCGCCGAAGTAGCTGTTGAGGAACACGTAGCGCTCGTCGGCGGACTTTTCGATGCCGTTGGCGAATTTGGCGTCGGTACCCGGCAGCCGCGCGAACCCGCCGGCCGGGCTCCAGTGGTAGGCGTAGCCGGGCGCGTAGCCGGTGAACTGCATACGCAGGGCAGCCCAGGTCACGTTGGCATCCCGGGGGAACATCTGCGACACCCAGAAATCGCCGTTCTGCAGCACCACCAGATCGTTGAAATAGCCATGCTCGGGGGCCAGCACGCAACCGCGCCAGAGCAGCTCGACGCCTTGCTCATCCTCCAGCACCTCGAACATCTCCACCGACTCACGACCGCCGTGATTGATCACGTACAGTGCGTGGGCGCCCGATTCAAGCTGCTCCAGATCGATGCCGTGAGGCGAGAAGATCTCGGGCGGCGGGCATGCGGCGTCGCCCCAACCTTCCGCCGGCTGCACCCGATCAGCACCCGGAAACAGCGGCCGGATCTCGCCCGTGGCGGGTGCGAGAGCCACCAGATCGCCGGGCACATGGCCTTCCATGTCGCCCATCTGGCTGACCAGAATGAATTGGCCCTGAGGGCTGACAACCAAATCTTCAGGGTTCTGGAAGCGGCAATCGGGCGTGATGCCGTGGGCGGCTTCGCAGGAGGTGATCAGCGGCGCACCGCCGCAGGCGGCCAGCAGCGGCAGCGCGAGCACGCCCGCCAGCAACGGAAATTGGCCGACCAGGCGGGGCAGGTGGAAAGGTTGCATCGCGGGTGCTCCTGTTCATCAGGCATGAATGTTAGCGCAACGCCTCGTAGGAGCGATCTCCTGATCGCGATTCCCACAGCGGATTCAGCCAGGCTGCTCCTCCTTCCGATGCCTGGTGTAACCCATGTGACCGGTTTAGGTGTTACCCATGTGACCGGTTCATACCGGATCACCGGAAGCTCAGCACCCACTGGCGGACGGGGAAAGATGGCCCCAGCGCGACAGTCGAGTAACGGGAAATCCGGTTTTGTCGCGTCAGGGCCGGATTTTTGGACCTAACGCGACAAAACAGGAAATCCCGATTTCGAGCGTCGTGTTTGGCCGCGTTTTTCGGCGACAGCGGGATTCGGCGAAGGCGGCAAGCGGGTGCGCCGAGTCGGCACCGCCTAGCGGCAGGGATAGAAGGCGGTTCCCGAACCTCTGTGGGAGCGATCTCCCGATCGCGATCTGGAGATCGCTCCCACAGTAGCGGAGATCGCTCCCACAGTCAGTAGCGGAGATCGCTCCCACAAGGGGTTGGCTGTCCAGCATAATGAACTCATGTTGCATACCGCCTCCCTGATCCTCACTCCGACGCCGCGCCTGGCCCGCAACCTGACCCGGCAGCTGGCCAGCGAAATGGCCGCCGCCGGCCGCACCGCCTGGTTTCCACCCACGGTGCTGAGCTTCTCCGCCTGGCTTACGCAACTGCGCGACGACTACTTCCTCAACGGCGACGATCAACGCGTGCCGATCGACAACCAGCAGGCGCAGTTGCTGTGGCAATCGCAGGTGGATCGGGAAGTGTTCATCGGCGAGCCTCGGGTCGCCGATCTGGCGCAACGGGCCTGGCGGCTTATTCACGAGCACGACCTCGAGCCGCCCGAGCGCTGGCCGGCGTTGCTGCTGTCGGAGGACGGCCGCCGCTTCAAAGAGTGGGCCGAGCGCTACCGCAACCAATGCCGTCGGCAGGGGCTGGTGGACGACTGGGCGTTCGCCGCGGAGCTGCCCGCGCTGCTGGCGGCAGGCGCCATTGCGGTGCCGCCCGAGGTGGCGCTGACGGGCTTCGACCTGCCCATGAGCCCGCTGCAGAAGAACATCGTCGCCGCCCTGGAAACCGCCGGCTGCGCCGTCACGCGCAGCGCCGACGCGACGCGGCAACCGGCGTCGCCGGAGATTCTGGCGTGCGTCCTGCCGGACGACGAGTTGCTGGCCGCCGCCCGCTGGGCCCGTGCGCGCCTGGAATCACAGCCAGACCAGAGCCTGGCCGTGGTAGTACCGAACCTGAGCGGCTGCGTGGCGCGGGTGGAAAGCCTGTTCCGCCAGGTGTTCGATCCCGCCGCGTTCACCCTGGCGGGTGCTGGCGCCGAACCCTGGCACATATCCCTGGGGCAGCCCCTGGCGGCATGGCCGCTGGTCACCGACGCGCTGGCGCTGCTCGGCCTGGCCGAGCAGCGGCTGACCCAGGCCGCGGCCGGGCGGCTGCTGCGCTGCCCCTTCCTGCCCGGTTGGGACGCGGAAGGCAGCGCCCGCGATCAGGCCGTCGCCCGGCTCAGCCGCGAGGCGCCGTTCGAGCTCACCATCACCGAACTGCAATGGGCACTGCAAAAAGCGAACGCTCACCAGCTCGCGCAGCGACTGGACGACTGGCAGCAGTTGCGCCGCGACAGCGCCGGCCCGGCATGGCCATCGCAGTGGGCCGCGCGCTTTCAGCAGGAACTGACGAGCCTCGGCTTCCCGGGTGGCCGACCCCTCGACAGCCGCGAGTTCCAGGTGCTGCAGCGTTGGCACGACCTGCTGGAAGATTTCAGCGCGCTGGACGTGGTGGTAGATGGCCCCATGCCGCGAGGCCGCGCCTTGGGGCTGCTCGGCGACCGCGCCGGCGCGGCGGTATTTCGCGAGCAGAACCCGGGGGTGCCGGTGGAAGTGCTCGGGGTGGAGGAGGCCCTGGGCTCCCAGTTCGACGCGCTGTGGATCACCACTCTCGATAGCGAAACCTGGCCGGGGCCGGCGCGCCGCGACCCGCTGATTCCGGCCGCGGTACAGGCGCTGGTGCCGCGTGCCACCAGCGCCGGCTGTCTCGAGCAGGCACGCCGCGAGCTGACGGCTTTGCTGTGCTGCGCCCCCCTGGTGCGGGGCAGCTTCGCCCGGGGCAACGACGCCGAGGAGATCCCGATCACCGCGCTGCTGCCCCGCGGCGAGGTACGCCTGGCGGAACCCGCCGCGGCACCAGCGCCGGCCCCACTGGCCGAACCCATGGACGACGCCCAGGCGCCGCCGCTGGCCGCGGCGCAGGTGCGCGGCGGTACCGGCGTGCTGCGCAATCAATCCGACTGCCCCTTCCGGGCGTTCGCCGAACGCCGTCTCGGCGCGCGCGAACTGAAGCCGCCCCGGCCAGGCCTGGACGCCGCCCAGCGCGGCACCGTCACCCACCAGGCGCTCGAGCAGTTCTGGCAGGGGCTGAGCGGTCGCGCCGAGTTGGCGGCGCTGTCCGCGGAAGATCTGCAGGCACGCATCGACGCCGCCGTCGGCGCGGCGCTGCAACACTTCAGCGAACGCTATCGCCTGGTGCTCACCGCCGCCGGCCGGCGGCTGGAGCAGCAGCGCACCGCCCGGGTGCTCGAGCGCTGGCTCAATGAGGTGGAGATGCAGCGCGACGACTTCACCGTGCTGGGCCACGAGCAGCCCATCACCCTGCAGGTCGGCGGCCTCACCCTGAGCGGCAAGATCGACCGGGTCGATCAGCTGCCCGACGGCGGCACCCTGCTCATCGACTACAAGACCGGCCGCACCGGTAAGGGTGACTGGGCGCCGCAGGCGCGCCTGGCCGACCCGCAGCTGCCGGCTTACGCGCTGGCCATGGATCCGCAGCCGGTAGGCATCGCCTTCGCCCGCATCCGCCCGGAAGACCTGCGGTTCGACGGCCTGGCCGACGGTGACGTGGGCACGCCGGGCATCACCGATCTGGCGAAGGCCAGATACGGCTTCAAGGAACTCGACGCCTGGCCCGATCTGCTCGACGCCTGGCAGACCCAGCTGGAAACTCTGGCCGGCGACTTCATCGGCGGCCGTGCCGCCGTCGATCCGCGCAAGCCCGCGGTCTGCAACTTCTGCCACCTGCACGCGCTATGCCGCATCCAGGAGCGCGCGCCTTACGCGGCCGAGGAGGCGTCAGCGGACGCCGACCCGACCGACGCAGACTCGAACGGCGCGGAGCACGGCCATGAGTGACGACCAGGCGCGCCAGGCCGCGGTGCAGCCGCAGCGCACGGTGATCGTGCAGGCGCCTGCCGGCTCCGGCAAGACCACCCTGCTGGTGGAACGCTACCTGGGGCTGCTGGCGGTGGCGGACGCGCCGGAGGAGATCCTCGCCATCACCTTCACCCGCAAAGCAGCGGCGGAGATGAAGCAGCGCATCCTGCGCTATCTCGACCCGGCCTTCACTTCCACCGCCAGCCACGAGCAGGATGCCCTTACCAAGGCGCGCGCGGTGCAGGCCAAGGTGGCCGAGTGGGGCCTGCGGGAAAACCCCCAGCGGCTGCTGATCCGCACCATCGACAGCTTCAACCACTACCTGGCGCGCACCATGCCGGTGGCCAGCGCCCTGGGGCCGGTGCCGGCGCCGGCGGACAACACCCAGGCGCTGTATCGCCAGGCGGCGCGCAACGTGCTGGCGCTGGCCGAAGGCCGGGATCAGCTGGCCGACGACCTGGCGTGCCTGCTCGACTGGCGCGACCACCGCAGTCAGGACATCGAGAATCTGCTGGCGAGCCTCTTGGCCAAGCGCGAACAGTGGCAGCGGGCGCTCGGGGTCACCGGCGAGCTGCAACGCGAGCGCCTGGAAGCGGTGCTCGAGGAAGTGGTCTGCACCCAGCTCGAGCGCACCGCCGACAGCCTGGATCGCGCCCTGGGCATGAGCCAGTTCGGCCACGCCGAGGTGTTCGAGCTGTTGTGCTTCGCGGCCCGCAGCCTGACCGAGAGCGGCCGCCCTTCGCCCATCTGCTGCTACAACGACGCTGACGGGCTGCCCGACGGCAGCTCGCAATCGCTGCCGCGCTGGGCGGGGCTGGCCGAAGCGCTGCTCACCAAAGAAGGCAAGCCGCGCAAGAAGGTAACCGTCGCCAACGGCTTTCCGCCCAAGGTGGCAGAGAAGGTTCGCTTCGAAGCGCTGCTCGACAGCCTGGCCGACAACGAACCGCTGGCCGCCGCCCTGCACCAGGCGCGCAGCCTGCCCGAGCCGCGCTACAGCGACCGCGAGTGGGGCGTGCTCGACGCGCTGGTGCGGGTACTGGAACGCACCGCCGCCGAGTTGCAGCTGGTCTTCGCCAGCAGCGGCCACACCGATTTCAGCGGCCTGGCCGCGGCGGCGCTGCGCGGCCTCGGTGACGAGCACAGCGGCTACACCGACCTCGGCCTGTACCTCGACCACCGCATCCGCCACATCCTGGTGGACGAGTACCAGGACACCAACTGGGGGCAGCTGCATCTGCTGGAAAAGCTCACCGCCGGCTGGGACCCGTCGCCTGGGCGATCGCTGTTCCTGGTGGGCGACCCGATGCAATCCATCTATCGGTTCCGGGAGGCGGACGTGGGTCTGTTCATCCGCAGCCGTGATCACGGCGTCGGCCACCTGACGATGGAACCCCAGCGGCTGACCCGAAACTTCCGCTCCCGGGCGGAGATCGTGCACTGGGTGAATGACAAACTCGGGCCCATCTTTCCCGCGGTCGAAGACATCTCGGCCGGCGCGGTGGCGTACGCGCGCTCCGAGCCCGGGCGCGGCCCGGGCGGCAAGGTGGAGATCCTCGCCCACGACGACGGCGCAACCGAAGCCGAGGCCCTGGCCGAACTGATCGCCCAGGCGATGGCCGCCCATGCCGATAATGCCAGCTTCAAGGCCGCCATCATCGTGCGCGCCCGCAGCCACCTCAAAGACATTCTGCCGGCGCTGAAACGCCGTCACGTAGCGTACCGGGCGGTGAAGCTCGACCCGCTCACCAGCCGGCCGGTGGTGCAGGATCTGCTGGCCCTGACCCGGGCGATCCTCTACCCGGCGGACACCACCGCCGTGCTCGCGGTGTTGCGCTCGCCGGTTTGCGGGCTGACCCTGGCCGACCTGCACGCGCTGGCCGGCGATGGCCGCAGCCTGCACGACGCGCACCCACTCGAGCGCCTAGACGGCGAGGCACGCCACCGGGCGTCGAGGGTGCTCGCCACCCTCGACGACGCCCGCGCGCAGTGGCGGCGCCGGCCGCTGCGCGATCTGGTGGAAGGCGCCTGGCAGCGCCTCGGCGGCCCCGCCTGCTGCGAACACCCGGCAACCGGCGCAACCGACGCCGCGGCCTACCTGCAGGCCCTGGATCAAGCCGCCGCCAGCGGCCTGCTGGAAGACTGGAACGACTTCGCCGAGCTGCTGCAG
>JBLRXD010000249.1:0-6712 GCA_047920935.1 Pseudomonadales bacterium | reverse complement strand
CGATGCCGCGCGAACGAATCGCTTCCTCCACTGACTTCGAGATGGCCTGCGAGCTCGAACAGCGCGGGCATCACGCCGCGGCCGTGGGGCACTTTCGCGAGGCCCATCGGCTGGTACCGGACAGCTGGACGTTCCGCCGCCAGGCGTGGTCGCTGGAGCGCGTCATCGACGGCCCGCTGGCGCGCTTCTGGCAGGGTCCGGCCCCGGACGATGCGCAGGCCTGGCCCTACGAGGGCGACTGGCTGTCGGACATCCGCGCGGTAGGCGCCGAGAACTACAACGAGCCCTGGCGCCCCTGAGGCTGGGCGCACAAGGCGCGCAGCGTCTGCATGATCAGCCCCCTGGTGAGCGGGATCTTGTAGGCGTTGTGGCCAAGCGGCCGAGCCTGTTCGAGCGCGCGCCGCGCGGCGCGCTCGAACAGCGCCTCCGACGGGGCGCGGCCGCGCAGCAGGTCCTCGGCGGCCCGGGCCCGCCAGGGGGTACCTGCCACGCCGCCCAGCACCAGCCGGGCGTCCGCTATGCTGTCGTCGCGCATCTCCACCGTGGCCGCCACACCCGCCAGGGCAAAGCTCCAGGCTTTGCGCGCCATGGCCTTCACGTAACTGCTGCGGCTGCCGGCCGCTGGCAACGCCATCCGCACCGCCACCAGCACCTCGTCGGCCAGCACGGTCTCGGTGCGCCGCTCCGGCGTCGGCAGTCGAAAAAATGCCTCGGCAGCCACGTTGCGCTCCGCGCCCGCGGCGTCGCGCAGCAATAGCTGCGCATCCAGCGCCAGCAGGCACGGCGCCAGGTCCGACGGGTGCACGGCGCAACAGGGGTTGCCGTCCCCGCCCGGGAACACCGCGTGCAGCTGATTCTGCCCGGTGCGCGCCGGACAGTCGTCGCCGCCGGCCAGCCAGCAGTGGAAGGCCTCGTTCCGGTAATACCAGCAGCGCGGACGTTGTAACAGGTTGCCGCCCACCGTTGCCATGGCGCGTAACTGCGGCGTAGCAGCCGCACGCAGCGCCTGCCCGAGCAGCGGCAACCGCTCGCCCAGCCGGGCGTCCGCGGCGACGTCCGCCAGGATCGCCAGCGCGCCGATGCGCACGCCGTCGTCGGCGATGCTGATGGCGGCGTCGACGTCGTCCAGGCGCTTGATGTCGACCAGCCGGTCCGCCCGCACGACGCTGTCCTTGAGCAGCGGGATCAGGTCGGTGCCGCCGGCAAGCAAATGGCCGCCATCGGCGCCGGCGAGGCTCAGCGCCTCGCCGCTGCTGCCGGCTCTGCGGAACTCGAAGGGCCTCATGGCCGATCTCCTCCGCCGATGCGTGCCAGCGCCCCGAGCACCCGGGCGCGGGTGATGGGGGTATCGTTGATACGCACCCCGATGGCGTCGTAGACCGCGTTCGCCAATGCCGGCGCCAGCGGGATCATCGGCGGCTCGCCGATGCCCTTGGCGGCGATGGCGTTGGCGCCGGGATCAGGATCCGACGCACCGGCACGGCGAATTTCCGGCACGTCGGCCATGGTCGGCAGCAGGTAATCCTCCAGGTTGCTGCCGAGCGGCACGCCGCTGTCGTCATCCACCACCCGCTGCTCCAGCAAAGCAAAGCCCAGCCCCTGGATGACGCCGCCCATGATCTGGCTGTCGACCAGCAGCGGGTTGATGACCCGGCCGCAGTCGTGGGCGGCCACCACCCGTTCCACGGTGATCTCTCCAGTCTCGACGTTCACCGCCACCTCGACGATGTGCACCCCGAAGGTGCGCACCGAGCAGTCGGCGGGATTGGCGCTGCGGCGCCCCTCGCCGGTGATCATCCGCGGCGCGAGCGATCGGGCCAGCTCCGCCAGCGACCAGGGGCCCGAATCATCGCCGGAGCCCGCCGACGACCCAGTGACGCGGCGGATTTCGCCCTGGCCACGAACCAACTCCGTGGCCGCCACCCCCTTGTCTGCAGCCACGGCAGCCGTAAGCCGGGCGCCGAGGTCGGCTACCGCGGCGCGCACCGCCGGCCCCAGGGTGGCGAGGGTGGCGCTGCCGCCGCTCACCGGGCTGAATGGCCCGGCGGCGCTGTCGCCGAGCCGCAAGGTCACCCGGTCCATGGCGACGCCCAGTTCCTCCGCGGCGATCTGAGTGAGCGCGGTGCGAGTACCGGTGCCGATGTCCTGGGTGCCGGTCACCACCTCCAGGGAGCCGTCGCCGTTGAGCTTCGCCCAGGCGTAGGCCGGCGGATGCCCGCCGCCGCCCCAGTCGTGCGCCGCCACCCCGATGCCGCGACGGATGCCCCGGGGCGGCAGCTTCAGGTGCGGCGCATCCGGCGAGCGGAACGCTTCCACGGCGCGCTGGTAGCAGCCGCGCAGCCCGTCCGGGTTGCTGTAAGGCAACCCCCGCACCTGATCCTCGCCGGTGTAGTTGGCCAGTCGCAGCGCCACCGGATCCATGTCCAGCTCCCGGCTCAGCGCATCCATGGCCGACTCCAGCGCAAATGCGCCTTCGACGAAGCCCGGAGCGCGAAACGCACAGCTCGGCCCCAGGTTGGTGTGCACGGCACGCTGTTCGGTGCGCACGTTATCGCAGCGATACAGCCGCTCGTAGATGCCGGAGACGTTGCTCGACTCGCCGCCCACGGCGTTGGCGCCGACGGCGGCCACGGCGGTCATGTCGATGGCGGTGAGGGTGCCGTCGTAACGCGCTCCCAGGCGGACGTGCTGGCGGCTGGGATTGCGATTGCCGGCCGCCAGGTTCTCCGCCCGGCGATCGAGCATCAGCTGCACCGGACGCCGCGCAGTGCGCGCCAGCAGGGCGGCGATCAGCGAATGCTTCCACATCACCAGCTTGGAACCGAACCCGCCGCCCATGTGCTCGGTGATGACCCGTACCGCGCTCGCCGGCAAGCCGAGATGCCGCGCGACCTCGTCGCGGATGTCATAAACCCCCTGGGTGGATTCCCACAGCGTCAGCTGGCCGTCCTGCCAGGCGGCGGTGCAACCGTGTGTTTCCATGCAGTTGTGCAGCGCCGCCTGGGTGGTGAAGATCTGATCCACCACCACGTCGGCCTCGGCAAAACCCTGCGTCACGTCGCCCCGCTGATAGCGCTGGACGTCTTCGCGGTGGTTGCCGTCGGCGTACAGATGGGGCGCGCCCTCGGCCTCCGCCGCGTCCGCGTCCAAGACGTGGGGCAGCCGCTGATAGGTGACCCGGATGGCCTCAAGGGCGTCCTCCACCTGTTGCGGCGACTCGGCCGCAACCGCCGCCACCTCGTCACGGACGAAGCGCACGTGGGGATCGAACAGACGACTCCGCTGCCAGGCGATGTCCGGCGCTGTGCGATGGCACAGCACCGCGTGGACGCCGTTCATCGCCTGCGCGGCCGTGGTGTCGATGTCGGCGACGACGCCATGAGCCACGCGGCTGCGCAGAATGCCGGCGTGCAGTTGCCCCGGCAGGCGCACGTCACCGCTGTAACGGGCGGCCCCGGTCACCTTGGCGCGGGCCTCCACCCGAACGTGGGCCCGGCCTGCCGCATGCCCAGCGGTCTCCCAGGCCGGCAGCAGGGTGCTGTCGAACGGATCCAGAGAAAGCGGCTGATCGGCGACGCCGCTGCGCAACGCGCGAATGTGCGCCATGGCTCAGCTCCCGATGGTGTCGGCGGCCCGTCGCACCGCCTCGCGGATGTGGGGATAGGCGCCGCAGCGGCAAAGATTGCCGCTCATTGCCCGATCGATCTCGGCGTCGTCCGGCGCCGGATTGTCGTTGAGCAGCGCCACCGCGCTCATTACCTGCCCAGGGGTACAGAAACCGCACTGCAACGCATCGGCGTCGATGAACGCCTGCTGCACCGGATGCAGGCGCTCACCGGCAGCCAGGCCCTCGACCGTGGTAATGGCGCTGGCGCCGCAATCCACCGCCAACCGCAGGCAGGCATACTGAGGGCGCTCGCCCACCAGCACGGTGCAGGCGCCGCAGTTGCCGTGATCGCAGCCGATCTTGGTCCCGGTGAGACCGAGGTCGAGCCGCAGCGCCTGCAGCAGCGTGGTGCGCGCCTCGAGCAGCAGCTCGTGATCCACGCCGTTGACCGTCAACCGCACCACCAACCGCTGGCCTGACGTGCTCATGCGGGATGCCCGTAGCGGCCGCTGCGGGCGTTCTTCATCAGGCGCCGGAAGTGCTCGCCGGAGATCGCCAGCAACGCCGCCCGGTCGCCGCTCTCGACGAACACCCGCGGCTGCTTGAGCAACCCGGAATCCACCAGCACCTCGAGGCCATAGGCCTGTCCGAATGGCGGCACCGAGCCCGGATCGCAATCGGCAAACAGCTGCCGTACCTCGCCTTCGGTGGCCAGCCCGTAAGTGCTGCCAAGCTCGCGCCTGAGCTCCCCGAGATGGATGTGGTCGGTAGCCGGCACCACCACCAGGGCGCAGTTATCGCGGTCCTCCACCACCACCGCCTTGGCAAAGCTGCGGCCGGGGACGTGGGCGTGCTCGGCGGTTTCCATGCTGGTGCCCGCGGGCGCGTGGGGGACGACGTCGTACTCCACCTCGTGTTCGGCAAGATAGTCGTGCACCGTCTTCGCCACCACCACTGCAGCCCCTACACGTGATCGACGAAGCCGCTGACGCCGGCGGTTTCCGCGCAGTGCACGCAGCAGAACATGCCGGAGGAGGCCTCCAGGCCATGGCCGATGATGCGGGTCTTACAGTTGTCGCAGCGTGGTGCGAGCTTTTCCACCGCGCACTCGAAACAATCGAACACGTGGCTCTGGTCGCCGAGGCTGACGGTGATGGGCCGATGGTAATCGTTGCCGCAGACTTCGCAGTTCATGTCGCTTGCTCCGCTCCTTCGAACGACCCGTCGAGCAATATCCGTGCCGGTGCAGGCGCGCCTGCACGGCCAGGCGCGCGCGCCTGCGAGCCATCCCTTATCATGTGCGCCAGCCCCCTTCACCGCAGCCACCGATCAAGGAGCCGCCATGAACCGTCAGGATCGAATCGTCCAGGTAGCCGCGCGCTACACCGCCGCTCAGAAATTCAGCAGCGTCGAGTGGTTGGTCGAACACAAGGGCGAGCGCTTTGCCCAGGGTCAGGCCGGCTACGCCGACGCCAGCAGCAAAACCCAGATTCCGCCACAGGCTCTGTATCGCATCTATTCCATGACCAAGCCGGTGGTCTCGGTGCTGGCGATGATGTTGATCGAGGAGGGCAAGCTGCGGCTGTTCGACCTTCTGTCGACCTTCGACCCGGGGTTTGCCAACATGCAGGTGCTGCTGCCCTCGGGCCAGCTGCGTCCGGCCGAGCGCCCGGTGCTGGTGGAAGACCTGCTCACCCACCGTGCCGGCTTCACCTACGAGTTCATTACCGGCTGTCACATCGCCCCGCTGTACGCGGAGCAGGAGATCAGCAGCGACGGCCTTTGCTCGCTGCAGGCCATGATGGAACGGCTGGCGGAACTGCCGCTGGCGTTCCAGCCCGGCAGCCAGTTTCGCTACAGCGTCGCCACCGACGTCCTGGCCCATGTCATCGAGCGCGCGGCGGACCGCCCGCTGGACGAGTTGCTGAGCGAGTACATTTTCAAACCGCTGGACATGAACGATACCGCCTTCTACGTGCCGGAAGACCAGCGCCACCGCCTCATGCCCATGTTCGGGGTCACCGACATCAGCGAGTTTGCGCCGCTGCACCCGCGTCCGCAGGTGCTCACTCCCGCCGACGTCGCCGACATGTATCCGTGCGACCGGCAGGACTTCCGCCGCGGCGGCCACGGCCTGTTTTCCACCCTGGACGACTACGCCCGCTTCGCCCGCATGCTGCTCAGCGGCAAGACGCCCGATGGCCGCACACTGCTGTCGCGCAAGATGCTGGAAATGATGCGCACCAATCGCATTCCGCCCCACCAGTTGCCGCTGACCGTCGGCATGAACGCCCTGCCCGGCTATGGCTGGGGCCTCGGCGTGCGGGTGATGATGGACGTAGGCAAATCCATGGGGCTGACCGGGCAAGGTGAGCTCGGCTGGGCCGGCGCGGCCAGCACCTATTTCTTCGTCGACCCGGCGGAGGAGCTGTTCGGCGTATTCATGACCCAGTACCTGGGCGCCGTGCTGCCACTCAACGAAGATCTGCGGGTGGCTGCTTACCAGATGCTCGAGTGACACCCGCGCCCAGACGCTCGAACCAATCAACCACAACCAAGGAGACATCCATGTCGACGACCCTGGAAAACGCCAAACAGACCCTCGAGCAGCGCATCGGCGAGCGCAGCGAGCCCAGCGACTGGTTCGAGATCACTCAGGACCGAGTCAACCAGTTCGCCGAGGCCACTCTCGACCGACAATGGATCCACGTCGATCCCGACCGCGCCAAGCAAGGGCCATTCGGCGCCCCCATCGCCCACGGGCAGCTGACCATGTCCATCATGAGCTTCCTCCCCGGCAGCGGCGGCACCGGGCTGCCGGCCCTGGAAGGTATGAAGATGGGCATCAACTACGGCTGGAACAAAGTCCGCTTCCCCGCCCCCGTGCCCGTCGGCGCCCACGTGCGCACCAGCAGCGTGCTCAAATCCGTGGAGATCAAAGGCAACATGCTCGAGCTCGTCAACGAGCTCACCATGGAGATCAAAGGCAGCGACAAGCCGGCCTGCGTCGCCGACAGCGTGCTCCGCCTCGTCTTCTGACGGCTTTCCGGCGGGCCGCTGCGGAGTGTGGTACGGCGGTAGCACGAGCGCGACGGCGGAGCGACA
>JBLRXD010000248.1:0-6715 GCA_047920935.1 Pseudomonadales bacterium | reverse complement strand
CGTCGGCGGCCCTCGCGTAACACCCAGGCCTTCGGCGAGAGAATTCCCCGTACCGCTTCCAACGCGCGCTCGGCGCGCACTCCTGGATGAAGCCGATGACGGCGATGATCAGCACCACGGCGAAGATCACCCCGCTGTCGAGCCACTCGCCGAGCAGCGCTGTCACCACGCCGGCGGCCAGCAGCAGGTAGATGAACAAGTTGTTGAACTGGCTGAAAAAACGCTTCAGGGTGGTGCGTTCGGATCCGGGCGTCAGCCGGTTGTCGCCGTACTTCTGCCGCCGCTCCTCTACCTCCCCGGCGTCGAGCCCGTTGTCGGGCTCGGCGCCGAACTCCTGCAACACACGGTCCACGGGCTGCGCGTGCCAGGGGCCGCTCTGCTGTGACTGCTGTGGCTGCTGGGTCTGTTCGGAGGCCTTGGCTGCGGGCATGGATGAACTCCCGATGATCGCTTGCTGTCAGTTCGTCCGGACACGCTCATTGTCCACAGACTGCCCAGGCCACGCATTGTCACAGGCTCAATTGCCCCGCGTGCCAGCGCAGGTAGTCCGCGACGATCCGGTCGTGATCGAACGCCAGCGCTGGCGGTGTGTGCGGGTCGAAGGCGCGCGCGTCGCGGGCGTCGTCGCCGCCGCGCGGCAGGCCATGCGCACGGCCCACGTACACGACCGACACCGTGTGTCCGCGCGGGTCGCGGGTCGGATCGGAGTAGACGCCAAGCAGCGCGACCAGCACCACCGTCAGCCCGGTCTCCTCCCGCGCCTCGCGCACGGCGGCGTGCTCGACGGTCTCGCCGACATCGACGAAGCCGCCGGGCAGCGCCCAACCCGGTGGCGGGTGGCGGCGTTCGATGAGCACGATCTGCCCGGGCGCGTCGAGCAGCTCGATCACCACGTCGACGCTGACCAGCGGGGTCTGTGGTCGACTCATGGTTGTCTCGCCGACGTTACCTCATGACAAGGGTCAGTTGACGACGGTGACGGCGCCTTGGGCATAGCGCATTACCTTCTCGCTGACGCTGCCGAGCATCAGGCTCTTGATGGGCGACAGGCCCCGCCGGCCCATCACCAGCAAAGCCTTGGGATGCTTGGCGCTGTAATTGAGGATCTCTTCCGCCGGGTCGCCGATCAGCACCACTTCCGACATGTCGGCGCCGGTGTCGCCGATGGCCGCCACGACTTTGTCGAGTACGCTGCGGGCCTGCTGGTGCTCGAAGGTCTCGACCTCCTCCTTGGTCATCTTGGCAAAGGCCATGACGCCCTCCCGCGTCAGCGGCACCACGTACGCCAGCTTCAGAGGCAATTGCAGACCGGCCGCCAACTGGCCGCCGAAGCGCGCAGCGCGGTGGCTACCCTCGGAACCGTCTACCGGCACCATGATCTCGTCGAACCCAACCATACCCATTCTCCTTTTCTTTGATCCACTTTAGGCGTCGCGACGGTAAGTGCAAATCCGTTGTTCCCCGTAGGGTCAATAGGTGATTGCCTGCTCGAGCTCGACCCAGCGACCGTTACGCACCTGAGACAGCACCGACTCATGGGCGCCGCTATGTTTTTCCGGGCCGAACGACAGCCGATAACCGAAGATGTCGCTGTAGTCGTCGATGCTCTCCAGCGCCGTCAGGAACCCCTCCACGGTGAGCTCACGGCCCGCCCGCTCGAGCGCCAGCAGCACCAGATCGGCAGCCCGGTAGCCCTCCATGGCGGCAAGATCCGGCTCGACCCCGAACGCCGCCAGGTAGCCGTCCCACCAGGCGCGCACGTCCGGGCTCATGTCGTCGTGGACGTACAGGCGCGCCATGTGCACGAACGCGTAGTAGCCATCGCCGGCATCGGCGTCGGCGATCACCTGGGCATAAGTGGCGTTGTTGCCGACCCAGTCCGCGCCCGCCCAGCCCATCTTGCGCGCCGCGTCGAGCACCAGAATGGTATCGCGGTGCACCGTTCCCATGAGCACCAGATCGCACCCGGCCCGACGCAGCCGCAGAATGGCCGCGGTGAACTCGGTCTGGGTGGGGTGATGGGCGCTGGTTTCCACCAGCGGCAGGCCCATGGCCGCCAACTGGTCCTGCGCCGCCTCGAGGATCTCCTGACCGTACTCGGTATCCTGATACACCACGCAGACGTTGCTCTTGTCGCGCTCCTCCACGAAGTATCTGACCGCGGCGCGGATCTCGTCGTAATAGATCCCGCGCTGCATGAACTTCATCGGGTGCAGCGGCTCCACCATGGAGCGGGCACCGGTGAGCGGGAAGATGTTCGGCACCCCGGCTTCGAGCTGCTGGGTCAGCACGGCGTTGTTCATCGGCGTGCCCATGCCCAGCAGCATCAGGAAGATGCCGTCGCGATTGATCAGTTTGTTGGCCGCCTGGATGGCCCGCGGCACCTGATACTGAGCGTCTTCCACCACGAAGCGGATGCGCCGGCCGTGCACCCCGCCGGCGCGGTTGGCCTCGTCGAAGCGCATGCGCGCGCCGTTGATGGAGCCCACGCCCCAGATGGCCGTCGGCCCGACCAGATCGGTATGGCTGCCGATGACGATCTCGGCGTCGCTGACCCCGCGCGCGGCGCCCGCCGCGCCCGACGGGCCAGTGCCGCCATCACCGCATCCCGCCGCCAGCAGGACGATCGCCCCGAACCAGGCTGCTGTCGTCACTCGTTTCATGGAAAACTCCGCTTTCCTATGGCCCGCCACCGGGGCCGTACAAACTGTCGATGAGCGACGCGTACTTGCTGTTGACCACGCTCCGCTTCAACTTCATCGTCGGCGTCAACTCTTCGTCCTCAGGATCCAGCAACTGGTCGATGAGCGCGAATTTCTTGATGGTTTCGACCCGGGCGAAACGGGCGTTCACCCGCTCGATCTCCCGCCAGATCAGATCGCGCACCGGCTGCGCATGGCACAGGCTGGCGTAATTCGTGAACGGCACGTCGTGATCCTGCGCGAATTTGGTGACGTTCTCCAGATCGATCATGACCAGACAGCTGAGATAGGGCCTGCGGTCGCCGATGACCACCGCATCGCTGATGTACGGAGAAAACTTGAGCTGATTCTCGATCTCGCTGGGGGTGATGTTCTTGCCGCCGGCGGTGATGATGATGTCTTTCATGCGGTCGATGATGTAGATGAAGCCGTCATCGTCCACCCGCCCCACGTCGCCGGTGTGCAGCCAGCCGTCGCGAAACGTCTCGGCGGTCTTGTCGGGTTTGTTCCAGTAGCCGCGAATCACCCCCGGACCGCGAATCAGGATCTCCCCCTGCTCGCTCAGGATCACCTCGGTTCCCGGCGTCGCCTTACCGATGCTGCCCACCCGCAGATCCCCGGGGCGGTTGGCGGTGGCGATGCCGGTGCATTCCGTCTGCCCGTACACCTCCAGCATCGGCCGCCCCAACGCCCAATACCAGTCGATGAGATCGGGGGCGATGGGCGCGGCCGCGGTAGACAGCCAGCGGCAGCGGTCGATCCCCAACAGGGTACGCACGTTCTTCAGCACCAGCAGATCGAGCACCGCGCCGAGCAGGCGCAACGCCAGCGGTGCTCTGGTTGCGGCTTTGCGATAGCCGGCCAGGCGCTCGCCGACGCTCAAGGCGGTGCGATACGCCAGGCGGCCCAGCGGGGTGCCGTCCTTGAGCTGGATCATCACCGTGGAGTACTGCTTTTCCCACACCCGCGGCACCGCGAAGTGGATGGTGGGCGCGATCTCCTGCTGATCCTGCAGCGCCGTTTCCTGACTCTCCACCAGATTGACCACCGAGCAGGATTCGATCACCGCAAACACGTAGAACATGCGCCCGGCAACGTGGGCCAGCGGCAGGAATGCCAGCTGCTCGTCGCGCTCGCCGATGCCGTAGGTCTGCTGCAGGTTGCGCATCATGTAGAGCATGTTGCGCTGGCTGATCATGGCGCCCTTGGGCGGCCCGGTGGTTCCCGAGGTGTAGGTGAGGATCATCAGGTCGTCGGCGACCGCCGCCTGCAGCTCGCGCTCCCAGGTCCCGGCGTGCTGGGCTGCGTAGTCCCGGCCCAGGGCCAACAATTCGTCGAAGCTCAGGCACTGGTCGTCGTGAAAATGGCGCAGCCCCTCGGTGTCGAAAATGATGATCTTCACCAGACTTGGGGTGCGCTCCCGCACCGCCAGCACCTTGTCCAGTTGCTCCTCGTCCTCGGCGAAGTAGAAGCGCGTGCCGCTGTCGTTGATCAGGTACTCCACCTGCGCCGCCGAGTCGGTGGGATAAACGCCATTGGTGACGCCGCCGATGCCGACGATGCCGAGATCGGCAAACAGCCACTCCTTGCAGACCTCCGCCGCCACCGAGCAGACATCGCCGCGCTCCAGGCCCAACGACTTCAGGCCCAGGCCCACCAGCCGCGCCTGCTCGCCCCAGTCGGCCCAGGTGTACTCGTTCCAGATGCCGAAATCCTTCTCGCGCAGGGCCAGTTTGTCGCCGCGCTCGGTGACCCGCTTCCAGAACAGCTGCGACACCGTGGCGCAGCCGTCGATGACCTGATCGGCCGCGGCCGGATTGGCCGCGGCCAGATTGGCCGCGGCCAGCGCTGGCGTGGGCCGGCCCGGAGCCGGCTTCGGGCTGTTCTGCGTGGGGGTGTCGTGCCCGGTCATCGCCAGGTCTTCCGCTGCTTCCAGCGCCGCGCGCCGCGCACCCCCGCCTCCTTCATGCCGAGATAGAAGGCTTGAATATCGGGGGCATCGCGCAGCCGCTCGCAGGTGTCTTCCATGACGATCCGGCCGTTTTCCATCACGTAGCCGTAGTCGCCGATGGAGAGCGCCAGGCGGGCATTCTGCTCCACCAGCAGCATGGCCACCGACTGCTCCCGGTTGAGGCGGGCGATGACGCCGCCGATCTCCTGCACCAGTTTCGGCGACAGCCCCAGCGACGGCTCGTCGAGCAACATCAGCCGCGGACGCAGCATCAGCGCGCGGCCGATGGCCAGCATCTGCTGCTGCCCGCCGGACAGGTACTCGGCCTGCTGGCGCGCCAGTTGCCGCAGCACCGGAAAGTAGTCGTAGACCATGGCCAGGTCGCCGGCAACCCCGGCATCACGACGCGAGAATGCTCCCATGCGCAGATTGTCTTCCACCGACAGGAACGGGAACACCTCCCGGCCCTCGGGTACGTGGGCAATGCCCAGTCGGGCCACCACGTCCGGGTCACGGCCGGTGATGCTCTGACCCTGGAACAGCACCGAACCCTTCTGCGGATCCATGGCGCCGCTGATGGTTTTCAGCACTGTGGTCTTGCCGGCCCCGTTGCCCCCCAGCAGGGTGACGATGCGCCCCTCCTCCACCGCCAGGCTGATGCCGCGAATGGCCATGATCGGGCCGTAATAGGTTTCGATGTTGCGCAGTTCCAGCAACGCCACGAACTCAATCTCCCAGGTACGCGCGCAGCACGTCGGGGTGCGCCTGCACCTGCTGCGGCGAGCCGATGGCAAGCAAAGCCCCGTCGGCCAGCGCCATCACGCGATGCGACGCCCGCGACACCAGACTCATGTCGTGCTCCACCATGATCACGCTGATGCCGAGTTCCTGATTGATGTCTTCCAGGGTAAACGCCAGATCGTCGGTTTCCTCGGGATTGAGCCCCGAAGATGGTTCATCCAGCAGCAGCAGCCGCGGCCGCATGCACAGCGCCCGGGCGACCTCCACCAGCTTACGGATGCCATAGGAAAGGTTGCCGATCACCTGATCCCGGTATCGCGCCAGCTCCAGCAGATCGATGACCTCTTCTGCGGTGCGGCGAAACGCCAGCTCCTGCCGTCGCACCGACGGCAGAAACAGCAGATCGGCCAGCAGGTTGCTGCGGCGGTGCACGTGGCAGCCGATGAGCAGGTTGTTCAGCACGGTTTCGTGCTCGAACAACTCGGTGTTCTGAAAGGTACGCGCGATGCCCCGCTCGGCCACCGCATGGCGCGGCACCCGGGTGATGTCCTCGCCGTCGAGCAGCAGGCGGCCGGCGTCGACGTCGTAGATGCGGCTGATCAGGTTGAAGATCGTGGTCTTGCCGGCGCCGTTGGGGCCGACGATGCTGAATACCTCGCCCTGGGCCACCGTGAAGCTGACGTCCTGCACCGCCTTGACGCCGCCGAAGCTGACGGCGAGACCCTCTGCCACCAACAGGCTCACTGCAACCGCTCGGTGCGCAGGTAGCGCTTCTGGCGCCGATGGGTGGCGCGCCGATACAGCGGAAACGCGGCGAAGTAAGAGCGGATCTTGCACCAGCGGCCGTAGATGCCCAGCGGCTCGTAGATCAGAAACAGCACCAGGATCAGCCCGAAGATGCCCGGCTCGAGCCCCGGGATCTGCGCCACCGCCGGCGGCGCGGTATCGCGCAGCAGCGCCAACCCCTGGGGCAGCAGGCCGATAAAAACCGCGCCGAAGATGACCCCGTGCAACGAGCCCAAGCCGCCCACCACCACCATCAGCAGCAGTTGGATGGAAAGCAGCAGGGTGAACGCATCCGGCGCCAGATAGCCGATGCGATGGGCGAACAGCGCGCCGGCCAGCCCGGTGAACCCGGCGGACAGGGCGAACGCCATGGTCTTGGTACGCATCAGGTGAATGCCCATGCTCTCGGCCGACACCTCCGAGTCGCGCACCGCCACCATCGCCCGGCCCGACGGGCTGCGCAGCAGATTGAGCGCGACCAGCAGCGCCACCAGCAGCACCCCCAGGCACAGCCAGTAGAACTCCGCAGGGGCGC
>JBLRXD010000247.1:0-6719 GCA_047920935.1 Pseudomonadales bacterium | reverse complement strand
CAAGCCCCCAGTTTCCGGGCCGGTTTGTTCCAGAAAAGCGGTCTCCAGACCGCGAAGCCTGATAGCCTGAGAGCCATCGCGGTCTGGAGACCGCTCCTACGGGCAGGCTCTGTCATGCAGGCCATAGCGTCGGCAGGCGCGCCACCAGCCATCGCGCCAGAGCGGCATTGACCTGCGCCGGTTGCTCCTGAGCCATCCAGTGCCCTGAGGGGATCACCGTTTCGTCGAGGCGGCTGCAGTGGGCGCGCATGGGCTCGGCGAGCCGAGAGCTGACGGTTTCGCAGACGTAGTCGTACTCGGCGTGGAGGAACAGCACCGGCACGTCGAGCCGGCCGTCGTTGACCGCGCGCGCGGCGTAGGCGGCATTGGCGTCATGGTTCATATAGTACGAATCAGGGCCGAAAAAACCGTTGCGCTGCAGGGCCGCGGCGTAGCTCTGCAGGTCTTCTTCGGTCACCACGTCGTCGTCCCGGGGCACGTCGGGCGCCTCGTTGAGCTCGCCGAACCAGCCGTTGTTGATGCGCGTCATGGCGGTGCCGGCCGGCCGGCCTTTGCCGGAAGGGTCACCTTTGCGGAACAGCAGCTTGGCGGTGTTGTAGGCGTTCGCCTGGAAGGTGCTGGTGGCCCGGTCGAACTGCTCCTGGTAGAACAGCTGGTACTCCCATTGCCCTGCGGGATAGGTAGCCGCGGGGTAAACCGCGCGGTCTACCAACTCGAGGCACGCATCCAGCCCGCGCTCGAGGGTGAAGTAGGGCACGCACAGGCTGGCCACGGCATCGCAGCGTTCGGGATGATGGCTGGCGATGCTCCAGACGGTCGGGCTGCCCCAGTCGTGGCCAACCCAGATTGCCCGCTCACGCCCCAGCGCCGTGAGCAGTTCGAGCATGTCGCCGACCACGTGCTGCTGCGCGTAGTCGTCGTGGCGGTCATAGACGGTGGAGGCACCATAGCCGCGCATGTCGGGGGCGACCGCGCGAAAACCCAGGCTGGCGAACGCCGGCAGCTGATGGCGCCAGCTGATGGACAGCTCCGGCCACCCATGGACGAAGACGATCAACGGCCCGTCTTCCGGGCCGGCGGCCAGATAGTGGGTGGTGTGTCCGCCACTTACGGCGCGGTGGGAAGAGATGGCGGTGCTGAAAGTCGGCATGGGTGCGGCCTCGGCAGGTGCTGTAACCGTGAAAGAGTGTATTCAGGCGTTGCCCATAGAATTTAGGACTTCGCCACCGGATCAACCGACGGCCGTCGCCCCTGGGGGCCGCCCAGCTTCACCACGCCCTGCTGCGCCAGCGCTTCGACCTGCTGCTCGGCAAAGCCGAGCTCGGCGAGGATCTCCGCGCTGTGCTCGCCGACGCCGGGACAGGGCCCGGCATCCCGGCGCGCGGCGCCGTCCATGCGGATGGGGTTGGCCACGGTCTGCGGGTAGTACTCGTCGTCGGAGCCCGTGGGCACGAGGATGCCAGCGGCTTTGAGTTGCGGGTCGTCGATCAACTCGTCGAGATAGCTCACCACGCCGTAGGTGATGTCGTTGGCATCCAGCGCTGCCACCAGTTCTTCCAGGGACATGGCGCCGGTGACCGCCTGAATGGCGTCGATCAACGCCCGGCGGTTGCGCATGATGGTGGCATGGTCGGCGAACCTCGGATCCTGCAACCACTCGGGGTGACCCATGGCGGCGCACAGGTGCGGCCATTCCTTCAGGGGATTGGTGACGCCGAGCACCACGTGACGCTCGTCGGCGGTGCCGTAGACGGCGGTGAACGGATTCAGCCAGCCCTTCTTGCGGCGGCGCGCGGCGAGGTCGAAACCGGCGATGGCGCCCTGCATCTGCATGCCGTTGGCCCAGATGCCGTTGGCGATCAGCGAGCTTGCCACCTGGCTGCCGCGCCCCGTGCGTTCGCGTGTGTACAACGCCATGGCTACGGCGCCGAACAGCGCCATGGCGCTGGAATGATCGCCGAACCCCGGCGCCCCCATCACCGGCGGCTGCCCGGGGTCGCGCACCAGGTCCGCCATGCCGGAGCGGGCCCACCAGGCGGTGGAGTCGAACGCGCGGCGCTCCGCCTCCGGCCCTGCGCTGCCGTAGCCGGACATGTGCGCGTATATCAGCCGCGGGTTGATGGCTTCCAGGTCTTCGTAGCGCAGGCCGAACCGGGCAAGTTGATGCGGGAAGAAGTTCACCAGGAACACGTCGGCATCGCGCACCAGCCGATGGACGATGTCGCGGCCCTCGGGGGAGGCGATGTCCAGGGCGATGCTGCGCTTGTTGCGAGACGTCAGCTGCCAGTGATAGTCGACCACGTAGCCGCCGGACAAGGTGCGATAGCCGTCGCCGCCCAGCGGTTCCACCTTGATGACGTCGGCGCCGAAATCTCCCAGCACCGTGGCAGCGCCGGGACCGGCCAGAAACGAGGCCGCATCGACGACGCGCAGACCCTCGAACGGATAATTCATGACGCATCCTCCTGCGGCTCTGGACCGGAGGCCGAGCGCGCGCTGGGGAAGTCGGGCTTGCGCTTCTCCTGCAACGCAGCCGCCCCTTCGGCTGCGTCGCGCCCCATGAAGTTCAGCATCTCGAATGCCAGGCTCGCGTCGAACGCCGGCGCCGCCTGCTGCACCCACAGATTCAGCGCGCGCTTGGTCCAGCGCGCTGCGTCCTGGGGACCGGTGGCGACCTTGTTGGCGACGGCCATGGCTTCTGCCATGAGCCGCTCCCGGGGCACCGACTTCGACACCAGGCCGATCTCGTCGGCCGTCTTGCCGTCGATGAAGTCCGAGGTGATGAGGTAGTACTTGGCCTTGGCCAGACCGCACAGCAGCGGCCAGATGATGTTGGCGTGATCGCCGGCGGCCACTCCGAGGCGCAGATGGCCGTCGGTGAAGCGGGCGTCCTCGGCGATGATGCTGATGTCCGCCATCAGGGCAACCGCCAGGCCCGCACCGACGGCTACGCCGTTGATGGCCGAGATGATGATCTTCGAGCAGGACGTCATGCGGTAGACGATGTCGCCCGCCTCCTTGAAGGCGACCTTCATGCCGTCGTAGTTCTCCACCATGGTGGCGATCCACGCCAGGTCGCCCCCTGCCGAGAAGGCGTCGCCGGCGCCGGTGACCACCACCACGCGTACCTCGGGATCGTCGTCGATGTCCAGCCAGACCCGGCTGAGCGCCCGGTGCAGGGGTGCGTCGGTGGCGTTCTTGTGCTCCGGCCGGTCGATGGTCATCAGCAGCACGCCGTGCTCGAGCCGCTCGAAGCGCAACCCCGGGTAGTTGCCGAACCAGTCGTCGTGCATGGCCGCTCCCTCATCGCCCTGCTGCCCGTGACCGGGCTGGTGCCCCATTATCGACGCCTCAGTCGCGCCAGTCGAACGCGCGGACGACTCAACCGGCCCAGGCGAGTTGCGGCTGGCGCTGGTGCCAAGGGGTTGCCTGCTCGTAGGCCCGGGCGACGCGCAGCGCCGTGTGTTCGTGGAACGGGCGGGCGTAGACCATCAGCCCGATGGGCAGGCCGGAGGCGGTAAAGCCGCAGGGCAAGGTGACCGCGCACAGGTTGAGCAGATTGCCGACGAAGCAGTTGCGCAGATAGCCGTAGGCGTAGCGCATGTAGGTTTCGAAGTCCTGGTCGACCTCGCGGACGGCGGCGGCCGGCCACATGCAGGTGGGCGCCAGCAGCACGTCTACCCGGTCGAACAGCCTTTGCGTCTGCTGACGCAAAGGCACCAGCCGGTCGAGCGCGCGCCGGTAGTCTACGGCTTTCACCGCACCGCCGGGGTTCATACGCTCGAGCACGATGGGGTCTATGTCATGCGGGTCGCGCAGCAGCCGAGATTCGTTGACGGCGTAACCTTCCACCTGGGAGATGACGCTGGGTTCGGCCATGACCTCGGCGGCGGCAGCAAAGTCGATGTTGGTCACCCGAGCGCCGAGATCTTCGAACACCGCGCCGCAAGCCCGCACCGCGCGCTCCACTTCGGCGTCGAGCTGCTCGAACAGCAGCCCTTCCGCGAACGCCACCCGCAGCCCGGCGACCCCGTCCCGGAGCGTCGTCAGCACGTCTTCGGGGGCCACGCCGTGGGTGCTGGGATCGGCCGGGTCGGGGCCTTGCATGGCGCTGAACATCTGCGCCACGTCGGCCACGCAGCGCCCCAGCGAGCCCACCGAGTCGAGGGTGCTGCTGAGCGGATGCACACCGGCGCGGCTGATGCGCCCCACGGTGGTCTTCAAGCCGACGATGCCGCAGAGCGCGGCCGGGGTGCGCACCGAGCATGCGGTGTCGGTGCCGGTGGCCAACGGTGCCAACCCTGCCGCCACCGCCACCGCCGAGCCGCTGCTGGAGCCGCCGGGAACGCGATGTTCCTCCGCCCAGGGATTGTGGGGCGTGCCATGGCTGTGATTGATGCCGACGGAGCCGAAGGCAAACTCCACCGTATTGGTCTTGCCGAGCAGCACCATGCCCGCTTGCGCCAGTCGAGCGGTCACTCCGCTATCGCCGCGGGCGATCTGGCGCTCTAGGGTTTTCGATCCGGCGGTGGTCGGCAAACCGGCGACGTCGAACAGATCCTTGGTCACGTAGGGAATGCCGTGCAGCGGGCCGAGATACTGACCCGCGCGGATCTGCACCGCGGCCGCTTCCGCGGCGGCGAGGGCGCGGTCTTCGGCAAGCAGCCGAAAAGCGTTGAGCTTCGGGTCGAGCCCGCGGCTGCGCTCGAGCAGGTGCTCGCACAGCGTCACCGGCGACAGCTCGCCGCTGCGGATGCGGTTCGCCAGCGCGCCGGCCGTTTGCAGGTGGAGATCGTTCATCGCCAGTGAAGTTACGGCAGCGCGGACGTTTCGTCTACGGGTGGGCGCTGCTGCGCCGCGAGGCTCTCTGGGAGTGCTCGTTCAGGGATCCTCCCCGCGCTTTGAGACCAGCTCGCCCACCAGCAGCGCCGCCGGGTAGAGCACGGCCTCCTCGGTTTGGGCGTGCCGCTGAATTTCCTCGGCCAGGCGGGCCTGCTCCGGCTGCTGCTCGCGCACCGCAGCGGCGTGCAGCCGTTCGAGAGCCTCGTGGATCGCCTCGTGCTCCTCCAACATCTGCGGAAGCTCCGCGCGCAGCCGCTCGCTGCGTTCCCGCAGATCCTGCTTCTGCTCCTCGGTGAGCGTTGCAGCGCCCGCCAGCGGTTCGCCCACCAGGGTCGGCAGAGCGCCGAGCTGCGGTAGGGCATAGCGCTCTTCCTTCTCGAAGTGGGGTCCCAGCGTTTCGATCACCGCGGCGGCTGCTCGCCCGGTCTCGCCGCCGACGTTGGCGGCCGTCTGCAAGCGCGCGTGCAGTTCTGCATGTTCCTCGGCAATGGGATCCGGAATGGCGATGACCTCGGCTACTGCGGTGAGGCCCCAGAGCAGGGCTGCGGCAGCGAACCCGCCGATTTGCATGGCGCGTGTCAGCTTCTTCATGTTCGTCCTCCGTTCGTCGGTATGGGCAGAAGTTTTCGCTCCGAGCGAGTGTGGGCAGCAAGCGTCGTGCCACGGCTGCTGATGGGCGAGACAATGGGTTAGCATTGGGTGTCGGCATTCGGCATCGGGCAGCTGAGCCCGGCTGCAACCAGGGGAGCAAACGAGCCATGGAAACGATGAAAGCAGCGGTGCTTCACGATGTGCGCGACCTGCGCGTCGTGGATGTGCCGAAGCCCGCGGTCACGCCGGATGGCGTGCTGATTCGAGTCAGGGCCGTGGGCGTCTGCGGTACCGACCTGCACACGTACAAGAAGGGCATGTTCACAGAGATGTCTTTGCCGCAGGAGCAAGGCGTGCTGTTCGGCCACGAATTTGCCGGCGACATCGCCGCCATCGGGCCGCAGGCACAGGTGGAAGGGTTCGCGGTGGGTGACCGGGTCACCGGCGTGGCGCTGGGCGCCTATGCCGAGTACTGCAACGTCGGCGCGGTGTTCGGCAGCAGGCCGCTGCTGCTCAAGCTTCCGGCCGCGGTCTCCTACGAAGAGGCCGCCACCGTGGAGCCGCTGGTGGTATCGCTGACCGCGGTGCGGCGGGCGAATCCGCAAGCCGGCGAACGGGTGCTGGTGATCGGCGCCGGCATGATCGGCCTGGGTTGCGTGCAGGTGCTCCAGGCCCTGCACCCCGACTGCGAGGTCATCGTCTGCGACGTTTCCGACAAGCGCCTGGCGATGGCCACCGAGTTCGGCGCCGGGCGCACCATCAACGCGTTACGGGAGGATCTGGTGGCCACCGTGAAGTCGCTGTTTGGCGACGCGCCGGTGATCTACAACGCCACCACCAGCGGCCGGGTGGACGTGGTGCTGGAGTGCGCCGGGCTGGCGTTGACCCTCAATCAGGCGCTGGAACTGGCGCGCCCGGCAACCGGCCGGGTGGTCGGCGTGGCGCTGTACGAAGACAAGCCCGAAGTGGATTTCAACCAGGTGGTGACGAAGAACCTCCAGGTCATCGGCACCCTGGGGTATACGGCCGACGATGTGGCGCAGGCCCTGGCGTTGATCGCCGACCGCAAAGTCGACCGCAAGCCGTTGATCACCCACCGTTACCCGCTGGGGGACGCCGCCCAGGCATTCGAAGCACAGATCGACACCGCCGAAACCCTCAAAGCGGTGATCATCCCATGAGCATGAGCGAAGATTGTAGGAGCGATCTCCCGATCGCGATCCGGAGATCGTTTTCATGGAAAACTCCGCTTTTCCTCAAGCGACCGCGGCGGCCGCAGGCCGCTT
>JBLRXD010000246.1:0-6762 GCA_047920935.1 Pseudomonadales bacterium | reverse complement strand
ACCATGCCGGGGTTCTCTGCCAATCGGCTGTCGCTGCTGGAGCGCGGCTTTGCCTTTGCCATCGCTCACATCCGCGGCGGCGACGATCTCGGCTACGCCTGGTACGAAGATGGCAAGCTAGACAAGCGTACGAACACGTTCAACGATTTCGTCGATGTCGCCCGCTTTCTCGTTGCCGAGGGCTACACCAGCGCCGGCCGTATCGCCATCGCTGGCGGCAGTGCCGGGGGCGAGCTCATGGGCGCGGTGGTGAATCAGGCCCCGGAGTTATGGGGCGCCGTGGTGGCGCATGTGCCGTTCGTCGATGTGCTCAACACCATGCTCGACACCAGCCTGCCGCTCACGCCCATCGAGTGGCCGGAGTGGGGCAATCCCATCGAGGACGAAGCAGCCTTCCGCTACATCCTCTCCTACTCGCCTTACGATCAGCTGAAGCCGGGCGCATACCCACCGATGCTGGTCACCGCCGGCCTCAACGACCCGCGAGTCACCTACTGGGAACCGGCCAAGTACACCGCGAAGCTGCGCCAGCTGAAAACCGACGACAACTGGCTGCTGCTGAAAACCAACATGGATGCAGGACACCGCGGCCAATCCGGGCGGTTCGAGTCGCTACGCGAACTAGCGGAGGAATACGCGTTCATCCTGGTGAGTCTGGGGCTGGCCGAAGCGCGCCCCGAGGAAGATCAGCCGGTCTCCAGCTGACGACCGTGCCTGGCCTCGTGGGCCTCGCGCATGCGGCGTTTGATGATGTTCTGGACCACGCTGACGGTGGTCCAGTCGTGAAGCATTTGCCGGTCGCAGTGACCGCAGGCCACCTGCTCGCCTTCAAGCACACGATGCAGCAGGGCGCTGTACTTCACCCTGGTCACGTGATCACAGTGCGAACACTCCAACCCCACGGCGGGATCGATGCCGATGTATTCCATGACCGCACCTCGCATGCGGCTACCTCAAGTACGTTAATACTAGCGGGAAATCCGCAATAGGCCAGCCCCGCCTCATCGTGGCAGCTGGCCACGCAGCTCGTCACGAAACTCCGGCGCTGCGATTTCGACCAGCGCTTCGGCCCTTTCGCGCAGCGGCGCATCACGCAGGCGCGCCACCCCATACTCGGTGACCACCAGGTCGACGTCGGTGCGTAATGCGGTAACCAGCTCGACTTTGGGAACGATGCGCGACAGCGTACCGCCCCGGGCGGTCGCGTTCATGGCGATGATCGAGCGCCCGCCCGGGGACGCCCGGGCCGCGCGCATGAAGTCCACCGAACCCCCGGTGCCGGAGATCTGCCTGCCTCCGGCAAGCTCCGCATTCACCTGGCCGTAGAGATCGACCTGCACCGCGGAATTCACCGACACGAATTGTGACAAGCGGCCGATGACCCCCACCTCGTGAGTATACTCAGCGCCGCGGAACTCCACCGCAGGCGTTTCGGCCAACCACTCCAGCAACTCGGGCGAGCCCAAAGCCATGCCGGTGACGTGCCGTCCTGCGTCTATCTCCTTGTTTAGCCCGGTGAGGTTACCGTTGCGGATCAACGCCATGCCGCCATCGTCGATGAGCCCGCCGTGCATGCCGAGATCGTTCTTGCTCACGAGCCGTGCCAGGATCGCCGCCGGTATGCCACCGATCCCGGTCTGAATGCAGTCGCCGTCGCGTATCTCCTGCGCCACCAGCGCTGCGATGGCCTCGGCCGCCGCATCCGGACGGGCAGCAGCCACGTGCTCGAGCGCCCGCTCGGTGCTCACCAGCAGGTCGATGTCTGCTGGCTCGATGGTTGGGCAGCCAGCCGGCGCCACCAGGCTGCCGTTGAGCTCGGCGATGACGATCGACGCGCATCCCAAGGCCGCGCCGACGAAATCCACGTTGGGGCCCAGGCGCAGCCGTCCGTCGGCGCCCCGCGCCACCTGAATCAGCACCACGTCCACGTCCCGGGACAGGTAGTCGTAAACCCGCCGCATCTGCATCGGCAGGAAGTGCAGCCTCGCGGGGTCGGCATCCCGCAGGTGTGGCGTCATGAAGAAGGTGGTGAATCGAGCCCCCGGGCCGTAGCCGGTAAAATCCTGCTGGTTGTAGCCGGCGATGGGAAACTGGATGAAATGCAACCCGTCGGGCAACGCCATGGCCCGCAGAACGTTCAGCAGACCGGTGGGTTCGTTACTGCTGCCCGCCACGAAAATCCGCTGCCCCGATCGCAGCAGCGCCGCTACCTCCTTCATCTGCCTCTCCACTGTTCGATGCCCACCATTGTACCCGCCCGCGTAGGAGCGATCTCCAGATCGCGAATGCCGCCGCAGCGCCGCAGCCCGCGGCAAAGCCCCTGCGTGCCCTCGCGCGACCCCCTCCGGGGGTTCCCTCGCTGCGACAAATTGCCCCCAGAGCGGGTCAATTTGCTCCGCTCGGTCGCGCTTCACGGGCTTGCGCAGGGGTTTTGCCGCGGGCTGCGGCGCTGCGGCTTCCGGGTCGCGATATGGGAGATCGCTCCCACCACTGGTTTCGGCAACAATGCGCACATGAGCGCTGCACGCCCCGCCGCCGCTGCCGTCCTGGGTCTGTTCGAGCCGGGGATTCGCAGCTGGTTCGTCGACAGCTTTGCCGGCCCCACGGAGATCCAGGCCATGGCCTGGCCCGCCATCGCCGCCGGCGAGCACGTGCTGGTGAGCGCGCCCACCGGCAGTGGCAAGACGCTGACCGCGTTCCTCTGGGCGCTGAACCGATTCGCGAACGGCAGCTGCCAAACGGGCGCGACCCGGGTGCTTTACGTGTCGCCGCTGAAGGCTCTCAACAACGACATTCAGCGCAATCTGCTGGCGCCGCTGGACGCGCTCACCGCCCGCGCCGCAGTCCCGCACATCCGCGTCGCGACCCGCTCGGGCGATACCCCTCAGAGCGAACGCCAGCGGCTGTTGCGGCGACCGCCGGAGATCCTCATCACCACTCCCGAAAGCCTGATGCTGCTGCTCACCAGCGCCCGCGGCAGGCACGCGCTCAGCGCCATCGCCACGGTCATCGTCGATGAGGTGCACGCCCTCGCCGACAACCGTCGCGGCACCCTGCTGCTCACCGCGCTGGAGCGGGTGGTCGACATAGCCGGCGAATTTCAGCGGCTGGCGCTGTCCGCGACGGTACGGCCGCTGCAGGGTATCGCCAGGTTCGTTGCCGGTAGCGACCAGCACGATGCGGCACGGCCGATGCGCATCTTCGAGGCCAGTCACGGCAAGCAGATCGAGCTGCGCATTCGTTTTCCCGCGGCCGCCCGCCAGGCCGCCGAGAATGGCCAGAAGGTCTGGGAGCCGTTGGCGGACAGCTTTCGACAGATCATTGCGCGCAACCGCGCCACGCTGTTCTTCACCAACAGCCGCCGTCTGGCGGAGCGTCTCACCGTAGCCATCAACAAGAATCAGCCGGAGCCGCTGGCGTACGCCCATCACGGCTCGCTCGCACGGGAAGTGCGCGTGCGGGTGGAAGAGCGCCTCAAGGCCGGTGAGCTGCAGGCCATCGTCGCCACCAGCTCCCTGGAGATGGGCATCGACATCGGCACGTTGGATGAGGTGGTGCTGATCCAGTCACCCCCCAGCGTGGCCGCAACGCTGCAGCGCATCGGCCGCGCCGGGCATGGCGTGGGAGAGGTGAGCCACGCGTCGCTGTTTCCGACCTTCGCGCAGGACTTCGTCGATGCCGCCGCCCTGGCCGTCGCGGTGGCCGAACGCGACATCGAGCCGCTGCAGCCGCTGGAGAATCCGCTCGACGTGCTGGCGCAGATCATCGTCTCCATGACGGCCTCGGAGCCCTGGTCGGTGGCGGCGCTGTACGCGCTGCTGCGTCGCAGCGGGCCGTACGCGCGGCTGCCGCGCGAGCATTTCGATCTGGTGCTGGAAATGCTCGCCGGGCGCTACGCCGGCACCCGCATCCGCGAGCTCAAACCGCGCATCAGCTACGACCGCATCCGCCAGGTGGTGCAGGCCCAGCATTCCGCCGTGCTGGCCATGTACAACGCCGGCGGGGTGATTCCCGATCGTGGCTATTTTCAGATCCGCCACCTCGATTCCGGCACCGTCATCGGCGAGCTCGACGAGGAGTTCGTCTGGGAAGCCAGCACCGGCCAGGTGTTCAGCCTGGGCACCCAGAACTGGCAGATTCACCGCATCACCCACAACGACGTGCTGGTGCGAGCCACCGCCAGCAGCGCCTCGGCGCCGCCGTTCTGGCGCGCCGAACGCCAGAGCCGCAGCTTCCATTACGCCCGCCGGGTGGCGCTGTTGCTCGAGCACGCCGAGCAGCGGCTGGCCGCGGGCGATCACGACGGGCTGCTGGAACAGCTCGTCAGCGGCCACGGCTTCGATACGGTGGCAGCGGAAGAGCTGGTGGGTTATCTGCAACGCCAGCGCGAGGCGGTGGGCGGCGCGTTGCCGCACCGCCATCACCTGCTGGTAGAGCGGGTACTGAGCGGGCCCGGCGGGTACCGCGGCCCGCTGCAGCCGCAGCTGCTGGTCATCCACACCTTCTGGGGCGGCCGGGTAAACCGGCCGTGGGCCCTGGCGCTCGGCGCCGGGCTGCAGCGCCGGGGCGACGATGCAGAAGTCCACGCCGACGACAACGTCGTGGTGGTGCAGTCACGGCAACCGCTGGAACCGGATCAAGTGCTGAGCCTGGTCACCGCCAGCAACCTGCAGACCCTGCTGCGGCAGAGCCTGGAAAGCTCGGGATTCTTCGGCGCCCGCTTCCGCGAGGCCGCCGGGCGGGCGCTGCTGCTGACACGGCAACGCTTCAACGCCCGCCTGCCCCTGTGGATGAGCCGCCTGCAGGCGAAGAAGCTCATGAGCGCGGTGGCCGATTTCAGCGACTTCCCGTTGCTGCTGGAAGCCTGGCGCACGTGTCTGAGCGACGAGTTCGATCTGCCGGCGCTGCAGACCTGCCTGGCCGAGCTCGAAGACGCCACGGTAGCGGTGACTTACCGGGTCACCGCCAGCCCCAGCCCGTTTGCCGGCAACGCCACCTTCGACCAGATCAGCCGCTACATGTATGCCGACGACAGCCCCGAACGGCGCGGCGCCAGCGGCCTGTCGGACGACCTGATCCGCAGCGCCGTGCATGACGCGACGTTGCGGCCCCGGCTCGAAGCGGAAACGGTGGCGCTGTTCGTGGCCAAACGCCAACGCCGCGAGCCCGGCTATGCGCCGGAATCCGCCAACGAATGGGCTGAGTGGGTCAAGGAACGCGTGCTGCTGCCGACGCCGGACGCGCCCGCTGGCCTCGATCACCCCGATGTGGTCACCATCACCGCGGGTCAACGCCGCTGGCTCTGCCATAGGGAACTGCTGCAGGCGCTGCAGGTTTCCGGCCTGGCGGGCGACGCGCGGCTGCCGCAGCCCATCCCCCCGGTGGCCGATGCCCGCGGGGCGGTGGAGCTGGCGCTGGAGGCGTTGTCGTTCTACGGCCCCGTTACCCGCACCGACATCGCGCAGATCCTGCCGACGATTCCCGCCGGACTGCTGGAAGAACGGGAGGCCTTGGTATGCGGTCAGTTACTGGCCGATGACGACGCCAGCTACTACTGCGACGCCGACAACCTCGAGGCGATGCTGCGGCTGCAACGAGCCCGCAAACGCCCGCAGCTGGAGCCGCAGCCGATCGCCGCCCTGCCGGGTTTTGTGGCGGGCTGGCAGGGGCTGGCCGCCGACCTGCCGGCCGAGGAATATCTGCAGCCGTTGCGCGGCTACCGTGCGCCAGTGGCGGTGTGGCTGCACGATCTGCCAGCCGCGCGCCACCAGCAGTGGGCGGAGCACTCACTGGAACGGTTGCTGCCGGAGCTCGGCCTGTCCTGGCAGGGCGCTGGCACTGGCCAGATCCGCATCGGCTATGGAGAGGATCTCGCGCTGCTGGACGAGCCACCCGTCGACCGTGACGATACCGTGGCGGAGTTGTTCCTTGATCCGGGCGCCCGCTATCCGTTTCTGCAGCTCGCCGATCGCCAGACGGCTCCGCTGCATGATTTCAACGAGCGCTGGTGGCGGGCGGTGTGGCGCGGCGAGGTGAGCGCCGACACCCTGACGCCGCTGCGCCAGGGCGTTGCGCGGGATTACAAGCTGGCTTCCGAATCCGCCTCAGGGCAACCGCCGCCGCGCGCTCGAGGGCGCCGGCCCGCGCCTCGAGCGCCTCGCTACGGGCGCTCGGCCTACGCCGATGTCTGGGCCGGGAACTGGCTGCTGCTGCCACGACCGGAGCCAACGGCGGATGCGCTGATCGGGCAGGAAGATGCTCGGGAGCGGGCCCGCATGCTGGTGGATCGCTACGGCGTGGTCTGCCGGGAGCTGGCCAACCGCGAGGGCGGGCAGCTGCGCTGGCCGGCACTGTTCCGCGCGCTGCGCCTCATGGAGCTGGCGGGCGAGGTGGTGGCAGGCTATTTCTTCCAGGGGCTGTCCGGGCCCCAGTTCGCTGCACCGGCGGCGCTGGATGCGCTGCGTCGACGCCAGCCCCCGCCCGCCGACTTCTGGATGAGCGCGGTGGATCCGGCTTCCCCGTGCGGGCTCGGCCTCGACTGGCCGGAACTGCCGCAACGTCGCAGCGGCAATTACCTGGCGTTCGCCGCCGGCCACCTGGCATCGGTGGTGGAGAATCAGGGTAAGCGGCTCACCTTCCTGCTGCCGCCCGGCGACCCGCAGCTGGCGGTCGCGGTGGCGCCGCTTGGCTTCCTGCTGGCCCGCGAACGCCGCCTGAACCTGGATCTGATCAACGGCGTGGCGGCCGCCGACAGCCCCTACC
>JBLRXD010000245.1:0-6802 GCA_047920935.1 Pseudomonadales bacterium | reverse complement strand
CCCGTAGGAGCGATCTCCTGATCGCGACGCCTCCGATCGCGACGCCTCCCCGTAGGAGCGATCTCCCGATCGCGATCGGGAGATCGCTCCTACGAGAGCTGCCACCACCAATGCCGGCAACGACCACACCAGCAGCGTCGCGCGCCAGTCGCCGTCCAGCAGCGGCATCACCACCGGCAGGGTCAGGCCCGCGCCGATGAACTCGCCCATGAGCATACCGTTCATGTAAACCGCCGAGCCGAGCGCCAGCGAACCGGGAAGCCACTGCCCCACCAGCACCGGCAGCGCCGGCTGCATCACCGCTACCGCAAATCCCAGCAGCACCGTGCAGGCGAACAGCACCATGGGGGGCGGCGCCAGGCCTCGCCCGGCCGATGCCAGAGCCAGCAATACCAGGGCCAGCACCAACGCCAGACCCGGCCCCAGGCGGGCAATGAAGAACGAGCCCGGCAACGCCCCCAGGGCCAGCATGAGCACCGGGATGGTGGTGAGCGCGCCGATCTGCGACTGATTCAGACTCAACTCCGCGCCGATCAGCGGCGCCAGCGGCGGCGCCACCAGCATAGGCAGGCGCAAATACAGACCGGCAAGCCAGAGCACGGCCAGCACGCCGAGCCGATGCGGGTTAACCGCCATCCTGCTGTTCCTTGCCATGAAAGAGCGGCATGGTAGCAGCGCGTGGTAGATTCACGACGTGGCGCGAGTCCGACGGGAGTCCATGAAAGCACGCAAGAACAGCACCCTGGTCTTCTCCACCGATGCCGGCAGGCGTTGCCCGGGCTGCCAACGGCCGGTCGCGGACTGCGTGTGCAAGGATCGGTCGCGGCCGCGCTCCGGCGGCGACGGCATCGTGCGGCTGTCGCGCCAGACCAAGGGACGCAAAGGCGCCGGCGTCACCCTGATCACCGGACTGCCCCTCGGCGACACCGAGTTGGCGAGCCTGGCGAAGTCCCTGAAGGCCAGTTGCGGCGTGGGTGGCGCGGTCAAGGACGGCGTGATCGAACTGCAAGGCGACCAGCGCGATCGACTGCTGCCGTTGCTCGAATCGTTGGGCTACCAGGTCAAGAAAGCCGGCGGCTGAATAGCCTGATCCTCGACGCAGGCCGCCAGCCTATGATGAAGCATCGACAGCTTCACCTCCGCGTCCGGCTGCTACGACCGCTCGAGACTGTCGGCCAACGCCCGCAGCAGGCCTGCCCCGTCTCCGTGCCAGGCGCTGCCGTGCATGCACGCCAGCGTCGAGGGCGCGGTGGCTGCCAGCCGGTCAAGCATCACGCGCGCATCCCGGGTGTGCGAGAAGTAGTCCATCTGCTGGCGAAACGCTTCGCTGGGGCCGAGGATATCGGCTTCGGTGATCGCCGGAAGGTCGCTGCCGCCCTGGGTGAACAGATCGCCACACAGCAGGGTGCGCGTGCTCTCCTCCGTGAGGAACCCGCACTCCCACGCATGGGGCAGATGCGGGGTGTCGAACCAGCGCACCCGGTGGGCGCCCAGCGACAGTAACTCACCGTCGGCCAGCGCCCGCGGCGGCCGATCCGCCAGATCTTCGATGGAAACCATGGCGGCCACCGCGCCGCACAGCGGCACGGCGTTCGGAGCGACGGCAAGCCACTCGTTGAGGGAGCCGCACTCGTCGGATTCCACATGAGAAAAGCCAATGTAGCGCAGTCGCTCGACCGGCAGCAGGCTGGCAACCGCCTCGCTTACCAGCGGGAACATCTTCCGTGGCCCGGTGTGGAACAGTAACGGCTCATCATCGACGATGAGGTACTGGTTGAACGAGAATCCCGCCCCGCCCGGGAGCGCCACCGGCGTGTTGATTCGATAGATGCCGTCGGCAACCTCGTGCACGTTGGTCCCCGACTGGCTGTTGGTGATGGTCATTGCACCCTCCCTTAAAGCAGATACATCGTCTATAGCAGATACATCGTCGGCACGATACCGCGGCTCGGAGCGCGAGGGAGGAGGTAATTCGCGGTCACGGGTAGATTACCTCGAATCGCTCGCACACCACCGGCATGCGCCGGTCGGGCAGCCGGCCGATGCGCTCGCACTCTCTGCCGAAGTAGTCCCAGTGGACGTCGCGCCAGTATCGCAACGAACCGTCACCCTCACCCTCCACCGCAGCGAATTCCGCGCTCACCTCCTCGAACGGCACCACGTCCACCGCGCGCGTCTCGATGACGCACTGCGGATCTCCCGCCCAGTTGGTGACGACACTCAAATCACCCGGTTCGGGCAATCGTCTGTTGTCGACCTCATGTGCCCAGAGCAGCGCGGCCGTGGCGCGCTTGCGTCCGGCCAGCACCAGTCGGCACAACCCGTTGGCGCTGGCCTCGTGGTCATCGAAGTGGAAGGCTTCGTGGAAACGTCCGCTGATATCTTCCGGGGTGACCACTGCGAACTCGCTCCAGAAGGTGGCGATGTTGGCCGGAATTTTCACGGCAAGGCTCCGCTGATGGGGTGATCTACCAGTACCACAGTGGGCAATACCACAGAAGGAGGGCGCCAGACTCGCAGCCCTTTTCGCGAACCGCTGCACGGATCGCAAACCTGAGGAATCTATACTGCACACGTGATCGGCGGCGCAACGGCTTGCGCGGCCGCCTGGCGCCATTCCGAAGGACCATCGCGTGTGCCAACGACCTCGTTCATGATCGCCCGACCGGGCGCCGCACTGCTGATGCTGGCGGGGCTCTGGGTTGCGTTCGCCGGTGAAGCCGGCGCTGCCAGCGCCAGCCGCAGCTTCAGCGACGGCAGCAGCGCGCCGGTGCATCGAGTGTTCACCTACCGGCAGGGCGACGGCGTGCCCGCATTCACTGACCGAGCGCCCCGCGACCAGTCCTACGAGGTGATGGCATTCACCTGTTACGCCTGCAATCCACGCTCGGCCGTCGACTGGCACTCCACCGCTCTGCACACCACCAAGTTCGCCGAACCCATCACCGCCGCGGCGCGCAGGCACGGGGTCGATGCCGCACTGATCCGCGCGCTGATACACGCCGAATCCGGCTTCAACCCGCTGGCGCGCTCGCACAAAGGCGCCATCGGATTGATGCAACTGATGCCGGGTACCGCGAGCGACATGGGCGTACAGGACCCAACCTCCCCCGACCAGAACATCGAGGGCGGGGTGAAGTACCTTGCCATGCTGCTCGAACTGTTCAATGGCGACATCACGCTGGCCGCGGCGGCTTACAATGCCGGCCCGGGCAACGTCAACCGCTACAATGGGGTGCCGCCGTTCGCCGAAACCCAAACCTACGTGACCCGCGTGAAAATTCTGCTCGATCGCTACCGGTCACTGGGCTGAAGCTCGCCCCCGTCGACGGGTTCATCAAAGCGGATCGGCTGCAGGATCTTCGCCAGCGCTACGGTCGCGCGCGGGAAGTGCATCACGGAACGCTTCGTAAGACTTCCACGCCGCCGCCGGCGGCGTGTAATCGGCCTTTGGCGCGTACTCCGAATACTCCATCAGCTGCATGTTGTGAAGGTAACGGGGGCAGTTGGGAAATATGTGGGTGGCGGTGACGCGGACGATGAACACCGCGTCCGGAAACTCGGAGAGCAACGGATCGTCTTCGTCGATCGTGGCTCTGCCATTGACGCGAATTCGCCGCGACCGCTCGAAATCCAGGAACAGCAGCCCGACGTGCTCGTTTACCAGGACGTTCCCCAGGCTCCGGTACATGCCGTTACCATCGTAATCGGGAAACGCGAGCGTGCTGTCATCGAGCACGCGCACGAAACCCGGCAGCCCGCCCTTGTAGGAACAGTCGGGGCGGCCGCCCGCATCGGCCGTTGCCATGAAGAACATCGGGCAGCGCTCGATGAAGGCGCGATCGTCGTCGTTGAAGGCCGTTCGCAGGGTGACCTGGCTGAGCCGATCGGCCAGGTCGCGGGTGTCGCGCGCGTCCTGCAACTGACGCATACCGCGGTGATAGATCGGTTCGTCGCTCATGGCCGCCCGCTTCCGACCGCGACTAATCGCGGGCCGCGGTGACGCGGATTTCCACCAGATAAGCAGGCGTCGCCAGCTTCGCCTCGACGCATGCGCGGGGCGGCGTGTTCCCGGCCGGCACCCAGGCATCCCAGGCGGCGTTCATTGCGGCGTAATCTTTCATGTCGGCGAGCCACACCGTCGCCGATAGAATCCGCGTCTTGTCGCTGCCCGCCTCGCTCAGGTACTGATCGAGGCTTGCCAGAATCTGCTCCGTCTGACCGGCTGCGTCGGCGCTGTTGTCCTTGGCCACCACCCCTGCGGTGTAAACGGTATTGCCGTGAATGGCGACTTGTGAAAGCCGTGGGCCGATGTGCAGGCGCTCGATGGTCATGTAAATCTCCTCATTGGTGATGGTTCAGCGTGCATTGGTGGACAGGAAGGTCAGCAACTCGACTTCGATGGCGTCTGCAACCGCGGGCACGAACAATACTGTAGCCGCGACGGCAATCGCCACAGCGACGCAGAGCAGCAGATAGGTGCGGGCTTTCATCCGTCAGCGTCCTCTAGGGGCGAGTTCGAATATCCAGGTGTTGCCGGCTTCGATGTCCTGCCGCGAGGCGGGAACCCGGTACTTCACCGTCATCGCGGCCGCCACGCCGTCCAGCACCGGGCCCTCGTTTACACGCACCAGCTGGCGCTCGTAGCGCGTGCCGTTCACCCGCACCACCGCCAGACCGTCGCCCTCGTCTGCCTGCACTGCCCAATGCTTCCACAGCCTACCGAGGACGGTGCTCATGTAGCCGGACGCGACGTAAATTCTGCCGTCACTCTGGATGATCCAGATCAGCCGCGAGCTGAGCGATTCGTCCAACTGCAGCTCGACGGTGGCTACCCGGTCGACGAAGCGCCAGTCCGGCTCTGGCCCGGCATGCAGCTCACCAGACACCAGCTCGCCGCCGGGAAAGAGTATCGAGGGGCCATCCGCATTGCGGTTGTCGTAGCGCAACGTGCCAAGCGCTACGGCAGGAATGAGCAGCACGATGCCCAGCGCCTGGCCGACGATGATCAGTAGTTTCATGCCCCAATCCCAGGATCCCCTGGCGCAGATACTAACGCTGCGAACGCGCTGAAGTCTCGCGATATCCCCGTGGGCTACTCCCGAAGCCGCGCGTTGAGCAATGCCTCTCGGGGGCGTACCCTCACCCTCGAGGAAGCAGATCAGAGCAGCGCGCCGCATGACCGGACTGCCGAAAACCAGCTTCGCCATGGTGCAGACCGCGCCGCGGGTGCTCGAGCCCATGGATCTGCCGATTCCCGACATCGACGCCGATTCCGCCATTCTGCGCCTGGAAGCCTGCGGCATCTGCGGTAGCGACTACGAGCAGTTCGAGGGCCTGCTGCGCACCCCGGTGCCGGTGGTTCCCGGGCACGAGCCGTTGGGCATCATCGCCCGCATCGGCGATCGCGCCGCGCAACGCTGGGGGGTTGACGTCGGCGACCGGGTCGCCGTCGAGACCATGATCTCCTGCCGCCATTGCGAGCCGTGCCTCGGCGGCAGCTACCACCTCTGCGACCACCGCAAGATCTACTCCTACATCCCGATCACCGAGGCACCCGGGCTCTGGGGCGGCTACTCCCAGTACATGTACCTGCACCCCAATTCGATCCTCCACAAGGTCGACCCGAAGCTGCCGCCGGAGATCGCCGTGATGTACAACCCCATCGGCGCGGGCTTCCGCTGGGGCGTGGAGATTCCCCGCACCGCACCCGGCGACACCGTGGTGATTCTGGGTCCGGGGCAACGCGGGCTGGCCTGCGTGATCGCCTGCCGTGAAGTCGGCGCCGGCACCATCATCGTCACCGGCCTGGCCGCGGATGCCGAAAAGCTGTCTCTGGCGCGCACATTCGGCGCCGATCACACCGTCGATGTCGACAACGAGGATGCGGTGAAGCGGGTGAAGGAGCTCACCGCCGGACGCGGCGCGGATGTGGTGGTGGACGTCAGTGCCTACGCCACCAAGCCGGTGGCGGACGCGCTGTCCATGGCGCGGCCTGGAGGCACCGTGGTGCTGGCTGGGGTCAAAGGCTTCAAGCCCGTCGAGCAGTTCGTCTCCGATCTGGTGGTGATGAAGGAACTGACCATCCGTGGCGCCATCGGCGTCACCTCCCGCGGCTATCGCCAGGCGATCCGCCTGATCGAGTCGGGGCGGGTGCCGGTGGCCCTGATGCACACCCACGACTTTCCCCTGGCCGAGGCGGAACTGGCCATTCGCACCCTCGCCCGGGAGATTCCCGGTGAGTCGTCCATCCACAGCACGCTGCTGCCGCCCGAGTAACGGTGCTGTCGGCGCGGCCGCGTTGCTCGAGGCAGCCCGGCATGGGACGATCTGCTCACCACAATTTCGGGGGGAAACACCGTGACCGAAGCCGCGCCCGCAGTACCTTATGACGACGCTATCGCCCAGCGCTTTTTAGGCCACGCCAAGGGCGGCGGTGGCCTGCCCGTATACCTTGGGTTCGAACTGTGCGAGGCCGGTCCGGGCTTCATGATCGGCCGCTTCGCCGTGCGCGACGAACTGCTGACGCCGTTCGGCAACATGCACGGCGGCGTGCTGTCGGCGTTCTGCGATCACCTGCTCGGCTGCGTCTGCTACCCGGCGATGAAGCCCGGACAGTGGGCGGCCACCACCGAATTCAAGATCAACCTGACGGCGCCCGTGAGCAAGGGTACCGTCGAGGGCCGGGCGGAGATCGTCAGCCTCTCCCGCACTCAGGCGATCGTGCGCATCGATGTCAGTAACGAAGGTCGCATGGCCGCCATGGCACAGGGCACCGTCACCATTCGCGATCCGCGGTGAG